>JBBIPT010000009.1:0-30597 GCA_037442705.1 Anaeromyxobacter sp.
GGGCGGCCCGCGCCCTCCCGGTCCTGGCGGAGGCGATCCCGGCCCCCGCCCGCGGCGGCTTCGAGGAGATCGTCCGCGGCCGGAAGGACAGGGTCGTCTACTTCCCCTCCTGCGTCGCGCGGACGATGGGGCCGGCGAGCGGCGCCCCCGACCGGCGCCCCATCCAGGCGGCGACGCTCTCCCTCCTCGACAAGGCCGGCTTCGACGTCCGCTTCCCGGCCGGCCTCGCGTCCCTCTGCTGCGGCCTCGCCTTCGAGTCGAAGGGCTTCCCGCGGCTCGCGGCGGAGAAGACGCGCGAGCTCGACCGCGCGCTCGGCGCGGCGACGGAGGGCGGACGGCTCCCCGTCGTCTGCGACACGAGCCCCTGCGTCCAGCGGATGAAGGCGACGATCGATCCCCGGATCGAGATCCTCGACGCGATCGAGGCGGTCCACGACCGGCTCCTCCCGCGGCTCCGGATCGAGCGGCGGCCGGGGAAGGTGGCGGTCCACCTCGCCTGCAGCGCCGCGAAGATGGGGCTCGAGCCGAAGCTCCGCGCGATCGCCGCCGCCTGCGCGGAGGAGGCCGTCCTACCGCCCACGGGCTGCTGCGGGTTCGCCGGGGACAAGGGGTTCACGACCCCCGAGCTCTCCGCCTCCGCGCTCGGCGGCCTGCGGGCCGCCCTGCCGGAGGGGTGCGACCGCGGCTTCTCCAGCTCGCGGACCTGCGAGATCGGCCTCTCCACCCACTCCGGCATCCCGTACCAGTCCCTCCTCTACCTCGTGGACGCCTCCGCCTCGCCGAGGGAGCCCTCCCCATGACGACCACGAAGAAGCGCCCCTTCGCCCTCGCCCTCGTCGGCGCCACCGGCACCGTGGGCCGCACCGTCCTCGAGGTCCTCGACGACCGGGAGGAGGCGATCTCCGCCCTCCGGCCCATCGCCTCCCCGGCCTCCGCCGGGACCACCCTCTCGTTCCGCGGGGACGACGTCGTCGTGCAGGCGCCGAAGGAGGGGGTCTTCTCCGGCTGCGACGTCGCGATCTTCTGCGCGGGGCCGGCGGTGTCGCGGGAGTGGGCGCCCCTCGCCTGGACGGAGGGCTGCGCCGTCGTGGACGACTCGCCCGCCTTCCGGATGGAGCCGGACGTCCCGCTCGTCGTCCCGGAAGTGAACCCCGAGGCGCTCGCGGGCCAGGCGGCGCGCGGGATCGTCTCCTCCCCTTCCTCGAACGCCACCGCCCTCGCGATGGCGCTCGCCCCGCTCCGCGCGGCCGCCGGGCTCCGGCGCGCCGTCGTGACGACGCTCCAGTCGGTCTCGGGGCTCGGCCAGGCGGGCGTCGAGGCGCTGGAGCGCGAGGCGCGCGATCTCCTGAACCTCCGCGAGCCCGATCCCCCGTCGCGCTTCCCGCACCGGATCGCCTTCAACGCGATCCCGCAGGTCGGGGCGTTCGCGGAGGGGGGCGGGACCGAGGAGGAGGCGAAGATCGCCCGGGAGACGCGGAAGATCCTCGGGGATCCGGAGGTCGAGATCGCGGCGACCTGCGTGCGGGTCCCGGTCTTCTTCGGCCACTCCGCCGCCGTGAACCTCTCCACGCGCAGCAAGCTCTCCGCCGCCGGCGCCCGGGAGCTCCTGCGGAAGGCGCCCGGCGTGAAGGTCGTGGACGACCCCGCGCAGCGGGTCTACCCGATGCCCATGCTCGTCGCGAACGAGGACGCGGTGCTCGTCGGACGGATCCGGGAGGACCCCTCGCAGGAGAACGGGCTCGACCTCTTCCTCGCGATCGAGAACACGCGGAAGGGGGCCGCGACGAACGCGGTCCAGCTCGCCCGCCTCCTCGCGGAGCGGCTTCCGGCGCGCTGACAGATTGGCAGGGCGCGGCCGCGGCCCCGGTGCCAAATTGGCGGCGGAGCGGGGCTCGGGCGGGAAAATCCCGGGCGGGACGAGGGGGTTCGCTTCTTGCCCCGCTGGCGCTCCGGTTGCAGAATCCGGCGCCATGAGACGCACACTGCTCCTGCTCGCGCTCCTCGCGCCGGCGGCCGCGCTCGGCCAGACGGCCGGTGGGATCGTCACGGTCCCCGCGACCGACGCCACCCTGAACATCGCGGAGTGCGAGAGCGCCACCGGGACGGTGAGGCTCCGCTGGACGGTCCAGGTCGAGACGGGCTCCTTCTCCACCGGGGGCGTCTACCGGGTGCTCGCGGCGAAGGACGCGCCTCCCGCCTCGGGGGCGAGGTACTGCGTCGCCGCCGCGGCCGAGGTCGGCGCCGAGTTCGCCGCGACGAGCGCGACCCAGGAGGAGGACCGGGTCACCGGGCAGTTCGCGCCCGCGGCCGGGCTGAGCTGCTCGGCGACGACCTCGGCGCAGACGGTTCACGTCTGCGTCCACTGGTTCGCGAGCGGCACGGACGCGACCCCGAGCGCCTGGGCGGTCGGCACCCTCACGCTCGACACGCGCCGGCCGCCGGCGCCCACCGGGCTCGCGTCCGCTCCCGGGGACGGGGCGCTCAGGGTCTCCTGGGCCGCGCCCACCGGAGGGAACGTCGCGGCGGCGGGGTATCGCGTGGAGCTCTCGGCGAGCGACGGCAGCGGGACGACCCGGGAGGTCACGGCGACCGCGACCTCCGTGCGCGTGGACGGGCTCGTGAACGGCACGCAGTACGACATCCGGGTCTTCTCGGTCTCCGCGGCGGGGAACGACAGCGCGACGTCCGCCGGCCTCGCCGGGACGACGCCCGACGACTCGCGGACCCCGCAGCCGGTGGACAGCTTCTGGGACATGTACGACGGCGTCGAGCAGGGCGGCTGCGCCGCCGGCGCCGCCGGACCGTTCGCCCTCCTCGGCCTCGCCGGGCTCCTCGCCGTCCTCCGGAGGCGCAAGTGAGCCGCGCGGTCATCGCCCTCGCCGCCCTCGCCGCCGCGGCGCCCGCCTTCGCCGAGTCCCCGCGCTGGGGCTCCTTCGAGATCGGCGCGATGACCTACCGGCCGGACATCGACTCGGAGCCCATGACCCCGCCCGACCCCTACGCGAGGGCCTTCGGGACGGGGCGCGGCTTCATGTTCCAGCTCGCCTTCTCTCGCGCCCTCTTCACGCGCGCCGGCTCGCTCGAGGTCGGCCTGCGGACCGGCTGGTTCCGCGATCGGGGGGACGGTCTCCTCGCGGGGACCACGATCCCCTCCGGAGACGAGACGACCTTCAACGTCGTGCCGGCGAGCCTCTCGCTCGGCTACCGCTTCGACTGGGCCGCCGACCGCTGGAACGTGCCGCTCGCGCCGTACGCCCGCGTCACGCTGGAGCGGTTCAACTGGTGGGTGACCGACGGGTCGGGGAGCTGGCAGGAGCAGGGGGCGACGAACGGCTGGTCCGCGACCGGCGGCGTCGCGATCCTCCTCGACTTCTTCGACCCGCAGCTCGCGCGGGAGCTCGACATGGACACCGGCGTGAACTCCACCTACCTCTACGTGGACGTCACGAGGAGCACGGTGGACGACTTCGGGTCCTCGTCGAGTTGGAACCTGTCGGACGAGAAGGTGTCGATCGGGTTCGGGCTGCTCTTCGCGTTCTGATGGCGGTCGATGCCCGGTCTCGAACCGGGACGTTCGCCCTTCGACAGGCTCAGGGCGAACGGTTGAATGAATGCCCGTTCGTGGTGAGCCTGTCGAACCACGAGCGGTCGAGATCGATCCAAGTCCGAGAGTTCGTGGTTCCCCCGAGCCTGGCGAGGGGTCACCACGAGCGGAGAGCGAGGATCTCTCCCCCTACAACTTCCTGTGCTTCAACGCCGGCAGCTCCTGGCGCACCCGCTCGAGCCGCGCCCGGTGGAAGGGCGCGACGCAGACCCCCTCGCCGTCCGGGCAGCGGGCGAGCACGACGCCCCACGGGTCCACGATCATCGCGTTGCCGAAGGTCTGCCGGTTGGACGAGTGGCGCCCGACCTGCGCGGGGGCGACGACGTAGGAGAGGTTCTCGATGGCCCGCGCCCGGACGAGGACCTCCCAGTGGTCCTTCCCGGTGAAGAGCGTGAACGCCGCGGGGATCGTGATCACCTCGGCGCCGAGGCTCGCGAGCTTCCGGTAGAGCTCCGGGAAGCGGAGGTCGTAGCAGATCGTGAGCCCGATCCGGCCGAGCGGCGTCGGGGCCACGACCACCTTGTCGCCCGGCACGACGACCTCGGACTCCGCGTACCGCGCGCCGTCGGGGATGTTCACGTCGAAGAGGTGGATCTTCCGGTAGTGGGCGACGAGCGAGCCGTCGTCGGCGATCACGCAGCTCGTGTTGGCCGGCATCCTGGGGTTCGAGGACTTCTCGGCGATGGAGCCCGCGACGAGGTAGATCGCGCGGGTCCTCGCGACGTCCTGCAGCCGCGCCATCGTGGGGCCGTCGATCGGCTCCGCCGTGGCGAGGCGCCCCTCCTCGGGGCCCATGTAGGCGAAGTTCTCCGGCAGGGCGACGAGCTTCGCGCCGAGGTCCGCGGCCTCGTGGACGAGGCGGATCGCGGTGTCGAGGTTCCGGGCAGCGTCGGCGGTGGAGGTCATCTGGACCGCGCCGAGGAGGTAGCTGGACGGAGGCATGGCCCCTTCCTTACCACGCCCCGCCGGCCCGCCGGCCGCGGGGGGCGGCCGGATTGAAGGGGTGCCGGGCGGCCGCTATGCTCGGAGCCATCCCAAGGGGATGCACGGGAATGCTCCACGCCGCCGTCGCCGCACTCTCCCTCGTCGCCGCGGCCGGTGCCGCGTCGGCGACCTCCGGGCGCAGGGCGGACCCGGACGCGATGCGGGAGGCGCTCCGCGCCCGGGGCGAGCGCTTCTCGAGCGCGCGGGCCATCTCCCACTACCTGCAGGCCCGGTCGTTCCTCCAGGCGGGCGAGCCGGAGAAGGCTGCCGAGCACCTGCGGCTCGCCGTGGTCTACGACGACGAGAGCCCCGAGCTCCGGGTCTCCCTCGCCGAGGCGCTCGCGGTGCTCGGCCGGCTCGAGGCGGCGGAGGCGGAGGCGCGGCGCGCGGTGGAGCTCGCCGGGGACGGGCCCGCCGCGGCGGAGGCCCACCTGCTCCTCGGGCGGATCGGGGCCGCCCGGCGCCGACCGGAGGAGGCGGTCCGCGCGCTCCGCGAGGCGATCCGCGTGGAGACGGCGCTCGCCGGGGAAGGGGAGGGGCCCGACCCCCGGCCCTGGAGGCTCCTCGCCGCGGTGCTCCTCGACGCCGGCGACGAGCCGTCCGCTGCCCGGGTCCTCGAGGAGCTCGCCCTGCTCCTCCCGGAGGACTCCGAGGGCTTCCGGGAGCTCGGGCGGGCGCTGCTCGAGCGGGACGAGCCCGCCCGCGCCGAGCGCCACCTCCGCCGCGCCGTCGCGATCGACCGGCGGGACGTGGAGGCCCACCGGATGCTCGCGGAGGTCCACGAGGCGCTCCGCCGGGAGCCCGAGGCGAAGGACGATCTCCTCGCGATCCTCCGGGTGGCCCCGGACGACGGCCCGGCCCTGCTCGGCCTCGGCCGCCTCGCCGTCCGCCGGGGCGAGCCCGGGCAGGCGGCGGAGTGGTTCCACCGGTACCTGCGCGCCTCGCGCCCGGCCGCCGACGCCCACGTCGCCGTCGCGTTCGAGTGGCTCGACGGAGGGCGCGGGGAGGAGGCGCTCGCGGCGGTCCGGGCGGGGGTGAAGGACGTGGGGCCCGAGCCCCGCCTCCGCTTCGCCGAGGGGATCGCCCTCCAGGAGCTGCGGCGCTTCGGCGAGTCGGTGGAGCCGCTCTCCCAGGTCCGGCCGGAGGCGGCCGAGGTCTTCGGGCCCGCGCGGCTCGCCCTCGCCGACGCCCTCTCGCGGCTCGGCCGCCACGCGGAGGCGGAGCGGGCCCTGCAGGGGCCGATCGAGGCGGAGCCCGGCGACGTCCGGCTCGCGACGATGCGCGCGACGGTGCTCGCGAGGGCGGGTCGCCACGCCGAGGCCGTGGCCTTCCTGCGGCGGGCGGTGGCGGAGCGGGAGCGCGCCGCGAAGGACGAGGGGCTCCCTGAGCTCCACGCGGCGCTCGGGGAGAGCCTCCTGCGGGCGGGCAGGCCGGCCGAGGCGATCTCGACGCTCCAGGGGGCGCTCGAGCGCCGCCCCGGCGACGAGGGGCTCCTCTACGCGCTCGGCTCCGCCTACGAGCGGGCCGGGCAGCCGGACGCGGCGATCGCCCAGATGCGCGCCCTCCTCGCGGTCCACCCCGATCACGCGGAGGCGATGAACTTCGTCGGCTACACGCTCGCGGAGCGCGGCCTCCGGCTCGACGAGGCGGAGCGGCTCGTCCGCCGGGCCCTCGAGCTGAAGCCGCGCGCCGGCCACGTCCTCGACTCGCTCGGCTGGGTGCTCTTCCGGCGCGGCGACTTCCGCGGCGCGGTGGAGCACCTCGAGCGCGCCGACGCCCTCACCGGCCCGGACTCCACGATCCTCGAGCACCTCGGCGACGCCTACCGCGCCGCCTCGCGCCCGGCCGACGCCGCGCGGGCCTACGGCCGGGCCCTGGAGAGCTTCGCGCAGGAGGAGGGGGCGGAGGGGGCCGGGAAGCGGCGGGCCGTGCTCGAGCGGAAGCTACGCGAGGTCGGCGGGCGCAAGCGGAGGTGACGGCCTGACCCTGAGACTGTCGAAGGGCGAGCGTCCCGGATCGACCGTCGACGCGCGGCTCGACCCACCACCCGCGCGGTGCTACGGTCCGCCCCATGGTGCCGACCTATCCCGCCGAGTCGGAGGCGCGGCACGAGGAGGGGTTCCTCCCCGCGGCGGACAACCTCCGGCTCTTCTGGCAGCGGTACACGCCGGGTTCTCCGCGGGCCACCGTCGTGGTCCTCCACGGCGGCGGCGATCACTCGGGGCGCTACCCGGCGCTCACCTCCGCCCTCGTCCGCGCCGGGTTCCAGGTGGCGCTCGTGGACCTGCGGGGCCACGGGCAGTCCGACGGCCGGCGCTGGCACGTGGACTCCTTCCGGGAGAACGTGGCCGATCTCGACGCGTTTGTCGCGAAGCTCTCCCAGGACGGCGTGGTCCGCGACCGGCTCTTCGTCCTCGGGCACAGCCACGGCGCCCTCGTCTCCGCCGCCTGGGGGATGACCCGGGGGCGGCACGTCGCCGGCTTCGTCTTCTCGTCCCCCTGGTTCCGGCTCGCCCGGCGGCCGCCCTGGCTCGAGGTCCTCGCCGCCCGGATCGCGGGGCGGTTCGTCCCCTGGCTGCCGGTGGACGCAGGGCTCGACCTCGCCGAGCTCACGAGCGACGAGGAGCTGCAGCGGTGGACGGCGCGCGACCCGCTCTACGGGCGGAAGACGACCCCGCGCTGGTTCGAGTCCGCCCAGGGGGCGCAGACCGAGGCGCTGCGCCGGGCGCCGGAGTTCGGGGCCCCGCTCCTCGTGCTCGCCGGGGGGGCGGATCGCATCGCCGACCCCGCTGCGGCCCGGAGCTTCGTGGACGGGGCCGGCTCCCGGGACAAGCGGCTCGTGGTGTACGAGGGGTTCCGACACGAGCTCTTCAACGAGGTGGGACGGGACCGGCCGATCGGGGATGCGGTCGCATGGCTCGCCGAGCGCGCGGGCTAGGCGATACCGGATCGCGACTCCGGCGTTGACGCGACCCGAAGCGGCCCTCTATCCTGCCCGGGTCTTTGCACACTCCGCGCGGCTGACCGAGGAGTGTTCCCCCGGAGGACCATAAAGCATGGCTGGCATCGAGAAGGTGTCCCCGTCGCGTAGCGGGGCGCATACGGTGATCGGTAGCTCGATCGTGATCGACGGCGAGATCTCGGGTGACGAGGATCTCGTGATCCAGGGCACCGTGAAGGGCCGGATCAGCTTGAAGGAGAGCCTCTACGTCGAGGGCTCCGGCGTGATCGAGGCCGACATCGAGACCGCGAACGTCGAGGTCTCCGGCCAGGTCACCGGCAACATCGCCGCGAGCGACAAGGTGGAGCTCAAGGCGGACTGCAAGGTCGTGGGCGACATCCGCGCGCCGCGGATCCTGATCGCGGACGGCGCGGTGTTCAAGGGCAACGTCGACATGGACGTCAAGGAAGCGAAGGGGAAGTGACCGTGGCGACCACTGACGGCACCACCATCATCGGCGAGTCGATCCTCATCAGCGGCTCCTTGAACGGGGACGAGGACCTCACGGTCCGCGGCCGCGTCGAGGGGACCCTCACCCTCACCAAGACCCTCGTGGTCGAGCCGACCGGCATCGTGAAGGCCGAGGTCCAGGTCCGCAACTGCGTCATCGCGGGCGTGGTCGTCGGGAACGTCACGGCCACCGAGTCGGTCGAGATCACGAAGGAAGGGCGGATGGTCGGTGACATCGCCGCCCCGCGCGTGATCATCGTGGACGGCGCGAGCTTCCGCGGCCGCATCGACATGGGAGAGGTGGACATCGAGGGCGAGCGCATCTCTCGCGCCCCGTCCCGCATGTCCACCCCGGCCCGGCCGGCCCTCCGGCCCGCCACCCCGGCGCGCACCGCCGCTCCGGCCAAGGGGGCCGCCGAGGAGAAGACCGTCGCCGCGCCCCGGCCGCCTGCACCTCCCTCGCCCGTCGCGATGGGCGCGGTGAAGCGCAAGGTCGTGGTGAAGCGCAAGTAGGTTCGTCGTGGAGCTCGAGCCACGGACGACGGCGCCCGCGCACGCAAGGGGCGCCGTCGAGTTCGTGCCGCTCGCGGACGTCTCGTCCGACGCCGCGTTCCGCCTCCGCGACGAGGGGGACGTCTCCGCGCTCGCGGCCTCCATCGGGCGGCTCGGCCAGCTCGTGCCGGTCGAGCTCCGCCCGATCCCGGGGGCGCCTCCGGACGGCCCGCGCTGGCAGGTCGTGGCCGGCTTCCGCCGCCTGGCCGCGGTCCGCCTGCTCGCCCGCGAGCGGGTGCTCGCCCGCGTCCACGAGACGCTCGACGACGACGACGCCTGGGGGATCGCGCTCGGCCAGGCGCTCCTCGCCGAGCCGCTGCTCGCGAGCGAGCTCGAGGTCCTCCGCGCGCGGATCGAGGAGGAGGGGATCGTCCCGTGGGCCGCCGAGGCGGTGGAGGAGGCGATCGCCCGGGCACCCCTGGACCCGAAGGCCCGCGAGCGCTTCCTCGAGTTCCTCCGGCGCCCGCCGGAGCCGCCCGCGGGGGCCGGTGTGGAGCCGGGCGGCGAGCCGGGCGAGGAGGGCGACGGAGGCGAGGGCGAGCCGGTCGAGGTCACCCCGGAGGAGCTCGCCGAGGACCTGGCGCGCCGGCTCTACGAGCTGAACGGGGACCTGCAGGTCGCCTGGGAGTCCTGGGCGGATCTCCCGCCGGAGGGGCGGAGCGCCATCGTGGAGCAGGCCCGCTGGATCGCCGGGCTCCTGCCGCTCCTGGAGGAGGAGTCTTGAGTCTCGAGGCCGATCGCGCCCGCCTGCTGGAGCTCCTCCGGACGCTCTCCTTCGAGCGGAGGAAGGTCGTGCTCGCCTCCGGGCGGGAGAGCGACTTCTACGTGGACTGCAAGCGGACGACGCTCACCGCGGAGGGGCACGCGCTCGTGGGGAGGGTCCTCTTCGAGCGGATCCGGAAGCTCTCCCCCCTGCCCCGCGGGGTCGGAGGGCTCACCCTCGGGGCGGATCCGATCGCGAGCGCGGTCGCCCACGCGAGCTGGATCGCCTGGGAGGGCGGCGGGGCGAAGGGGCGGACGGCCGAGGGCTCGACGATCGACTCCTTCGTCGTGCGGAAGGAGCCGAAGGGGCACGGCACCGGGCAGTGGATCGAGGGGCGCAGGACCATCCCCGACGGCAGCCGGGTGGTCGTGATCGAGGACGTGGTGACCACGGGCGGGAGCGCGCTCAAGGCGATCGAGCGGTGCCGGGCGGAGAAGCTCGAGCCCGTCTCCTGCCTCGCGCTCGTGGACCGGCTCGAGGGCGGCCGCGAGGCGATCGAGGCGCAGGGCGTCCCGCTCGAGGCGGTCTTCACGCGAAAGGACTTCATCCCATGATCCGGAGAGGCGCTGCCTTCGCCGCGGCCGCCCTCGCGCTCGCGGCCTGCCACCCGAGAGCGCCGGTGCCGCAGACCACCGAGGGCGACTGGGGTGCGGCGCGGGACGGCGCGACGCGCCGCTTCGTCCTCTACGACGGCACGCGCCACCGGGCCACGGCCACGGCCACCCACCTCTCCGCCTCGGTCCGCGAGGCGCGGGCGGAGCGGCTCGCGAAGTGGTACGGCTGGACGCCGAAGGAGCTCGCGGACCGGCTCGCGAAGGAGCGCGCCGAGGCGGCGGCCGGCGAGGAGTTCCTCCTCTCCTTCTACGCGGCGGACCCGAAGGCGAACGACCTCGACGCCCCGCGGAGCGTCTGGCGGGTCGCGGTGAAGGCGGGGGAGGCCGACGTCCTCGCCTCCCGGGTCGGGTCCATCGACTCCGACGCCACCGTCGTCGGGCTCTTCCCCTACGTGGGCCCCTTCGACGTGGTCTACCGGGTGCTCCTGCCGAGGGCGCCCGCCGGGCCGCTCGCGGGCAGCCCCTTCGCCCTCGAGATCACGGGGGCGATGGGGACGCTCCGGCTCGACTGGGCCCAGGTGCCGAAGGCCCCCCCCGACGCCCCCTGGCAGCCGGTGCCGGCGCCGTGAAGACCTCGGCCGTTCGCCCCGGTCTGCCGCAGGGCGAACGGGGCCGGGAGCTCGTGGTTCGACGTTCGACAGGCTCACCACGAGCGGGCTTGCCCGTACCCGGACCCATGGCCGCGGCCGTTCGCCCCGGTCTGCCGCAGGGCGAACGGGGCCGGGAGCTCGTGGTTCGACAGGCTCACCACGAGCGGGCTTGCCCGTACCCGGCCCATGGCCTCGGCCGTTCGCCCTGAGCTTGTCGAAGGGCGAACGGCGAGGATCGATGCGAGTGATCACGGCCATCACTCCAGGTCCCCGCGCGTGATCAGCGTGTCCCGCAGCCAGCGATCGTCCGCCTTCGGGTGGTCGAGGAGGTAGTGGAGCCCCCGCGACTCCTTCCGGAGCCGCGCGCACTCCACGATGAGCATCGCCACGTCGGCGAGGTTGCGGAGCTCGATGAGGTCCGGGGTGAGCCGGTACTGCCAGTAGTAGTCGCGGATCTCGTCCCGCAGGATCTTGAGGCGCGTGCGGGCGCGGTCGAGCCGCTTCATCGTCCGGACGATGCCGACGTAGTTCCACATCACCCGGCGCACCTCGTCCCAGTTGTGCGCGACGACGACGCCCTCCTCGGGGGCGAGGGCGTCGCCCGGGTTCCACTCGGGCAGGGGAGGGCGCGCCCCCGCGGGGCCGGAGATCTCCTCCGCGGCGCGGAGGGCCGCGCGCCGGCCGAAGACGAGCCCCTCGAGGAGCGAGTTCGAGGCGAGCCGGTTCGCCCCGTGGAGGCCGGTGCAGGTCACCTCCCCGGCCGCGTAGAGGCCCGGGATCGAGGTGCGCCCCTCGAGGTCGGTCACGACGCCGCCGCACTGGTAGTGGGCCGCGGGGACGACCGGGATCGGCTGCACCGCCATGTCGATCCCGAACTCCTTGCACGTCGCGAAGATGTGCGGGAAGTGGTCGACGAGGAAGCTCTTCGGCAGGTGCGTCATGTCGAGGAAGGCGCAGTCGTCGCCGCGGCGCTTCATCTCCGCGTCGATGGATCGGGCCACGACGTCGCGCGGGGCGAGCTCCTTGCGCGGGTCGTAGCGGACCATGAAGGGCTCGCCCGCGCCGTTCCGGAGGATCCCGCCCTCGCCGCGGAGCGCCTCGCTCACGAGGAAGCTCTTCGCCTGCGGGTGGTAGAGGCAGGTCGGGTGGAACTGGAAGAACTCCATGTTCGCGACCGTCGCGCCCGCCCGGTAGGCCATCGCCACCCCGTCGCCCGTCGAGACGTCGGGGTTCGAGGTGTAGAGGTAGACCTTCCCCGAGCCGCCCGTCGCGAGCACGGTGACCCGGGCCGACACGGCCACGACCTCGCCCGAGGCCCGATCGAGGACGTAGGCCCCGAGGGCGCGGTTCGGCCCGCCGATCCCCGCCTTCCCGCTCGTGACGAGGTCCACCGCGACCTGGTCCTCCACGAGGCGGATGCCGCGCGCCTCGCAGGCGGCGACGAGGGCCCGCTCGATCTCCCGGCCGGTCGTGTCCTTCGCGTGGGCGACGCGCCGGCGGGAGTGGCCGCCCTCCCTCGTGAGGTGGAGCCCTCCGGGGCCCTCCCGGTCGAACTCCACGCCGAGGGAGAGGAGCCAGCGGATCCGGTCGGGGCCCTCCTGCACGGTGACATCGACCGCGTCCCGCCGGCAGAGCCCCGCCCCGGCGACGAGGGTGTCCTCCACGTGGAGGGAGGGCTCGTCGTCCGGCCCGAGGACCGAGGCGACGCCGCCCTGGGCGTACTGGGTGGAGCCCTCCGAGCGGTTGCGCTTCGTGAGGACGAGGACCGAGCCGCGCCCCGCGGCCTCCAGGGCGAAGGTGAGCCCCGCGACGCCGCCGCCGAGCACGAGGAAGTCGACGTGCTCGCGTGGGGAGAGTGCGCTCATGGGCCTTGTCTATCGGATGTGCGGAAGGGTGGGGCAAGAAAGTTGTCCGCGCGAGGGGCCTGCTGTTACCTTTCCGTCGGGATGCGCCCCGTCCGCCCCCTCCTCGGGCTCGCCCTCACCGGGCTGCTCGCGACGGCCGACGCGGCCGGCGCGGCGGACCTCTACTCGTACGTGGACGGCGACGGAGTCGTGCACTTCTCCAACGCCCCGAGCGACGGCCGCTTCCGCAAGGTCCACCGCGCGCCTGCGACCGGGGTCTACCGGCCCTCGCCCGCGGTCCGCGCGCGGCCGATCCCGTCGGGCGCCGGCCGGGAGCGGTGGGCGGACCACGTCCGGTCCGCGGCGGAGAAGTACCAGCTCCCGGAGGCGCTCATCCTCGCGGTGATGGCGGTGGAGTCGAACTTCGACCACCAGGCGGTCTCGGAGAAGGGGGCGATGGGGCTCATGCAGCTCATGCCCCCCACCGCGAAGGACATGTACGTCTCCGACGCGTGGGACCCGGCGCAGAACATCCACGGCGGGGCCCGCTACCTGCGCATCCTCGCGAACCAGTACGGCGGGGACCTCGTGAGGACGCTCGCCGCCTACAACGCCGGGCCGGAGGCGGTCCGGCGGGCGGGCGGCGCCGTCCCGAACATCCCGGAGACGCGCGAGTACGTCCGCAAGGTCGTCGCGCTCTACCAGGCCTACAAGGCCGGGCGGTGACGGCCGTGGCGAGATCGCAGCGCGACGAGGTCGAGGGGCTCGACGAGGAGTTCCTCTTCCACCTGAACAAGGGGTCGGAGCTCCTGCTCCGCGGCGACGCGGAGCCCGCGCGAGCCTCCCTGGAGCGCGCGCTCGAGCTCCGCCGGAAGGACGCGAAGGTCCTCGGGCTCCTCGGCCAGGCCTACTACAAGCTCTCCCGGTTCGAGGACGCGGCGAAGGTCTGGCAGCGGCTCGTGGACGACAACCCCATCGAGCCCTCCGCGCGCGTGAACCTCGGCCTCGCCTTCCTCAAGGCGAAGCGGCATGCCGACGCGGTGAAGCAGCTGGAGATCGCGCTCGACCTCAACCCGGACCACAAGAAGGCGATGAACTACCTCGGGCTCTCGCTCCTCGAGTCCGGGAACCTCACCCGCGCGCGGGAGTGGTTCCAGAAGTCCGGCTCCGACCAGATGGTCGCGCGCTGCGACGACCTCATCGCGGGCCGGGGCGCTCCCGTCGTGACGAAGGCCGCGGCGGAGGCGGTGGTGGCGCAGGCGGAGCAGGCCGAGCCCGCCGTGCCCGAGCCGCTGCGGACCCCGCCGCCCGGGGCGGTCCCCGCCTACCGGCCGCCCGCCGCCGCGGGAGAGGCGCTCGGCGCCTGGAGCGCGGCGCGCGTGGTCCAGCCCCCGGCGGGCGAGGCCTTCTCGGTGGCTGCCGGTGCGCTCGCCGTGACGGTGCGCGGGGAGACGCGGGTCCGGCTCGACGGGCTCTTCGCGACGCAGGGGAAGGTCTCGGTCGCCGGCGAGATGAAGCGCTTCCGCGGGAAGCCGACGGACAAGCCGTTCGGCGACGGCGCGCGCCGCATGCAGCGCGTGAGCGGGGACGGGGTGCTCCTCTACCGGGTCTCAGGGCGGCGCTTCACGGTGCTCGACCTCGGCGCGGACGCCGCCTACCTCCGGGAGGAGTCGCTCTTCGGCTTCGAGGACGGGATCGCCTTCGAGAACGGCCGGGTGCCGTCGTCGATCTCGGCGGAGCTCCACCTCGTCCACCTGCGCGGGAGCGGGCGGTTCCTCCTCTCCACCGTGGGGGAGCCCGTGACGGTGGAGGTCTCCGGGGGCGCGCCGATCAAGGTGCCGCTCGCCGCGCTCGTCGGCTGGACCGGCTCCCTCACGCCGCGCGTCTGCGCGCTGCTCGACGAGGAGCCCGGGCCGCAGATCCCGGCGGTGGAGCTCACCGGGGACGGGCGCGTGATCGCGGACCCCGCGGCGATCGAGGAGGAGTGAGGCCGTGGCGCGCTCCCTCCGCAAGGAGTTCCTGAACTCCCCGAACGCGATCACGCTCGTGCGGATCGCGATGATCCCGATCTTCCTCTACTTCACGTTCGTGGAGTCGAGGGTGAACAGCTTCATCGCCGCGATCGTCTACGCGGTGACCGGGACGACCGACTTCCTCGACGGATGGCTCGCCCGGAAGAAGGGGCTCGTCACGGTGATCGGGAAGTTCCTCGACCCGCTCGCCGACAAGCTCATCGTGATGGCGGCGCTCGTGATGCTCGTGCACCTCGGGCGGGTGGCGGCCTGGGTGGTCATCGTGATCATGGCGCGCGAGTTCATGGTCACCGGGCTGCGGTCCATCGCGATGAGCGAGGGGATCGTGATCGCGGCCGGGCAGGAGGGGAAGCAGAAGACCGCCTTCCAGGTGGCGGCCATCACGTTCCTCCTCCTCCACTACACCTACCCGGTGGACGCGCTCCTCTTCAGCTTCGACCTCGACGCGAACAAGGTCGGGACCTGGCTCCTCTACGTCTCGCTCTTCTTCGCGGTCTGGTCGGCCTGGACCTACTTCCAGGGGTTCATCCGGGCGGTGTACGGGCCCCCGCCCGCGGGCGGCGGCGCGGCCCCCGGGGCCCCTCGCCCCGGCCCTTGACACCCCCCGGAGGCGCCCTCTATAAACCTGCCCTTCGCGAGAGTTCTTGCGGGAATAGCTCAGTGGTAGAGCATCGCCTTGCCAAGGCGAGGGTCGAGGGTTCAAATCCCTTTTCCCGCTCCATCTCGGCCCCGGCATCCACCAAGGATGTCGGGGTCTTGTCTTTCGGTGCGCCGGGCACCGTAACCCTGGACGTAACCTCGACCGTAACCTCGCCCGCGGAGGCGTCGGAGGCGGCCTCAGGCAGCGACGGAGGCGCCGAGGGGGTGGAGCCTGGGGGGGTGGGCGGAGCGGAGAGCGCAGGAGGCCACTGGACCGCGCCAGGCGTGCCCTCCCACGCGCTGACGGGGATGGCGAGGACGGCGTCGCACAGGCGCGGCCACTTCAGCTCCAGCCGCCGGTAGAACTCGGGGCCCGTCACGGGCTTGGGGTGCGTGATCATGTCCAGATCGCGCTCGGCAGCGCCGCCAGCGTCCGCGAGGCCCCGGAAGGTGGCTCGGCTCTCGTACTGGCGCTGCGGCGGAACCCCAACGGTCAGGCAGTCCGACTTGAACGCCTTGTAGGTGCCGCTCACGAGCCTGTGCTTCCCGTCGTGCCGCGGGAAGATGAGGTCGTCCGGCGTCGGGCTGCGCCCCATGAACTCGGCCCACCCGGTCGACCACCAGCGGTCGAGCAGTCTCTGCAGTACGGGATGGACGGGGATGTTCAGCTCCGCGTCGGTCTTGGTCGTCTTCTCCCGCTGCATCGGAGAATTGAAGGCAGAGTCGAGCGTGAGCCGCCAGAGGCGGGGCGTGGACCGGTTGAGGTTCCGCCACCGCGCGTTGATCCGCTCCCCAGGCCGCACGCCCGTCAGGAAGCCGAAGACGTACTCCGTGCGCCGGTCTTCAGGGATGCGGGGGTCGGTGGTCAGTGTCACGACGTCGGCGAGCTGGAACCCGGCACTCTTGCGCCAACCGCGATGCTTGTCCTGGATCGCGGGCAGGTGGCGCTTGGCCCGCCACCGGGCGGTCGGGTTCCTCGAGACGACCTTCTGGTCCTCCGCGTCGAGAAAGAAGGCCCGCACGGTGCTGGCGATGTTCCTGACGGTTCGAGGCGCGAGGGGAGTCCCGTCCCTGTCCGAAAGGTGCTCGCGCAGGCAGACGACCCAGTCGAGGAGAGCGACCTCTCCGTCGTCAGTCGCGAGGTCAGCGATCGCCCAGGCTCCAAACGTCGGCAGGAAGTGGCAGGTCATGTGACCCTGCATCGCCTTCCAATGCCACTGGTTTACGACCTTCTGCAGCGGGAGCCAGGTCTCCTCGTAGAAGCGGTGGACCGTGAGCGCGCCGAGGACCTGGCGGCGAACTCCGGCCCGGGCCTGCGCCTCGAGCTCGTCGGCGAGAGCCTTGGCTTCGGCCTCCTCCGAGGTCTTCGAGGACTCGCGTTTCTCGACGCCGCTGGCGTCAGTCCAGCACATCCACCAGTACTTCGAGTCGGTCCGCCGATATGCGAAGGCCATCGGTCACCTCCCCCTGGCCGCGCGGGCGGCGAGGATCTCCGCGGCGCGCTCCATCGTGCGCTGCCGGAGCCCGAGCTTATCGCTCGTCTCCGCCGGTGCGCCGGCGACCTGTTCGGCTGCCGCGACGACGTCATCCACGTTGACGAGGAATTTGCGTTGCCTAGGGTCCGCGGAGCGGTTCTTCAGGCGCCTGGGGATTCGGCCGTCGCGGGCCCACGCTCGGATCGTCTTGAGTGGGACACCCGTAAGCCGGAACGCAGCCGGCGGCGTCATCCAGCGAGGTGCCTGGACTGGGTCGGTGGGCGTGAGTCGCCCGTCCAGCTCACCCCGGACGATCTGTCTCAGCGCGTGGACGAGCACCGAGCCGAGCACGCCCTCCGGACTCGCGACCCCGCCCGGCAGCGCCGCCAGCTCGGGAACGACCATCAGGGTCGCCGCGGTGGGCCGGCGTCGTTCTACGCGATCCCACGGGATCCGAGGAGCACAGTCAGGGCGCGCCGCCCCATTCCCATCGGCCTCCGCCGCCGCGAGGGCTGGCCTGGCGCGTGGCGCGGGAGCGTTTGATGCCATCTGGAAGTCTCCTCGTCGTGGCTGCCGCCGGGCCGTCACTTCGTGTTCGGCATCTCTGGCGCGGTCGACTTCCGGTCGAAGCCGACACCCCTCTCGTACAGCTCGTGGTACCGGCGCATGAGGACGTGCTGGATGTAGCGTCGGCGGTCTACTCCGGCCGCCTGCTGGTCCGCCTTCAGGAGGCCTATGACCATGTCCGGCAGCCCGAACCAGCTCTGGAAGTCGTGTGCCACGGTCACGAAGTACTCGTTCAGTGACCAGCCGCGCGCCTGCGCCTGCCTCGTCATCCAGCGGCCGAGATCGGCCGGCATACGGATGGTGACGTTGAGTTTTTCGGACGTCGGCTCGGAGGAGCGGGCAGGAAGGTCTTCGGGGCTGCGCTCGGTCATGGAGGTCTGTCCCTTCGTCGGCGTACGCACGGCACCCTACATGGGCGACCGGCGACATGCAACACCAATGAACCATTTATGGTTCAGTATCCGTGTCGAAAAGGAAGCGCTAGCGATATGGCATGGTTGCGGCGTGGTGGGGGCGGGCCTCGCGAGGCATCGGCACCCGTGCGCTACACTCGAAACGGCTCCGGCCCGGCCTCAGCACGTCGGCAGGCGAGAACGTAGCCTTCTCCCGGCCGCGACGTCCGCGCGGTCCCGCTCGAGATCGTCGGCCGCTCCCCACTCCGACAGGCGGTTCGTCCAGGCGAGTTCGCTCTCGGCGACGCGAGCCTGGTGCTTCGCTGAGTCCTGCTCGATGCGGGCCAGCTCGGCGGCATACCGCGCGTCTTCCTGGGTGCGCCATTCGGTGCGGGCGGCGAGCACTCGGGGGCTCACTCCCGCCTGGCGATCCTCTTCCGCCCGGCGAGTCATCTCGTGGCTCCTCCGAACCTCGACGTCCCTCCTCGCCCGGTCGAGGCTCCGGGCCTTCTCGGCCTCCTCCCTCAGCTCGGCCACTCGATAGTCGTGCTGCTCGAGCCAGTTCTGGTGGCTCAGGGTCGTCCGCGCGGAGGGAGCGTCCGAAGGGTCGCCACGCTTCGCCGGGCGGAGGGCCCCGAGCGCCCATGTGGCCGCGCTGCCGTCCTTCCCCGAGTCGTCCCCCGCCTCGCCGGGCTCCGGCGAGCGAGCCACGAAACGCCCGACGACACCGCCGGTCTTCGCCCCCGAGGTCGTCGCGACCGCCGCGGATGCAGCGGCCCGAGCATCCAGCGCCGCCTGACCTGCGATGTCGTGGTTGTTCCATCGGGTCGCAAGGCGCTCGAGGCTGGAGAGCACCTCGACGAGCGCCCAACGCCACTCTTCAGCGCCCGGATCGAGCACGATGGCTTTCCGATACGCCTCGGCCGCCTCCCCGAGCATCGACTGCGCCGTCGCTCCATAGCCCGCCGCGGCTTCGAACGCGGCGCGCGACCGCCACTCCTGCCCCAGCCGGGCGGCGGCGCCCCCGACGTCCGGGGCGGCCGCCGCGGACTGCCGCGTGGCGGAGATCGCCCGATCCCACGCACGCCGGGCCAGTGAAATCCGTTTCGAGCGGAGATGGATCACGGCATCCAGCTGGTGCGCGGCCGCCAGTTGCAGGAGCGTCTCGCTGCACGGGCGCTCCCGGGCGGTCGCGTGCGAGAGGAAGAGCGCCTGCTCGGCGTGGCGGCCCGCAGCCTCCGCATCGCCGTCCGCGAGGAAGGCGCGGCCCATCGACAGGTGGATGGCGGCCACCGTTTCGTCCCTCCCGAGAAGGGCGTCGGGCCATTCCGCCTCGGCAAGAACGAGGGCCTCCCCGAACCACCGCGCCGCAGCGCCGAAAGAGCCCATCCCGAACTCCAACTCGCCGAGCTTCATCATGGCCTCCCGGAGCCGGTCCCTCGCGCCGGGAGGAGGCCGCGCGGAGCGAGCCAACTCGCGCCACAGCTCGATGGCCGCACGAACCCGGCCGCTCCCCCTGATGGCTCGGCCGAGTTCCGCCTCGGCCTCGCCCGACTCCTCCAGTGCCTCGGCGAGCCAGGCCTTGGAGGCGTCGTCCCCGGGCTCGAGGTCCGTCGCCGCATGGGCGGACTCCACGGCCTCCGCCGCGAGCTCGCCGCGTCGCGCGGCGTCGTGCGCGTGGGTCGCGAGAGCGCAGCCCTGGAGAAGCGCGGCGATCCGCTTCTGATGCCATCGCGCGTTCTCGGGTTCGGCCTCGATCAGCCTGCCGGTGACCTCCAGCATCTCGGCAAGGAGGGGTTCGGATCCGTGGTCGTCCACGGTTGAGCCTTCGAGCGTGAGCAAGGCATCGACGCAGTCGCACCGGTCCGAGAGGGTCGAGGGGTCTTCGGAGCCCGCCGGAAGAGATAAGAGCAGGACGTGCGCCTCCCTGTAGAGAGGAACGGCGGCGGGGGTATCTCCCGACACGTCCTCCGCCCTCGCGAGCGCCATGAGGGCGGCGATCAGCGCTCGCCGGCAGGAGAGACTCGAAGGGTCCGATGCATGGCACTCGCGGTACAGCGCCAACGACTCGTTCAGCGCGAGCCGCGCACCGTTCGGGTCCGTGCTCGCCAACCTCCGGTGGCGATCGAACAAGTCCGCCGCCCCACCCAGGGCATCCGAACCCGACTCGTGAACCGCCGCGGCACCGGCGCCGGACAGAGTCTCTTCCATCGCGAGTAGCCTCCCTGCCATTCGATTCGGCGAAGCAAGATCGCGTCGTTCGGCCACTATCAGTCTCGGGGTGGCCGTCATCTCAGGTCGCGAGGATCCGCTTCGCGCTGCCGCGCAGCCTGAGGGCCGAGCCGATGTTCCAGAGTGCCTGGCCGACCCGGTAGGGCCCCACGATGAGGCCGGCGGCCAACGAGGCCACGATCCGGAGGTACAGGAGCACGAGGAGGAACGGCCAAGGCCCGTAGAACTTCGGGAAGAACCGGGAGACGACGGCCCATCCGTAGAGGCCGAAGGCGGCTGCAACCCCGAAGAGCGCGGAGTCGCGGACGCCGGCCATCTGGTTGCGCGAGACGAGCCAGGCCGCCGCAGCCGCGAAGGCGAGCGTGCTCACGACGCGCGCAGCCTGGGAGAGCGCCGTCCTCCCGGTCTCCCACACCGTGCACTCATGGCAGTGCGCGGGCCTGTAATGGGAGGCGCACTCCCCGCAGAGACTGCGTCCGCAGCCTCGGCAGGCGGCGACCGCGTGGCGGTGCTCGTGAACGAAGCAGCGATACCCCGAGTGACTCCTCCGGCCTGCCGACCAAGCGCCCATGCGTCCTCCGCCGTCTCGGTGTGAGCCCCGACTTCCTCCCGTCGCCAACGAAACCGGATCATCAGCCCCCGTGGCTCAGCCTGCGTGCTTCGCAAGACCGGGGCCGCGCGTCGCGGACAAGGCGCGTCGCCGATGGCCGGCGCCGAAGCTGTCGAGACCGATGTCGCCGCGAGTCCACAAGCCGTGACCTCACCCAGCGGATTACAGCAACGGTGCAACCTAGCAGGGGGCTCTGACACGGAATGTGCATGGGTGACACGGGCAGTGCATCGGGGCGAAGCGTGCGTGCGAAGAGGCCTGTGACCTGCCCCGGCGCGCCCCTGTAACGCGACACGGCGCGGCGCGGGGCCGGCGGAAAGCCCCCGGTCGATCGTACCGCGGAGCCGTCAGTCGCCCGGGATCGGCGCCAGAACCTGCCTGTCGACGAGCGCCTGGAAGTGCGTCGACACGCTCGCCGCGAGGGCCCGGTCACGAACGACCAGCCCCAGCTCGATGTTCGAGTCGAGTGCGGCCTCCGTCAGGTTCGCCGACGTGATGAAGACCACCTCGTCGTCGATGACGACCGCCTTGGCGTGGAGAACGCCGCCAGGGCCTTCTAGCTCGAGCGCACGCGGGTCGTAGAAGACCCTCGGCCGTGCGGTCCCCGGCCACTCGTGCTTCCAGAACCGGTCGGCGAAGCGCCGCACGAGCTGGTCGGCCGCGGTCGTGTCGCCCCGCTTCCTCTGGACGTTGAGAAGGAGCGTGACCTGGAGCCCGGGCGTCGCGTCCATGCGCTTCGCGAGCACCTCGAACGCGCTGGGACCGTCGAAGAAGGCGTAGGTCGATGCCCAGACCGAGCGCTTCGCGCTGCCGAGGAGCTCCTCGTAGACGCGCCGGGTGTTGCGGGCGTGGAGCCCGGCCACCGTCGGCCCCGACCAGACGAGATCCAGGCGAGGTGCGCGAGCCGCCATGCGATCCGCCACCCCCAGCAGCTCTGCGATCGCGGGCCCCGTCACGCCGCGCTTGTCGAGCGCCGCGAGCGCCTCGGAGATGGCCGGGCTCGCCTCGCTGGCGTTCACGACCGACCGGACCGACGTCGCGCCGTAGGGCGGTCCAAGGAGGCCGGAGCGAAGCGCGCCCGCGAGCCGCTGGCGAAGGTGCGAGGGGAGGTCGAGGAGCGCGTCGCTCATGTCCGGGTGAAGAACGCGGCGCCGCCGAGGCCGAGCACCGGCACCACCAGCGCCCGGTCGAGGTAGTCGTTCCGCATCTCGCAGGAGGTCTCCGCGACGAGCGCGCACCCGTGGCAGGCCGCCCCATGCAGCCAGCGGTTCTCGAGGCTCTCGCCCGGCGAGTGCTGCGCGCAGATCGGGTCGTGCGAGCAGAGCGTCCCCGACCGCAGGGCCTGTGCCAGGTGGTCCTCGACGTGGCGGGCCTGCTGCACGAGCCCGCCGAGCGTCCCCTCCGCATCCGGCGTCCCGGTGTAGAGCAGGACCCCGTACCGCTCCCCCGGCTCGTCAGCGTAGACGCGCTCACGGATCGAGCTCGCAGGATATCCGCACCGCATCGCGAGCGACTGGATGAGCAGGTGCGAGAGCGTGTGGAGGAGCACGTAGGGGCCGCCGGGGAAGGGCCGCTCCGACTTCCGCGCCTCCGCCCAGCGCCGGTGGCCGGCCACGAGGGAGTCGATCCGCCTCCGGACCTCCCCCCGCTCGAGCCACGCCTTCACGGCGGCGGCCTCAAGCTGGATGAAGACCCCCTCTCCCCGGTTCTCGACCGCGGGGAACCAGGAGGGCTCCAGGGCGATCTGCGCCCGCTCGACGTCGGTCTCGTACTCGCCATGGATGTCCGGCACCTCGGCCTCGAACCGGGTGAAGCCGATGAGGGCGACGACGTCCCGTAGCCGGTGGAGCTGCACCACCGCCTCGATCCCCGCGGACACCTTCGAGCGGCGCCAGGCGCGATCCGGCAGCCGCCGTGCGTGGAAGTCGGGGTCGATGGGCACGTCCTCGCCGAACCCCTCGGGGGCCGCGAGGAGCGCGTCGAGCTCGACGTGCTTGACCGGCCTCTCCTCCACCCGTCCGTTCTTGATCCGGTCGATCGCGGCGAGGACCTCGTCGTCGGGGAACGAGGCCAGGCGCTGCGCGATCTTGGGCTTCCGCTTGAGAAGGGCCAGGTCCGCGTCGGTCTCGACGATCTGAAGGTCGTCCCAGAGGTCCTTCACCGCCGCGTCCACGGCGCTGCCCCTGTCCGGCAGCGAGAGCACGCTCACCACCTGGGAGAAGTACGCGTTCGAGGCGGTCCTGATGAGGAGGCGCGCCGGCTGCCCGCACGCCTCCCTGGCGTTCCGTCCCAGCCAGGGCCTCGCCCCGGAGCAGGTCCCGAGCGGCTTCATGGCGATCGCCGGCGCCTCGTGCATACCGCGCTGCTTGCCGCACTGGCACCGCACGACGAGATCGCCGAGATCGCCGCCCGTGCCGCGCTCGTCCAGCCAGAGCTGCCCCCTGCACCTCGAATCCTCGGCCCCGTGCACGAACCCGTACCAGTCGAGGTCGTCCACGTGCCCCTTCGGGCAGGCGCGGACGAAGCGGGTGGCGACCACGGCGCGTCCGTCGAAGCGGCTCCTGTCGTCGAGCGCCCTCCTGTGGACGAGCCGCCGCGACCGCTCTCTCTCGCCCCCCGGCGCCTCCTGGACGACGAACCACTCGGGGAAGCGCCACGCCCCGATACCCCTCGGCCCCTCGCGCGGGTCGTTCGTGTCGGGCGGGGGCGCGTAGAGCTTCGGCACCCTCACGCCCGTCATCACCTGGAGCTTGCGGGACAGGCGCGGCTCCACGATCTCCTCGAGGTCTCCGACCCTCGGCCACCCGTCGAGCCCGCCGACGATGGCCGAGTGCTTCGGGAGGTCGATGAGCGCTCCAGGGCCGTACGTGGTGACGACCTGGCTCTGCCGGACCTGGCCGTGGCGCTTCCGGCTCATGGCGCGTCCTCCAGGTCCTTGCTGCTCCCGAGGTCCTTGAGGAACAGGTTCACCTCCGGCTCCACGTCGCGCAACGACCGGTTGGCGCGGAACTTCCGATGGTTCTCGGACTCGAAGTCGTGGTCGAGCATCTCCCGGAGGAGCGGCTTCGGCCGGTCGAGCTCGTACTTCTGGTACTGCATCCTCACGCCGTTACCCTCGTACGCCTCGAAGACCGTGCTCCATGCATCGAGGAGATCGACCACGCGACGCTGGACGCCCAGGAGGCGCTCCTCGCGCTCCTCGTCGTCCTCGATGGGCTGCTGCTCCACCCGGGTCCGGAAGATCTCCACGAGTCGCTGCTCCAGCGCCGCGCGGACATCGGAGAGCTTCTCGGCGCCCTCGGGTGGCGTGAGCTCGGGTTGCACGTGGCGCGCGAGCCCGACGAGCGCCCCTGCGAACCCGCGATCGAGGGCGCGGGCGGAGAAGGGCGTGACGCTCCCCGCCTCCACCGACCGGTAGAAGGTCTCGTGGTAGTGCCGGAACCGCTCGTAGTGGGAGCGGTCGCGGGGCTTGTGGACGTTGAGGAGCGTGACGACGAGGCCAGGCCGCTGGTCGTCGCGGCCGACCCGGCTCGTCGCCTGGATGTACTCGGCGTGGGTCTTCGGTTGCCCGAGGACCACCATGAGTCCGAGCCTCTGCACGTCGAGGCCCACCGAGATCATGTTGGTCGCGATGGCGCAGTCGACGCGCTGCTGCTCGTGGAACCCGCACTCCAGGCGGCGGCGCGCCTCCGCGACCTTGTCGGTCGTCACGCGCGACGTCAGCTCCATCACCTCGGAGAACGTCTTCCGGTCCTGGAACAGACCGGGCGACTCCCCGATCCGCTTCCGCACCCCGTACGCCTTGATCGTGTTCTGGACCTCCTCCTCGAGGATCCGGCGGGCCCCGCCCAGCTCGCGCAGGGCGTTGAAGTAGCCGAGGACCGTCATGTAGGGGTCCGCCGGGTTCTTCTGGTTCTTGTGCCCTCCGGCATCGCGGTAGGCCCGCTCGCCCGCCCCCATGAGCGCGAGCCAGACCTTCCGCATCATCACCTTCGGGTTCCGGCCCTGCGCCGCCACGCCCAGGTAGAGCCGCGCCGCGGCCTCCGACGACGGCACGGCGCGCGCGAAGTAGGAATCGCGCCGCGACGGTCCCGGCGGCGGGAACACCTGGGTCAGGGGACGCGCGAAGAGCGCCTGGATCTGATCCTGCGCGCGCCGGACGGTCGCCGTAGAGGCGACGATCTTCGGCCGGACCGCGTGACCGTCGAGGTGGCGCACCGACAACGCCTCGATCGCCGTCTCGTAGAGCCCCGCCATCGTCCCGAGCGGTCCGGAGATGAGGTGGAGCTCGTCCTGGATCACCAGGTCCGGCGGCGGGATGCGGCTCGGGAGCGGCCTTCCCTGCCGCGGCTCGGCCGCGCCGTAAAACCCGACCTTCTCGGTGAAGCGGTCCGCCCCGCCGAGGAGCGCACCCGACTGCGCCACCCACGGAAGCGACGCGAACTTGTCCACCGTCGCGATCAGGAAGGCGGGCAGCCGCCGGTAGATCGGCTCGTCCACCGCGAGGATCGGGAGCGCCCGGTCGCGCGTGAAGTCGCACTGGAAGTTGGCGCAGACGATCCGCAGCTCGCGCGGACGATCGTCGTCCGGGAGCAGGGTGAACGACGCTGGCGTGAAGCGCTCGCCGCACCACGGGCAGTTCTCGAGGGGGATGGGCGATGGCTTGGACTTCGGATCGTTCCTGAACTGCCGGACCTTCGCCCGCGCGCAGCCGGGAGGCTCGTCTCCTCTCCTCCCCATGACGTTGGGCGTTGCGGCCTTGCCCACCCAGAGGCCGATCTCGAACGGCCACTTTCCGAGGCGCGCCTCGTCCCGCTCTCGCTCCAGCTCCAGGGCGCAGACGAGGCCTGCGGCGCGGGAAAGCTGGTCGAGGGTCAGGAGCCGCAGCGTGTAGCGCATGATCACGCTGACGCCCGCCCCGGCGTGGCCGTCGCCCGCGGGGTTGCGCAGCCGCCGCATGACCATCGCGAAGGCCGCGAGGCCGAGATAGGCCTCGGTCTTGCCGCCGCCGGTGGGGAAGAAGAGGAGGTCCACGGTCTCGCGGTGAGGATCGGCCGGGGCCGCGAGCCCGGGCAGGTTGAGGAGAATGAACGCGAGCTGGAAGGGACGCCACTCGGGCGGCTGCTCGGGCCTGAGTCGCTGTCGCAGGGCCTTGGCGACGGCCCGGTTCGCCACGCGGAAGGCGTCGAGCGCGCCGGTGTCCGACGCGAGTACGGCGATCCCGCGCTCCATCCGGTCGGCGGCGATGGAGGCGCTTCGGAGGAGCTCCTCCGCGGTCTCGCGCCGCTTCGGCTCGAGGGCTGCGGCGGCAGCGCGCCCGCTCGCGATCCAGGCGCGATAGCCGGCGACGAGCGGCCGGAGCCCCCGCTCGGCGGCGGCACCGTCCCCGAGCGCCCCGAGGTCCTCCATCGCGAGGATCACGTCCTTCACGGGCACGGTGGCGGTCTTCTCGACCTCCGCCGACGGGACCCAGGTCGTCCGGATCCGCCGGCAGGCGCCACCCTCGATCTCCCAGTCGGCGGAAACGCCGTGACCCGTCGCGTACTCCGGGGCGTCGGCGTAGTGGAGGTCGGCCACCTGCTCATCCCATTCGGCCGCGAGCGAGCCGCGAAGATCGGGGCGCGGGACGAAAGCCTCCGACGAGCGGACGACGAGCTCCGCCTGGAAGACGTACGCCTGGTCCGGGCGGTCCGGATCAGGCGCCCGGTGGTTCACCAGGAAGACCGAGACCGACCGCGTTCCAGCCGGGAGCCGATCCGCAAGCTCCTCGGCCGCGACCACCCTCTCGACGACGTGGAGCTCGAGCCCGCTCGAGTCCGGGACGTCGAGGACCCGCGGCCGGGATCCGCCCGGCAGCCCGACCGCGAGGCTGGCCTCGCGAGGCCGGCGCTGCCAGACGTCGAGGGGCTTCCCGTCCTCTCCCTGGATCTCGGCCTTCGCGTAGTCGCCCCAGCGGACCTCGACCTGGATGTCCCGGGCAGACGCCGCGACAAGGAAGGAGAGCCCCATGGACGACGGGAAGAAGGCCCTCTTGGCGGCCTTCTTCTCCTCCTGGGTCTCCTCGGCGAGCCCCCCGGGCTCGACGGTGCCGAGCTCGTCCTGCTCGTCGTCGTCCGCCGCCTTCTCCGGTGGCGTGGTGACCGGGATGAGGAAGCCGGTGAGGTACCAGTTCGAGGGGTAGACCCACCCCGGCAGCCGCTCGTCTGCGAACGGATGGGAGGCCCACGGTCCCACGAGGTCGAGCCGCAGGGCGTCCACGAGCCGCCCCCGGACCTCCGCGGAGCTCGACGGCGGCACGGCCTCGCTCTTGGTCGTCATCAGAAGAGGTCCCCCGTCTTCGTGTCCTTCTTCTTCGAGCCCTTCTTCGCGCCAGCCTTGCCCTTCTTGGGCTTCCCATCCTCGGCTGCGGCGCCGGAGCGGGCCTCCTCGGCTGCCCGCTGGGCGTTCAACTCGAGAAGCCGCGCCAGGACCTCTTCGCGAACCTCGTCCGGCCAGCGGTACCGCCAGGGCTTCTTCCTCTCGCCCCACTCCTCCTCGTCGATCTCGTAGTCGAGGAGGAACTCGCAGTCGGTCTTGATGTCGGTCCAGCCGTAGGCGTCGAGGACGGCGCGGTCCATGGCGGCGTGGAGCTCGCGGAGCTTGAGATCACAGGCTCGCCCAGCCGCTCCCGGATGCGAAGCAACTGACCGATCTCTGGAAGTCGGCAAGGACCCTCCTCAAGTTCGAGGAGATCGACGGATCCGGCCGCACCGCGACCGTGCTGAACGCGCTCGGAGGCGTCGTGACGCATCTCGGGGCGCTCCGCAACACGCTCGGCGATGCACACGGTCGCGATTCCCGATCCCCGGCGGCCTCGGAAGCCATCGCGGAGCTCGCCTTGAACACGGCGGCGGCGCTCGCGACTGCTGCGGTGCGGCGCCTGAAGCAACTTGATGGAGCGGCCCGATGAGCGACATCCAGCTCGACGTCTCTTTCCCGCTCGACGAGGACGGCTTCCTTCGCCGGGAGTGTCCGCTGTGCAACCGCGAGTTCAAGGTCAAGCCGAGGTCTGCAGAGATGCAGTCGGAGGCGGAACGAACCGCACACGCACTGCTAGCGCAGCAGTCCGATTCCAACGCCGACGACGCGGAGGGCGGCGACGACCCGCGGGAGAGGTGGTGCCCGTACTGCGGCCAGCAGGCGTCCGCGACGTCGTGGTGGACGCAAGAACAGGTCGAATACCTGACGGTCTTCGCGCGCAACATCATGGCGCGACTCGTAAACGAGCACTTCATCCGTCCGATGAACAGGAGCTTCGGCGGCGGGAGGCGCGGTGGGCTCGTCTCCATCGAGTTCAAGGGAGACGAGATGGACGAGCAGGAACCCTGGATCTCACCCGAGCCAAACGACATGGTGAGGTTCGCGCTCCCCTGCTGCGAGCGTGAACTCAAAATCGAGGGTGACGGGGACGCGGCGATACACTGCTTCTTCTGCGGGTTCCCACATCCACGCGGGCGGTAGTCACTCGTGCGCCTCCGCGTCGCCGAATGCGCCGGAGCGCACGTGGACTCGGCGTCAGCGCTCCTCGGTCGGGACGTAGACGGGGTTGAACGCCGCCACCGACGCCGCGAGGTCCAGCGGCGCGCCCCAGATTCGCGCCCGCTCGTCGGCCGGCTTGGCCCAGAAGCCGTCGATATGATCGTCGGCGAAGTGGTCCCACAGGTGCTTGTCTTCAACGAGGCGCGCCATGCAGTACCGCGCGAGTGCCTCGGCCTCATGTGCACGTCGATACCCACGCACGACGTCTGCTCGCGGGTCGAGAGCCGGCAGATCGGCCGAAGGGTCCTGGAAGTGCTCGACGTTGCTCCGGATGACATAGAGCTCGTAGCAGACCTCGGCCTGTTCGGCGCCGACGAACAGCTCGCAACGCTCCTTGAAGCGTGTTCGCCCGCGCCGCGTCACGCGGGTCAGACCGTCCACCGAGCGAACGAACTGGTGAATGCGTCCGGGCAGCCCTGACTCCGAGAACGCGAGGAGGAACGTGTTCACGGCGAGCCTCATGCGGAGCATGCGCCTCTCCGTGAATAGGTCCTTTAGGTTTGCCGCAAGCGCGGCGGCGCGCCGCAGGTGCTCGACCGTGACTCGCTCGGTGAGCATGCCGCGGGTCTGCTGAACGCCGTCGAGATCGGCCACCTGTCTCACGCCGAGCTCTCCGTCTGCGTGAGCACCGGTGACTCGCGTTCCGGAGCCTTCGACCCTGACGCGTCCGGAGGCGAGGAGCCCCCAGTACAGAAACCCGACGTCTCGCTGGAGCGCCTGGTTCTCTCCGTCGAGTACCCCCGGGGCACGAGACGGCATCGTCGTTAGCAGAAGGAGACCGGCCCGTCCGATCGCATCCGTCTGAATGGAGCCGAGCCACTTCTTCCAGTGCTCCGGCAGCTCGAACGTGGCGTGGGGTAGCGCGTAGGTGCCCGCGCCTAGATCCACGACCTGGCGGAACTCCGCAGCGGCGTCGAGCGCGATGACCGCGTACTTCTCGCCCGGTTCGACAGGCAGTTTCATATGGGCAAGCTCATCGCTCGCGCGAGAGCCCCTTTCGGGTAGGCGCGTTCATGTTGTACATAATGGACATAATGACTACCATACATCTTGGAGGCGCGCGATGGGTCGCCCAACCGAGATTCCAGCCACCGAGGTCCGCGGACAGATCTCGGAAGTGATCAGCCGCGTGGCATATGGGGGAGAACGTGTCGTCATCTCTCGTAACGGGAAGCCCCAGGCCGCGGTGATCCCCATCGCAGACCTCGAGCGGCTCGAGGAACTGGACGATCAGCGCGAGGCGCGGCGCCGCCGCGCTGCCCAGGCGGTGGCCGACATCCAGGCAGCGTCTGCCCGCAGCGGCGCGATCAAGCTCACCGACGAGGAGATCGACGGCGAAATCACTGACGCCCGGCGTACGAGTCGGCGGTCGCGCAAGCAGGGTCGAGAGTGAAGGCGGTCGTCGACACCAACGTGCTGGTGTCGGGCCTTCTCAAGCAAGGGACGCCGCCAGCAGAGGTGATTGCCGACGTGGTCGCGGGCATGCTGGTCGTGCTCTACGACCGTCGCATTCTCGACGAGTACCGCGACGTGCTCGCCCGCCCGAAGTTCGCCATCGATCCCGGGAAGGCGAACGCGATCCTGGAGTTCATCATCGGCGAGGGCGCTGAGGTTCCGGATGCCCGATTCGCTGGGCAACTCCCTGATCCCGACGACCAGGCGTTCGCGGACGTAGCTTCCACCGGGGAAGCGGACCTGCTGATCACCGGGAATCCGAAGCATTTCCCCGTCGGGCGCGCACTCCGCGTCGTGACTCCGCGAGAATGGCTGGACATCAAGAGAAGCATGCGGCTGCTTCGAGCGTTCGACGAAGACGAGAGGCTCGCTCTCGAACCGAACGAGGCGTTCGTCGTCGCCATCGCATGCAAACGCTGCGGCACGATTCGGACCGAGGAGATCCTCGGCCTCTCTCCGATGGTGGAGCCCAGGCTCGCGCCTTTCCGGTGTGACGAGCGCGATCCGCAGCAGCCCGACGGCCGATGCGGCGGAGAGCTGTGGACCTACGACGACAACGATCTCGGCCGTCGGCGCGCCTCGGCCCTCGGCATCCCCACGCGAGGCACGTAAGAACCGAACAGCTTGACCGCTTGGACACGACGACCTCAAGCTGTTCCAGGCGACGCTGCACCTCAACGCGCCCGCAGCGAAGCGCAAGCCGAATCCTCGAGTTTGCGATCGCGCAGCGAAAACAGGACCCGGAGACACTTCTTCCCCGACGAGACGCCCGTTTGGATGGAAGTTGGTCGCTGTCGAAATCCAGTCGCGTCGAGATAGACCCCACAGTACGCCGTGTCCGACCGGCGTGGCATCCTGCGGCACATGATCGCGGAATCGTGGGCATCGTGCCGCGCTGATGGTCGCGACCATCGCCCCTGCTGCGTGCATGTCAAGTCTGGCGCCGGAGCAAGCCAGAACTTCGGGCTGCGTATCGCGTTCCGGTTCTTCTGCTGCCACTGCGACCACGTGGCCTTCGGAAATCACAGCGTCCCCGAGCTCCCGGAGGCTGACACGCTGGAGCACGGGCCGAACGCCCGGGGCGCCCGACTGTCGTTTCCCACGCTCTTTCACCGCCTGTTCGTCACGGCATCTCACCGCCCTGACGTGACCACTTCCCGGTCTGGTTACTCCGGTGGCCGATGCTGAGGAGTTGGCGGAGTGAGGGAGGCCCC
>JBBIPT010000010.1:0-30185 GCA_037442705.1 Anaeromyxobacter sp.
ATATCAGCGGGATATGCTCGTCGGCGCGCCTTGCGCTGCTTGCGCCTCGACCGCCCGGCTCGGTCCGGGGATTCCCTCACGGCCTCTGAGCCGCCGGACCCCGTTCGCCCTGAGCCTGTCGAAGGGCGAGCGCGCAAGCGGTGGACGGCGGCCAGGGGGAGGGCCGTTGACACCGGCCCCCGCCGCGCGGTCTACCTCTCCCCCTTGAAGCTCCTCTTCCTCGGTGACGTGTTCGGCAAGCCCGGCCGCCAGGCCGTGGCGAGGCTCGTCCCGCGCCTCATCGCCCGCGAGGGGATCGACCTCGTCGTCGCGAACGCGGAGAACGCCGCTGCGGGGCTCGGGGTCACGCCGGACTCCGCCGAGGAGCTCCTCGCCTCGGAGGTGGACCTCCTCACGAGCGGGAATCACATCTGGTCGAAGCGGGAGATCGTCGCCTACCTCGACGAGCCCGGCAGCCGGCTCCTCCGTCCCGCGAACTACCCGCCCGGCTCCCCGGGGCGTGGGCGGGCGGTGATCGAGACGCCGGACGGCCGGAAGCTCGGGGTCCTGAACCTCGAGGGGCGCGTCTTCATGAAGGCGCTCGACGACCCGTTCCGGGTGGCGCTCCAGGAGATCGAGGTGCTCCGGTCCGAGGGGGCGAGGGCGATCCTCGTGGACATGCACTGCGAGGCGACGAGCGAGAAGAACGCGATGGGCTGGTTCCTCGACGGGAAGGTCTCCGCCGTCCTCGGCACCCACACCCACGTCCAGACCGCCGACGCCCGCGTCCTCCCCGGCGGGACCGCCTTCGTGACCGACGTGGGGATGTGCGGCCCGTGGGACTCGGTGATCGGCGTGAAGAAGGAGCTCGTCGTGGAGCGGTTTCTCACCGCCCGGCCGGTCTCGTTCGACCCGGCGAAGCGCGAGGTCTGGCTCCAGGGGGCGATCGTGGACGTGGACGACGAGACCGGCCTCGCCCGGTCGATCGTGCGCGTGCAGGAGCGCCTGCCGGACTGAGGGCCCGCTCGCCCTTCGACAGGCTCAGGGCGAACGGAATCCCCTCGTACCGTTCGTGGCGACCCCTCGACAGGCTCGGGGGAACCACGACCGGACGTGCCCGAGCCTCACCCCTCGAACACGAGGAGGGCGTGGTTCCGCTTCCCCTTCTGGAGCATCACGTACGCGCCATGGAGGAGGTCCGCCTCCCCGAGGGTCCGCTCCGGCGCGGCGATCGGCTCGCCGTTCACGAGGAAGCCCTTGCCCTGGATCCCGCGGCGGGCGTCGCCCTTCGAGGTCGCGAGCCCCGCCTCGACGAGCGCGTCCACGGCGGAGAGGCCGGAGAGCCGGGCGCGGGGGAGCCGGGCGATCGGCAGCTCCAGGGAGAGCACGCGGAGCACGTCCACCGCCGCCGCCCGGAGATCGGTGCCGCCGAAGAGGAGCCGGCTCGCGTCCACGACGCTCCTCGCCGTCTCCGCGCCGTGCACCCGCGCCGTCATCTCCTCGGCGAGCCGCCGCTGCGCCGGGCGCTTCCCCGGGTCCTTCTCCTGCTCCGCGACGAGCGCGGCGATCTCCTCCACCGGGAAGAAGGTGAAGTACTCGAGGAGCTTCTTCACGTCCCGGTCGTCCACGTTGAGCCAGAACTGGAAGAACCTGTAGGGAGAGGTCCGGGCGGGGTCGAGCCAGACGGCGCCCTCCTCGGTCTTCCCGAACTTCGTCCCGGCGGCGGTCGTGAGGAGCGGGAAGATGAGCCCGTGGGCGCTCGCCTCGGGCCCCTCCTTGCGCCCGATGAGCTCCGTCCCGGCCGTGATGTTCCCCCACTGGTCCGAGCCGCCGAGCTGCAGCTCGCAGCCGTCGTGCTTCCAGAGGTGCCAGAAGTCGTAGGCCTGCACGAGCATGTACGTGAACTCGGTGTAGGAGATGCCGCTCTCCATCCGGCCCTTCACCGAGTCCTTCGCGAGCATGTAGTTCACGGTGAAGTGCTTGCCCACGTCGCGGAGGAACTCCATGAGGCCGAGGGGGCGGAGCCAGTCGGCGTTGTTCCTGACGCGGGCGGCGTTCGCCCCCTCGAAGGAGACGAACCTCTCGAGCTGGGCGCGGATGCAGGCGACGTTGTGGTCGATCTCCTCCACCGAGATCACCGGGCGCTCCGCTCGCTTGCCCGACGGATCGCCGACCATGCCCGTCCCGCCGCCGACGAGGATGATGGGCGTGCCGCCCGACCGCTGGAGCCAGGCGAGCCCCATGACCGGGATGAGGTGCCCGACGTGGAGGGAGTCGGCGGTCGGATCGAACCCGGCGTAGCCGGTGATGGGCCCCTTCGCGAGCCGGCCGGCGAGGGCCGGGGTCGAGTCCTGGACGAGACCGCGCGGGGAGAGCTCTTCGAGGAGCGTCGGCATGGGCCGCATAGATTAGCGGATCTCCGGCCTTCGGAAGCCCGTGCCGAGCACGTAGACCTCGTAGGACGACTCCCGGGTCGCCTGGGGGCGGACCACCTGGACCTTCGCGAACCGGGCCTTCAGGTCCTCCTGGAGCTCCGGGAAGTCGCCCCCCATGAAGACCTTCGCGACGAAGGCCCCGCCCTTCGCGAGGGTCGCCTCGGCGACGGCGAGCGCGATCCGGACGAGCTCGAGCGAGCGGGCCTCGTCGGTGACCTTCACGCCGATCGTCTTCGGGGCCATGTCGCTCGCGACGAGGGCGAACTTCCCGGCGTGGAGGGCGCGGATCCGCGCGAGGGCGTCCGGGGCGAGGAGGTCCACGGCGGCCGTCTTCACCCAGGGCTTCCCGAGGTTCCGGATGGGCTCGAGGTCCACGCCCACGGCCACCCCCGTCTCCCCCACCGCCTCCGCCAGGATCTGGAGGAAGCCGCCCGGGGCCGCCCCGAGGTCGAGCACCGCGTCGCCCTTCCGGAGGAGCCGGTGGCGGCGGAGGATCTCGTCGATCTTGAAGGCGGAACGGGCGCGGAGCCCCTCCTTCTTCGCCTTCCGGAAGTAGAAGTCCTTCGGGTCGTACGGCTTGGTCATGGAGTGCGGTATCCTGCGCGCCCCGCAGGGCAGTCAAGCCGACATGACACGCGCGAAGATCCTCCTGCTCTGCGCCCCCCTCGCCGCCGGGGGCGGCGCCGTCGCCCTGCACGCCACCCAGCGCGTGGAGCGGTACGGCCGGGAGTTCGCCGCGGAGGCCCGGGCCGGCGCCGCGGCGGGGAGCTCCTTCGTCCAGACCCTCCGCGGGGAGCACGCGGAGCGCCAGCGGATCGCCTTCGAGCGCCGGCGGGACCTCGCCCTCCGGCTCGCCGCGGCGCGGCGCGACCGCCTCCTCGGCCTCCTCCTCGTCGCCGGGGCCGGCCTCGCCGGGGCCGGCCTCTCGATCCTGGCCCGCATCTCGGCCGAGGTGGAGGAGGACCGCCGGAACGTCGCCTCCGAGACGGGGGAGTTCCGCAGGGGCCGCTTTCCCTGAATTTCCGGACGCTCGCGCCCTCGCCCGGCCGGTAACCCGACCGGAAGAGTCCGAATTTGTCCAAGGAAATCATGGCTCGGGGTTGACACCCTGCCTCCGGCGTGGGAGATAGCGGTCCGCCTTCAACCCCGCCCGAGACGGGCGCCCCACGAAGAGAGGAAGAGAAGCGATGGCCCTGAAGATCACCGAGGAGTGCATCAACTGCGGCGCCTGCGAGCCGGAGTGCCCGAACACCGCGATCGCGCAGGCCGACGAGATCTACGTGATCGAGGCGGCGAAGTGCACGGAGTGCAAGGGCCACGCGGACGCGCCGGCGTGCGCCGCCGTCTGCCCGGTCGACTGCTGCGTCGCCGCGTAACCGAACCGGCCGAGGAAGCTCCCGCACGCCCCGCCCGTGTCCTCACGGCCGGGGCGTTCGCGTCGTATGCTGTCGCGGTGCGCGGGCCCACGGGCCCGCGAAGAGTCCGGCGCCTCCGGGCGCCCACGACAAGGAGAACCGATGGCCACCGTCATTACCGAGGAATGCATCAACTGCGGCGCCTGCGAGCCGGAGTGCCCGAACGGCGCCATCACCCAGGGCGAGGACATCTACGTCATCGACCCGGACAAGTGCACCGAGTGCGTCGGCTTCCACGACGAGGAGGCCTGCAACGCGGTCTGCCCGGTGGACTGCTGCGTCCCCGATCCGAACCGCGTGGAGACCGAGGAGCAGAACTACGCGAAGCTCGGGAAGGTCCACCCGGACAAGACCTTCCCGGCCCTCGCGGACCTCCCGGCGAACCTCTCGCGCTTCCGCAAGAGCGCGTAGCCTCTCGCCGGCCGACGCCCCGCGTGCCCTGAGGCGCGCGGGGCGTCGTCGTCTTAAGTCCCCGATTCCCCCTCGCGGCCCGGCAGGCCCGCCGCGGGCGGGAAGGACGGGAGACCCTCGAGATGGACACCTTGCCCGGCGGGCGGCTCGTCGCCCGCATGCTCGCGAAGGAGGGCGTGAAGACCGTCTTCACGCTCTCCGGCCTCCACGTCGCCCCGATCTACGCCGGCTGCGTGGAGGAGGGGATCCGGATCGTGGACACCCGCCACGAGCAGGCCGCCGCCCACGCCGCCGACGCGTGGGCCCGCCTCACCCGCGGCGCCGGGGTCGCGATCGTCACCGCGGGGCCCGGGGTCACGGACGCGGTGACCGGCGTCGCGAACGCCTTCGCGGCGAACTCCCCGCTCGTCCTCCTCGGCGGCGCGGCGCCCACCTTCAACCAGGGGCGCGGCTCGCTCCAGGAGATGCCCCAGGTCCCCATCTTCTCCTCCATCACGAAGTGGGCCGACAGGATCCCCTCCCCCGACCTCGTCCCGAGCTTCCTCGCGAAGGCCTTCCGGGTCGCCCGCTCCGGCCGGCCCGGGCCGGTCTTCCTCGAGATCCCCTGGGACGTCCTCTCGAACGGCGCGGACGCGGCGCTCGCGGAGGCGCAGACCGGCTACCGGACCGACGCGCGGCTCCCCGGCGATCCGGCGAAGCTCGAGGAGGCGGTCGCGCTCCTCGCCCGGGCGGAGCGGCCGGCGATCGTGGGCGGGTCGTCCATCTGGTGGGACGGCGCGGTGGAGGCGCTCGAGCGGTTCGCGACCCGGAGCGGTATCCCCGTCTACCTCAACGGAATGGGGCGGGGCTGCCTGCCCCCGGACCACCCCTCCTCGTTCCACCTCTCGCGGAAGGACGCGCTCTCCGGGTCCGACGTCGTCCTCGTGGTGGGGACGCCGCTCGACTTCCGGATGGGCTACGGCACGGAGCCGACCTTCGCGCCGGGGGCGCGCGTGATCCAGGTCGACGTGGATCCCTCGGAGATCGGGCGGAACCGGCCCATCGACGTGGGGATCGTCGCCGACGCGCGGAGCGCCCTCGAGGCCTTCGCCGGGGCGGGGAAGCTCTCCGGCTCCGGGGCGGCGGCCTCCTGGCGGAAGGTCCTCCGGCAGAAGGAGGAGGAGCGGGCGCTCCGGCAGCGGAGCTTCGAGGAGAGCGACCAGCGGCCGATCCACCACTTCCGGCTCGCGCGGGCGATCGAGACCGTCGCATCGCGCGCGGGGGACCCGACGTACGTCGGCGACGGCGGGAACGTCGTGGCGGTGGCGGCGAAGGTGCTGCGCGTGCCCCGCCCCGGCCGCTGGCTCGACCCGGGCCCCCTCGGCACGCTCGGCGTGGGCGCGCCGTTCGCCATCGCGGCGAAGCTCCTCGCGCCGGAGCGGCCCGTCTGCGTCGTGCAGGGGGACGGCTCCTTCGGCCTCAACGGGATGGACTTCGAGACGGCCGTGCGGTTCCGGCTCCCGATGGTCGTCGTCGTGGGGAACGACGCGGCCTGGGGCCAGATCCTCGTGCCGCAGCGCGCGATGTACGGGGAGGGGCACGCGGTCGCGACCCGGCTCGCGCCGACCCGGTACGACCGGGTGGTCGAGGCGCTCGGCGGGAAGGGCGAGCACGTGGAGGACCCGAAGGACCTCGTCCCAGCGCTCGAGCGGGCGTTCGCCTCCGGGACGGTCTACTGCGTGGACGTGGCCATCGACCCCGAGGCCGCCGCCGCGAGCGGGGCGGCGGGGTACGCGATCTGAGGGCGGCGACTCCGCGGCGGAGCCGCGACGTTCGCCCTTCGACAGGCACAGGGCGAACGGACCCCGCTGTCCGTTCGTGGTTACCCCTCGACAGGCGGACGAACGAACGGGACTGGAGCGCAGGTGGAGCCCTGACTCGAGCCGTCGTTTCGTGATAGGCGATCCGGCAGCCACGACCCGTTCGCGGTGAGCCTGTCGAACCGCAGGCTCGCCTGATCGCCCCGGCGATGCCCCGATCCCTCCCCACGACCCGTTCGCGGTGAGCCTGTCGAACCGCGAGCTCGCCTGACCGAGGCCCCATGCCCTCCCTGAAGCTCGACCGCCAGAAGGCCGCCGTCCTCGTCGTGGACGTCCAGTCCCGCCTCACCCCCGCGATGCCCGAGGAGATCCTGCGCCGGGTCGTGAAGTACGCCCGCGCCCTCGTCGGGGCCGCGAAGGAGCTCGGCCTGCCGGTGATCGCGACCGAGCAGTACCCGAAGGGTCTCGGGGAGACGATCCACGAGATCAAGGAGGTCCTCCCCTCCCCGCCGCTCGTGAAGATGCACTTCTCCTGCGGGGCGGACCCCGGCTTCGCCGCCGCCCTGGAGAGGACCGGACGCCGGCAGGTCATCGTCTGCGGGATGGAGTCGCACGTCTGCGTCTTCCAGACGGTCCGCGACCTCGTGGGGATGGGCTACGAGGTCTACCTCTGCGCCGACGCCGTCTCGAGCCGCTTCGAGGTCCACCGGCTGAGCGGGATCGAGCTCTGCCGGCAGGCCGGGGCGGTGATCACGAACGCCGAGTCGGCGATCTTCGACCTCCTCCACGTCGCCGGGACCCCCGAGTTCAAGAAGGTCTCCGCGCTCGTGAAGTAGGCCCGGGGCGGGTGGCGGGCGCCCGTTGACCGGCCGGGCGCCCGGTGCTACCTATCCCCTCCCCGCAGTTCCCGGGGCGTAGCGCAGCCTGGTAGCGCACTTGCTTGGGGTGCAAGTGGTCGCTGGTTCAAATCCAGTCGCCCCGACCATTGAAGCCCCCGGATGCACTCGCGAAAGCGGCGCCTCCGGGGGCTTCGTCCTTCCGGGTTCAGGTCCGCACGCCGCCGGCGCCCCCAAGACCGACGCTGCAGAAGGCGACGACGGCGGAGAGCCTCCGAGTCGCCCGGCCCCGAGCGCCGTCCCGTCGTTTCTGGAGGCGTGCGCCTTCATGGCCGCGTCGCTCTTCACGCGCGCCTCTCGCGAGCTCCCTTCCTTTGCCGTGCCGCTCTCCATTCGGCATCAGGCTCGCGCCGCATTCAACCGCCTCATGACCAGCCTCAAGGCGATCCTGATGCTCGCCAGCCATGATCTTGCTGCGCTGCGCGGAGGTTCCCGGTGGGCTGCCTCGGACTGCACCTCTCCCGCGACGAAGAGCAGGTGTCCGCCCTGCGGGCGACGCCAGGGAATCAACGCGTCGAGTACGTCCAGGAGGAGTTGGAGGAGCGGCTCTGGTCGTCGGAGCCCTCGCGCGGGCAGGAGACCGACAAGGCCTGGGACGCCATCCACCGCGCCCTCACGGATGGCGACTTGGGCTACGACAACGGCGAATACCCGCTGAGTCACGTGGTGCTCGGGGGCGAGCCGCTGTACAGCGGCGATGACTACGTGATGAGCCTCAAGACGCCGGCGCAGGTGCGCGCCGTGGCAGCGGCGCTGGATGCCGTCACAAAGGAGCTCCTCCGGGCGGGATACAACGCGATCGAGCAGGCCAGCTACCAGGGCGAACTCGGCGAGGAGGACTTCGAGTACACCTGGGACTGGTTCGGGGGGCTCGTCGAGTTCTACAGAAGGGCCGCGGCCGAAGGACGTTGGGTGCTCTTCACCGCGGACCAGTAGCGCGCGTTGCGTTCTGGAATGTCGGTAGTTAGTACGATATACCGACGTTTCAGAACATGATCCGACCGACTCAACGCCTGCTCTCGCTCGCCCGCCGCACTGGCGTGATTCGGCCCGCGGATCTCCGCGCCGAGGCGATCGCGCCAGTGTATCTGACGCGGCTGGTGCGCAGCGGTGCGCTCGTCCGCGTCGGGCGTGGGCTGTATTCGCTCGCGGATGGTTCACCGACGGCCGATCGGACTGTCGTCGAGGCCGCCCGCCGCGTACCGCGCGGCATCATCTGCCTCCTCTCGGCCCTGCGGATCCACGGGCTCACGACGCAGATGCCCCCGGCCGTCTGGATCGCGATCGACGTGAAGGCGCGCCGGCCTCTCGCTGCTGGCCCCCCGCTGGAGATCATCCGGATGTCTGGCCCAGCGCTCACCAGCGGGATCGAGGAGCGCACCCTGGAAGGCGTCAGGGTCCGGGTCTACGGTCCGGCGAAGACCGTGGCCGACTGCTTCAAGTTCCGGAACAAGATCGGGCTCGACGTGGCGATCGAGGCGCTGCGGGACTACCGCCGGCGACGCGGCAGCGTGGACGAGCTGCTCCGGTACGCGGAGATCTGCAGGGTCACCCGCGTGATACGGCCATATCTGGAGGCGCTGTCCTGAAGAAGGAGGTCACGAATCTCGGCGCGTCGGTGCGCCAGCGCCTCCTGGACCTCGCCAAGGCGCGAGGCGAGGACTTCGACCTCGTCCTGACCCGCTTCGCGCTCGAGCGCCTCCTCTATCGGCTGTCGGTCTCTCCCCACGCGGACCGGTTCGTCCTGAAGGGCGCCATGCTGGTCGCGGTCTGGCTCCCCGATGCGTTCCGGGCCACGCGCGACCTCGACCTTCTCGGCCGAGGAGACGCGTCTCCCGAGGGGGCCGCGGCTGTGTTCAAGGATCTATGCCGGGTGGCCGTCGCGCCGGACGGAGTCGAGTTCGACTCGGCAACGGTCCGCGCCGAGCTCATTCGCGAGGATCAGCGCTACCTCGGCACGCGAGTGAAGCTCGAGGCCCGCATCGCCGGTGCCGTGATCGGGCTCCAGGTGGACGTCGGGTACGGCGATGCTGTCGTGCCGCCGCCGGCGACCATCGAGTACCCGTCCCTCCTGCAGTTCGCCACACCGCACGTGAGGGCGTACTCGCGCTACACGGTCGTCGCCGAGAAGCTCCAGGCAGCGGTCGAGTTCGGACTCGCCAACAGCCGGCTGAAGGACTTCTTCGACCTGTTCACGCTAGCGTCGCAGTTCGACTTCGATGGGCCGCAGCTCGCCTCGGCGATCGGCGCGACGTTCGGGCGGAGGGGTGTCGCGATTCCCGCCGAGCCGCCCGCTGCGTTCTCGGCCCAGTTCTTCGCGGCGCCGGACAAGCTGGCGCAGTGGAAGGGGTTCCTGAAGCGAACCCGCGTTCGCGTCGAGATGCCACCGCTCGCGGGTGTCATCGATGCCGTGGCGAAGTTCGCGCTCGACCCGCTCGAGGCGGCTCGAACGGGAAGCGCGTTCGGTCGCACTTGGCGCCGGGGTGGACCCTGGCTCGAGGGCTCGTGATGTCGATGCCGCACGATGACAGCCCGCGGCCGTCGGGCACCAGGGATTCGGACCGGCGCGGCGAGGTTACCGCTGACAGTCCTCCAGTTACTGCGCCCAGCGCGTTGGCCCTGCAGAGGTGACCTGCCCCCCGGATCTAGACGGCACTTAGGGCGCGGAAGTCCTCCCGGTCGCCGCGACCCTAGCTCGCGCGAGGACGGCGACCCGTGGGCGACGAGCGGCAGCGGGATGGCCGCGACGCCGCGGCGGCGCTAGATCGCCGGCCATGGGACTCCTCACCTTCAGCCTCAACCTCACCCTGGACGGTTGCGTCGACCACCGGGAGGGGATCGCCGACGACGAGACGCACGCCTTCTTCACCCGTCTCATGGACGAGGGCGGGGCGATGCTCTGGGGTCGCGTCACCTACGAGATGATGGAGAGTTACTGGCCGGCCGTCGCCCGCGGCGACGAGGAGGCGCCGCCGGCCATGCGCGAGTGGGCGGTCAAGCTGGAGGCGAAGCCCAAGTACGTGGTGTCCTCGACGCGCAGGGACTTCCCGTGGACCCACAGCCACCACCTCGCCGGAGACCTGCGCGAGGGCGTGCAGAGGCTCAAGGACGCGACCCCGGCCGGGGTGCTCCTCGGCAGCGGCCTGCTCGCGACCGCGCTCGACCGGCTCGGCCTGATCGACGAGTACCAGCTGCTCGTCCACCCCAGGATCGCCGGCCACGGCCCGACGCTGTACCAGGGCGGGCTGGCCGGCACGCGCCGCCTCGAGCTGCTCTCGGCGAAGCCGCTCCGCAACGGCGCGGTGGCCATGCACTACCGCCGGGCGCGCTGAGCCGAAGCCGGCGCCGCGCTCGCGCGCGTCCCCGGTCAGACCTCCCCGATCGTCTCCAGGAACTCGGCAGCGTTCACCACCAGGACGCCCGCGAAGCTGCCGACGAAGAGCACCGCCTGGTCGCCGCTCACGATGGTTCGGGCACCCGCAGCGAGCGCCGTCGCGAAGAGCACGTCGTCGTCGGGGTCCTCCTCGACGACGCGCACCTGCCCGAGCACCTCGGCCGGCACCATGGTGGCGATGGTCGCGAGCCTGGCGAGCACCTGTCGGGCCTGCTTCTCGCGCCCCTCCAGGCGCCTCTGGATCCGCGGCAGGTCGAGGATGCGCCGGCACTCCACGGCGATGGCCGGCGTCCACACCAGCTCGTAGCGGAGCCCGGCCCCCTTGAGGACGGCCGCCGGCACCCCGGCCCTGTTGAGGATGCCGCTCACCACCACGTTCGTATCGAGGACGGCGCGAGTCACCGGCGGCGACTCCGCACCTCGCGCTTCGCCGCGGCGACCAGCTCGGCCGCCTCCTCGTCGGTCATGTCTCCGTCGGCCTTGGCCGCATCGAGCAGCCGCGCCAGGTCGACCATCGCCCGCCGCTTTCGAGCCTCGGCGAGCGCCAGGTCGCGCAGCCAGGCGGAGACCGAACCGCCCGGCGCCATGCGCTTCAGCAGGTCCCGATCGGCCCGGGTCACGCGGACCGGGATGATGACGTCCTTGGTGGCCATGCCTTGGCTTATACAATGTATGGCGGTGAGCCGCCACGGCGGCGCTCCGATCCTGCGGGGGCGGGGGCCTTCGCGCCGCGGCGGGTCGCGCGCGCCGGCCCCGCGCGGGGGCTACCCCCCTCCCGCGCCACCCGCGCCTCCCCGGTGAGGAAGAACCGCCCGGCCGCGACGTGGTGCACGGTCCGGCGCTCGGGGTCCGTGAAGTGCCACTCCCCGTCCCGGAAGACCTCGTCCTCCGCCCAGGCGGCGACGACCTTCAGGACGAGGAGGTCCATGTGCCCGGCGAGCGACCGCTCAACGACCTTGCACTCGAGCCACCCGAGGCAGCCCTTCACGAGGGGGGCGGCGATCTTCGCGGCGGGCTCGGGCTCGAAGCCGAACCTCCTCCACTTGTCCACCTCGCGCCCGTCCACCTTCCCCGCCCCGTAGACCGCGTCGAGCATCGAGGCCGGCGGGAGGGAGAGGGTGAGCTCGCCCGAGGCGTCCACGAGCTCCCGCGTGAGCGTCCCCTCCTCGAGCACCGCCGCGACGAGCGGCGGGTCGAAGTCCACCGGCATCACCCAGGCCGCCGGCATGAGGTTCGTCGTGCCCTCCGCGGCGGAGGAGACGAGGGCCACGGGGCCGTGATTCAGGAGCCGGTAGGCGTGGCGGGGCTCGACCGGGACGCGCATGGGGGAAGCCTATCCCCAGGCGAGCGCCCCGCGCGAGAGGCGAGGAGGCGCGGAGGGCCCCGCTCGCCCTTCGACAGGCTCAGGGCGAACGGGCCCGGAAGACCGCGCTGCTCGCCCTTCGACAGGCTCAGGGCGAACGGGCCCGGAAGACCGCGCTGCTCGCCCTTCGACAGGCTCAGGGCGAACGGGTCCGGAAGACCGCGCTGCTCGCCCTTCGACAGGCTCGGGGCGAACGGGTCCGGAAGACCGGCCGCTCGCCCTTCGACAGGCTCGGGGCGAACCGGTCCGGAAGACGGCGCCGCTCAGTCCTGCGTGTAGAGGTGCAGCGTCCAGACCGAGCCGGTCCCGAAGCCCGGGACTCCGGCCGGGTTGAAGACGCTCGCGCTCGTCGCGATCCCGCCGGCGACGCCCGGCGGGGCGGACACGAGCCGCAGGGCGCAGCCGGCGAGCATGATCCCGGTCGTGGGGACGGTGACGCTCACGATGTCGCACGTCCCCTTCGCCACGTAGGTCCCGTCCTCGAGGTCGAAGCGGATGAGGAAGAGCTGCCCGGCCGTGAAGGGCGTCGGGTTCGTGAGCTGCCCGCAGCCGGTCGCGGTACCCAGGAACCTCACGGCGTCCCGCTTCACCTCGCCGTCGCGGATCTTCGTCTGCATCGACCAGACGCTCGCCCCGAGGATCACGTTGAGCGGCGCGTAGCCGGCCGCCCGGCAGGTCTCCATGTTCGCGGGGAAGCGGGCGTCCTCCATCGTCTTCATCACGAGGATCCGCTCGCCTCCGAGGGCGAGGGCGGGAACGAGGGCGAGGAGCGCGGCGAAGGTGCGGATCATGGTCGTTCCTTTCGTGGGGGGTGCGGCGGGCTAGAGGCGGACGAGGTGGGCGCCGTAGTGGACTCCGGCCCCCACGGCGGCGAAGAGGACGAGCTCCCCGGAGCCGACCTTCACCCTCCCCTCGCCGAGGTCCTCGGCGAAGAGGAGGAGCGTGCTCGCGGCCGAGGTGTTCCCGTAGCGGTGCACGTTCACCGGGATCCGGTCCTGGGGGAGCCCTGACCGCTCCACGAAGGACATGAGCGTCCGGCGGGAGGCCTGGTGCAGGTAGTACCGCCCGATCTCCGGGACGAGCTCGGGGCGCTGCCCCACGCACTCGGAGACCGCCTTCTGCATGTAGAACGGGTAGGCCGTCGCGACCTCCCTTCCGTCCACGTACCAGGCGTGGTCGGCGAGGCGGGCCCGGGTGTGGGGCGGGAGCTTCGCGCCGCCGCCGCGGTGGACGACGAGCTCCGCGTGGTCGGTGCCGGAGGTCGAGGCGAGGATGCCGACGCCCTCCGCCGTGTCACCCCGGAGCACGATCGCCCCGGCCCCGTCGCCGAAGAGGTACATGGACAGGAAGGCGTTGATCCCCTTCCGGCCCGGCATCTCGCTCGTGAAGATGTCCCGGTCGAGGTAGGGGGAGGCGAGGGTCGAGGCGACGATCGCCACGGTCTTCGCGAAGCCCGACAGGATCATCTTCCGGGCCATGTCCGCGACGTAGATCGCCCCGCCGCAGCCGGAGTCCACGACGAGGGCGTGGGCCTCCGCCCGCGCGCCGATCCGCCTGTGCAGCTCCACGGCGTCCCGGCAGAAGTTCACCTCGTCCGGCGTGCTCGTGACGAGGAAGATCGCGTCGAGCTCCGCGGCCGGGATCCCCGCCCGGTCGAGCGCCTGGCGCAGCGCCGCCTCGGCCATGTCCACGTTGCCGCGGGGCCAGGGGTCGTCCTCCGGAGGAGGGATCGCCTTCCCCCTGTGCTCGTCGAAGTCCCAGAGGTACCGGCGCTCCTCGATGCCGGTCCGCTCGACGATCCGGTCCGCGGTCCACCCCGGGATCGCCGTGGCGAGCCGCTCGTTCGTGATCACCCGCTGCGGGACGAACCCCCCTGCCCCGACCACACGTACCGACCTCATGAAGCCCTCCGGCCGGCTCTCACTCCAAGTCCCGTGCCATGATCCGGGGACACCACGAATCGTGCGATCCGGGCCGCTCGATCCACCGGACTTCGAGTGGAATCCGCGAGGTGCACGCGCGGTGAGGCACCGGCCTACACGCGACGTGAGAGCGTCTGCCGCACGGGTCGAGCCACACCCCGGGTGGCCCTCGCGGTCGGCCTACACGGTCTCCTCGACCTCGTCCGCGGAAGCGGACGCGGGCTCCTCGGCCCCGTCGCCGGCGAAGAGCGGCCCGCTCTCGGGGGCCGGCAGGGCCTCCACGTCGCGGAGCTTCCGCTCGATCGCGCGCTTCCGGGTCCCGACCCCCTGGAGCTCGACCGTCGCCTGGGCGAGCTTCTTCTCCACCTTGTCGAGGACGTCGCCGAACTTCCCGAACTCCGCCTTCACCGCGCCGAGCACCTCCCAGACCTCGCTCGACCGCTTCTGGATCGCGAGCGTCCGGAAGCCCATCTGCAGGCTGTTCAGGAGGGCGGTGAGCGTGGTGGGGCCCGCCACCGAGACCTTGTACTCCCGCTGGAGGAGGTCCACGAGCCCCGGCCGGCGCACGACCTCGGCGTAGAGCCCCTCGGTCGGGAGGAAGAGGAGGCCGAAGTCGGTCGTCCGCGGCGGCGAGAGGTACTTGTCGCGCACGTCCTTCGCGCAGCCCTTCACGCGGGCCTCGAGCGCCCGCGAGGCGGCCTCGACCGCGGCCGCGTCGCCCCGCTCCGAGGCCTCCACGAGCCGCTGGTAGTCCTCCACCGGGAACTTCGCGTCGATGGGGAGGAGGACCTCCTGGCCGGCCCCCTCGGGACCGGGGAGCTTCACGGCGAACTCCACCCGCTCGCCGCCTTCCTTCCGGGTCGCGGCGTTCACCACGTACTGCTCGGGAGAGAGCATCTGCTCGAGGAGCGCGCCGAGCTGGACCTCCCCCCAGGTCCCGCGCGTCTTCACGTTCGTGAGGACCTTCTTGAGGTCGCCCACCCCGGTGGCGAGGCTCTGCATCTCCCCGAGCCCGCGCTGGACCGCCTCGAGCCGCTCCGAGACGAGCCGGAACGACTCGCCGAGCCGCTTCTCCAGCGCCCCCTGGAGCTTCTCGTCCACGGTCTGGCGCATCTGGTCGAGCCGCTTCCCGTTGTCCTCCTGGAGCGCCGCGAGCCGCGCGTCCACCGTCCCGCGGAGCCCGTCGAGCCGCTTCTCGCTCGACTCCGCGAGCTGCCCGAGCCGCTGCTCCATCCCCTTCTGCAGCCCCTCGAGCCGCTCGCCGAAGGCCCGGAGGGTCCGCTCCGTCCCCTCCGCCGCCTCGCGGTGCGCCGAGCGGAGCTCCTCGCGGAGCCGGTGGTCCGCCGCGGCCGCCTCCTCTCGCCCCTTGCCGGCCTCGTCCCGGATCGCGCGGTCGATCCGCTCCTGCGCGCGTTCGAGGGCGTCGAGCCGCGAGGCGAGCGCCTCGCGGACCGCCGCGGAGATCTTGCGCGGCATCAGGAGCGCGAGCGCCCCGACGACGATCAGAACTGCGCCGGCGGCTCCCGCCGCGACGAGGTCGAGCAGCGTCATTGGCCCCGACTCTAGATCGAGGGGACGACATTCCCGGACTCCCTCGGGCGCCGTCGCGCGGCGAAGCTCGACCTGGGAATCGGCCCCGCGGAGGGGCCCGACCCTCCCCTTGAGGGCTCCGGATTTCCTTCGTGGTTCTCGCGTAGAATCCGCCCGCGTCGCACCCCCCGGCGGATGCCCGATCCAAGACCCATCTTCGTCGTCGAGGACGACAACGACCTCCGCGAGACGCTCGGTGAGATCCTCGTCGAGGAGGGGCACCGGACCCGGCTCTTCCCGAACGGCCGCGCCGCGCTCGACTTCCTGCGCGAGGGCGAGCGGCCGAAGCTCATCCTCCTCGACCTCATGATGCCGGAGATGAGCGGCTGGGAGTTCCGCGAGGAGCAGATGAAGGACGTCGCCCTCCGGGACATCCCCGTCGTCGTGATGACCGCGTCGGCCGGCTTCGCCGAGGCGCCCATCCCCGTGGAGGAGGTCCTCCGGAAGCCGGTGGGGCTCGGCGAGATCCTCTCCGCCGTGGAGCGGAACGCCCGGTAGACGGCTTCGCGTCTCGGGCTTCAGGCTTCGGTCCTCCGGCTACCTCAGGCTTCAGGAAATACGTCTCTACGGCCGTTCCCGAGGCCAGGGGCCCTTCCCCCTGGCCCCTGCGCCCCCCTCCGGGGTAAGCATCCGGCGTGCTCGAGCCCGGCCTCACGGAGATCGTCGCGCTGTCCGCCGTGGCCCTCGTGGCCGGCACGGTGGACGCCATCGCGGGCGGCGGAGGGCTGCTCACCGTCCCCGCCCTCCTCTGGGCCGGCCTCCCGCCGCACGCCGCGATCGCGACGAACAAGGGGCAGTCGGTCTTCGGCTCCTTCGCCGCCCTCGTCCGCTTCGCCCGCGGGGGGCTCGTGGATCCCCGCAGGGCCCGGATCACCTTCCCCTTCGCCGTCCTGGGCTCCCTCGCCGGCGCCTGGCTCCTCCTCCGGATCCCCTCCTCGGCGCTCCGGCCGCTGATCGCCGTCCTCCTCGCCTTCGCCGCGCTCTTCGTCGGCCTCCGCCGCCCGCCGGCCCCCCGCCTCGAGGACGCCCCGCCGCGCCGCGGCTCCGCCCCGATCGCGGCCGGCGTCGCGCTCCTCGTCGGCGCCTACGACGGCTTCTTCGGCCCCGGCACGGGGACCTTCCTCATCGTCGCCTTCGTCGCGCTCCTCGGGGACGGCCTCGCCCGCGCCTCGGCGAGCGCGAAGGTCGTGAACTTCGCCTCGAACCTCTCGGCGCTCGCCCTCTTCGCGGCGAGCGGCGCCGTCGCCTGGCGCGTCGCCCTCCCCATGGCGGGGGCGCAGCTCGCCGGCGGCTGGATCGGCGCCCACCTCGCGGTGCGCCGCGGGGACGCCCTCGTCCGGCACGTCGTCGTGGCCGTGGCCCTCGCGGCGGCCGTGAAGCTCGCCTGGGATCTGCGGTAGACTCGGGCCCTCCTTCAGGGGGCCGAAAGGAGCCACACGCCGATGAGCCGCATCGTCTCCGCCGAGGAAGCCGTCTCGGTCGTGAAGTCCGGGGCACGGGTCTTCCTCCACAGCGTGGCCGCCGCCCCACGCGTCCTCATCGAGGCGATGACGGCGCGCGCGGACGAGCTCCGGGTCGTGGAGATCGTGTCGCTCCACACCGAGGGGCCGGCGCCCTACGCCGAGCCGGAGATGGCGAAGAGCTTCCGCGTGAACGCCCTCTTCGTCGGCCCGAACGTCCGCCGGGCGGTGGAGGAGGGGCGCGCCGACTACCTGCCCGTCTTCCTCTCCGAGGTCCCCTCCCTCTTCCGGTCGGGCATCCTCCCCCTCGACGTCGCGCTCGTCCACGTCTCGCCGCCGGACCGCCACGGGTACTGCTCCCTCGGCGTCTCGGTGGACGTGGCCCGGGCGGCGGTGCAGACGGCCCGGACGGTCGTCGCCCAGGTGAACCCCCGGATGCCGCGATCCCACGGCGACGGCCTCATCCACGTGGACTCGATCGACTTCATGGTCGAGGTGGACGAGCCGATCCCGGAGGCGCCGCCGGCGGAGCTCTCGGAGATCGAGCGGGAGATCGGCCGCCACTGCGCGGAGCTCGTGGACGACGGCGCCTGCCTCCAGCTCGGGATCGGGGCCATCCCCCAGGCCACCCTCGCCGCCCTCGGCGACCACCAGCGGCTCGGGATCCACACGGAGATGATCTCCGACGGCGTCGTGGACCTCGTGGAGAAGGGGATCGTCACCGGGGAGGCGAAGCGGGTCCACCCCGGCAAGATCGTCGCCGGCTTCGCCCTCGGCTCGCGCCGGCTCTACGACTTCCTCGACGACAACCCCCTCGTCGCCATGCTCGACATGGCCTACGTGAACGACACGGCCGTGATCCGCCGGAACCCGAAGGTCACGGCGATCAACAGCGCCATCGAGGTGGACATCACCGGCCAGGTCTGCGCCGACTCCATCGGCGACAGGCAGTACTCCGGCGTCGGCGGCCAGATGGACTTCATCCGCGGCGCGGCGCTCTCGGAGAACGGCAAGCCCATCATCGCCCTCCCCTCGGTGACGAGCACGGGCGAGTCCCGCATCGTCTCCATGCTGAAGCCGGCGGCGGGCGTCGTCACGACCCGGGCCCACGTCCACTTCGTCGTCACCGAGCAGGGGATCGCCGACCTCTTCGGCAAGAACCTCCGGCAGCGGGCCGCGGCCCTCATCGCCGTCGCGCACCCGTCCCACCGGGACGCCCTCTCCGCGGAGGCCCGGCGCCGCTTCGGGAGCTGGTGACCGCCCCGGCGGGCCCCCCCCTTCGCCGAGCCCCTCCCCGGCGCCAAACGGCCGCTCGCGATCCGTGATCGGCCCCTGGCCTCGGGCCCCGGGAACGGCGGCAGAGAAGCGCTTCCTGAGGCCCGAAGCCTTGGGTGTTTCCCGATCGCGCTCGGGTTAGGATCCCTCCGAGGCGGACGGATGTCCCGCCCGGTCGCGATCCTGGCCGCCTGCGCGGCCCTGCTCTCCGGCGCGCCCGGCTGCGCCGTGCGGAGGCTCGCGTACCCTCCGCGCGACCTCCGGGCCGAGCTCGCGCACCGCGCTCCGGGGCTCCCGGCGGACGAGGTCGTCGTCCCGCACGAGGTCGGGGAGACCGAGGCGGCCCTCGCGCGGGAGATCGTCGCGCAGGGGGACACCCTGCCGGTGAAGGTGAAGCTCCTCGTCGAGGCCCTCTTCGATCCGGACCGCTTCGGCCTCCGCTACGAGGCGGGGATCTCCGGCGACGCGAGGGAGACCCTCCGGCGGCGCGAGGGGAACTGCCTCGCCCTCGCGGCGGTCTTCGTCGGCCTCGCGCGGTCGGCCGGGCTCGAGGCCTACTACATCGACGCCTCGACCCGGATCCACGAGACGAGCCACGCGGAGGACGGGATGACCGTGAGCTCGGGCCACGTCACGGCGATGGTGCGCGCCGGGGACGTCCGGATCGGCCTCGACTTCGCCCGGCTCGGGAAGATCGTCTGGTACCGCCCGCTCGACGACGTGGAGGCGGTCGCCCACTTCTACAACAACCGGGGCTGGGAGGCGGTCTACCTCGCCCGGGAGCGGGGCGACCCCGAGGACTGGGACGAGGCGGCCCGCGACTTCCGCAGGGCCACGCTCGTCCTGCCTTCCTTCGCCCTCGCCTGGAACAACCTCGGCCTCGCCGCGGCGAACGCGGGGCGCGTCGCCGAGGCGGAGGCGCACTACCGGGAGGCGATCCGCCGCGATCCGCGGCTCGCCGCCCCGCGCAACAACCTCGGGTCCCTGCAGCTCCGGTCGGGCGCCTACGAGGACGCCCTCGTCACGCTGGAGGCCGCCGTCCGCCTCCCCTCGAGCGGCCCCCACGTCCTCTACAACCTCGGCGTGGCCCGGCTCCGGGCGGGAGACCGGGAGGGGGCGGTGGAGGCGCTCCGGCGCGCGAGCGGGAAGGGCTACGTCCGGGCCCGGCAACTCCTCGAGGAGCTCGCGGTCTCGGCGGTGAACTGAGGGCGGTGCCCGGCTCGATCGATCCAGGACCGTTCGTGGATCGACAGGCTCACCACGAACGGACCGCTGGAGCCGTTCGCCCTGAGCCTGTCGAAGGGCGAGCGGAGCGCTCTCCGTCCGTTCGTGCGTCGATCGATGCGGTCGCCGCGCGCGGAACCCTACGCGACCTGCCCCTCGGGCACGGCGAGCCCGGGGACGGCGGCGCGGGGGCGCGGCATCTCCGCCTCGGCCGAGACGCGGACGACCCGGTGCGAGGCGGCGTCCGCGAGGAGTTTCCGCACGAGCGCCTGGTTCATCGCGTGACCGCTCTTCACCGCGGTGAGCGCGCCGAGGACCGGCATCCCGGCGAGGGCGAGGTCGCCGATCGCGTCGAGCACCTTGTGGCGGGCGAACTCGTCGGGGTACCGGAGCCCCTCGGGGTTCAGGATGGAGAACTCGTCCACCACGATGGCGTTCTCGAGGCTCCCGCCCTTCGCGAGCCCCGCGGCCTGCATCCGCTCGATGTCCCGCCGGAAGCAGAAGGTGCGGGCCCGGGCGACCTCGCGCTCGAACGTGCGATCGGTCACCGCGACCTTGAAGGCCTGGTTCGTGATGAGCGGATGGCCGAAGTCGGCGGTGAACTCGACGGAGAAGGCGTCGGACGGCTCGAGCCGCGCGAGCCTGTCGCCGTCGCGGATCTCGACCGGCTGGTCCACGACGAGCCAGCGCCGCCCGGCGCGAAGCGTCTTCACCCCCGCCTCCTGCACGAGGCAGACGAAGGGCGCGGCCGAGCCGTCGAGGATCGGGATCTCCGGTCCGTCCACCTCGACCCGGCAGGCGTCGACGCCCATCCCGTGGAGGGCGGCGAGGACGTGCTCGACCGTGTGGATCCGCGCGCCGGCGTGGGCGAGGTTCGTGGAGAGGGTGGTGTCGGCGACGTACTCGTTGCGGGCCGGGATCTCGACCCCGAGGTCCATCCGCACGAACGTGATGCCGGCGTCCGCCGGGGCGGGCGCGAGCGTGAGGGTGGCGGGCTTCCCCGAGTGGAGGCCGACGCCGGTGGCCGAGACCCGCTTCGCAACGGTGCGCTGATTCCAGTGAGCCATGTCCCTCGTCGTCCGCGAATCCGGGCATCCGGGCCCGAGCCTGCCGTGTTTCCAGCAATCGACGTGCCAAGGTCGCCGGATTCCGTCGGTATTTACCACCCCGACGCGATGCGCTAAGATCCCGTCCGCCCCTGTCTTTTCGGCGGGGGTCGAGCGATACCCCGCCTCGCCCCTCCCCTGGTCGCCGGGGCGCCCCGTCCTGAGAGGCGAGATCGCGACATCCGTGTCACGGCTTCACGTTCCGGGCACGAATTCGGCGCGGGCGGCTCATACCATGTGCGTCGCGGTGCGAAAGAACCTCGCGTGATCCCTCTCAAGGACGACAACCCCGTCGAGCGGAAGCCGCTCGTCACCTGGGCCTTCCTCCTCGTGAACGCCGCCGCGTTCGCCTGGCAGCTCCTCGGCATCGGCCTCGAGGAGTCGATCCTCCGGGGCGGGGCGATCCCCTACGAGATCCTCACCTTCCAGGACGTGGACTGGCGCGCCCTCGTCCCTCCGCCCTTCACGATCTTCACGAGCATGTTCCTCCACGGCGGGATCTTCCACGCCGGGTCGAACCTGCTCGTCCTCTGGATCTTCGGGAACAACGTGGAGGACGCGCTCGGGCGGACGCGCTTCGCCCTCTTCTACCTCGCCTCCGGGCTCGCCGCCGCGCTCGCCCAGTCCGTGGCCTCGGCGGTGACGGGGGACGTCCTCGTCCCGATGGTCGGCGCCTCCGGCGCCATCGCCGGCGTGCTCGCCGCCTACCTCGTGCTCTTCCCCCAGGCGCGGATCCTCACCGCGCTCGTCGTCGTCGTCTTCGTGAGGCTCGTCCACCTGCCCGCCGCCCTCTTCATCGGGTTCTGGTTCCTCCTGCAGGTCTTCTCCGTCGTCTTCGGGGGGAGCCCGGGCGTCGCCTTCTTCGCGCACATCGGCGGCTTCGTCGCCGGCTTCGCGCTCGTGAAGGTCGTGGGGCGCAGGCCCGGCTGGCGGTCGCGGCGGATCGTCTGGTAGCGGCTAGAGCAGGCTCCCCTGCTTCCCTCGAGGCTTCTCGCGCCCGAGGTGCTCGTAGGCGGAGGGGAGGGCCACGCGGCCGCGCGGCGTCCGGGCGAGGTAGCCCTCCCGCACGAGGAACGGCTCGTAGACGTCCTCGATCGTGTCCCGCTCCTCGCCAACGGCGGCGGCGATCGCGTCGATCCCGACCGGCCCGCCGCCGAAGGTGTCGAGGACCACGGAGAGGATCCGCCGGTCCATCGCGTCGAGCCCCCGCGCGTCCACCTCGAGCCGCTCGAGGGTCGTGTCCACGATCGCCTTCGTGAGCCGCCCGTTCCCCTCGACCTGGGCGAAGTCCCGTGCCCGCTGGAGGAGCCGGATGGCGATGCGCGGCGTGCCCCGCGCCCGGCGGGCGAGTTCCTCCGCCCCGGCCGGCTCCACGGGGAGCGAGAGCTTGCGGGCGGCCCGGACGGCGATCTCCTCGAGCTCCGCCGGCTCGTAGTAGCCGAGCCGCTCCTGGATCGGGAAGCGGTCGCGGAGCGGCGCGGCGAGGAGCCCCGTCCGCGTGGTCGCCCCCACGAGCGTGAACCGCTCGAGCTTCATCTCCATCGTCTGGGCGCCGATCCCGGCGCCGAGGACGACGTCGAACCGGAAGTCCTCCATCGCGGGGTAGAGGGCCTCCTCCACGGCGGGGGAGAGCCGGTGGATCTCGTCGATGAAGAGGATGTCCCGGGGGGCGAGCGCGGTGAGGATCCCGGCGAGGTCGCCCTTCTTCACGAGGGCCGGGCCGCTCGTCAGGTGGAGCGCGACCCCGAGCTCGCGGGCGAGGATGTGGGCGAGGGAGGTCTTCCCGAGCCCCGGCGGCCCGGAGAGGAGGACGTGGTCGAGCGCCTCGCCCCGGCCCTTCGCGGCCTTCGCGTAGACCCGGAAGTTCTCGACGAGCTTCTCCTGCCCCACGTACTCGTCGAACGTGGCAGGGCGGAGCGACTGCTCGAGCCGCGCGTCGCCCTCCTGGGCGGCGGGGGAGACGTCGCGGACGGGTTTCACCGGCATCCGCCCGAAGCTAGCACGGGAGGGTGACCGCTCAGATCGGTTCTGGACGACCGAGGTCGGAAACACCCGAGGCTTCGGGCCTCGGGCCTGAGGCCTCGGGAATTGCATCTCTGGCGCCGTTCCCGAGGCCCGAGGGCCCAGGCCGGGGGCCGATCGCGAGTCGCGAGCGGCCGTTCTAGAACCGCCGGAAGCCTCCGCTCGTCGAGGGCGGCCCACCTCCCGGCGCGGGGAGCGCGGGGGCGGCCTTCGGCCGCGCCGGGGGGGCTGGAAGCGCGGGCGGCGGCTCGCGGCGCTGCGGCGGCACGGAACTCCCGCCCCTCACCTGGAAGAAGGCCACGGTCTGCTGGAGCGCGTCGGCCTGGGCGGAGACCTCCTCCGCGGTGGAGGAGAGCTCCTCCGCCGCCGAGGCGTTCCGCTGCGTGACGTGGTCCACGATCCCCATCGCCTTCGAGACCTGGCCGACGCCGGCGGACTGCTCCTGGGAGGCGGCCGACACCTCCTGGACGAGCTCCGCGGTCCGGCGGATCGCGACGACGAGCTCCTCGAGCAGGGAGCCGCTCCGCTCCGCGACGGCCATCGACCTCCCCGCGAGCTCCCCGATCTCCTTCGCGGCCTTCTGGCTCCGCTCCGCGAGCTTGCGGACCTCGGTCGCGACGACCGCGAAGCCCTTGCCGTGATCTCCCGCCCGCGCGGCCTCGATGGCGGCGTTCAGGGCGAGCAGGTTCGTCTGGTAGGCGATCTCCTCCACGATCGAGATCCGCTCGGCGATGGCGCGCATCGCCGCGACGGTCTCCTCCACCGCCTTGCCGCTCTCCTCCGCCTTCCGGGAACCGTCCGTGGCGACCCGCTCCGTCTCGCGGCTCGCCGACGCGTTGGAGTTGATCGAGGCGGTCATCTCCTCCAGGGACGAGGTCGTCTCCTCCACGCTCGCGGCCTGCTCCCCGGTCCCGTGGGACACCTGCTGCGCCGTGGCGGAGACCTGGCCGGAGGCGGAGGAGAGGGACTCTGCGCCGGATCGGACCTCCGCGATCACGCTCCCGAGCCTCTCCGCCATCTCGCGCATCGCCTGCTGCAGGTCGCCGAGCTCGTCGCGGCTCGTGATCTCGATCTCCTCGCGGAGGTCCCCGCGGGCGATCCGCTCGGCGGCCCTCACCGCGACGGCGAGGGAGCGGCGGACGTGGCGGACGAGCACCACGCCGGCCGTGGCGAGCGCCACGAAGGCGAGCGCGAGCGCGGCGAGGATCCAGCGCCGCGCGGAGGAGTCCGCCCGGGCGGCCCTCTCCTGGAGCGCCTTCCCCTCGGCACGGATGGAGGCGCCGGTCGAATCCAGGAGCTCGAAGAGCTGCTGGGTGTCGCGCCGGAGGTCCTCGTAGCGGGCGGTGACCCGCTGCTGGAGGGCGGCCATCTCCGCGAAGCGGCCGGCCTCGCTCGCCGCGGCCCGCTCGCTCGCGGCCTGGGCGAGCGCGTCGAGGTGGGCCCGCCAGGCCTTCATCACGTCCGGGAGGTGCTCCATGTGCTTCGCTCCCCCGGCGTCGGCCCCGAGGAAGCCCTTCGCCGCCTCCTCCGCGACGGCCGCCTGGGCGCGGGCGAGCGCGAGGGCCGGCTCGTGGACCGAGGCGTCGAGCGACCCGTTCTCGAGGGCCGACGCGGCGCCGGTGACCCGCCCCGCCGCGGCACCGAGGCGGCCGAGGTGCTGGAGCTCCGGGACCTTCTCGTTCGCGTAGGAGTCGATCACCTGGGACAGCGCGCTCGAGGCGACGAGCCCCGTGATGCCGACCGCCGCGAGGAAGCCGAGCGCGAGGCCCAGCAGGGCGACGAGGCGCGCGGCGAGGGTGAGACGCATGTGTGCAGCTCCTTGGCGAGCCCCCCCGGCCCGGCCCGCATCCCGTGCATGACCCAGGCCAGGGGCCGAGACCGGCCGATGGGTCACCGGGCCCTGCAATCATTGCGTGTTTCGGGGACGCCGCCAAGAAGCACGAGTCCGGGTCCACCCGCTGTGGGCACCCAGGGTCCGGCGTTCCCCGGACCCGGAGTGAGCGATCGCTTCCTGGCGACGGCCCCTCAGCCCCGCAGGAGCTTCAGCGCCTCACGGACGAGCTCGTCGAGCTTCCGTCCCTCCGCCCCCTCCCGGAGGGAGTCCACCGCGGAGTCGGCCTGCGGCGCGCGGTAGCCGAGGTTCACGAGCGCGGTCCGGAGCTGCTCGAGGATCCCCGCGCCCGGCCGGGCCTTCTCGGGCCCGGCGGCCCGGGCGAGGAGGGCGAGCTTCTCCTTCAGCTCCACGACGAGCCGCTCGGCCGTCTTCTTCCCGACCCCCGGGACCTTCGTGAGCCGCGCGACGTCGCCCTGCGCGACCGCGCGGGCGAGATCCCGCGCCTCGATCCCGGAGAGGATGTTCTGGGCGGCGCGCGGCCCCACGCCCTTCACCTCGATGAGCGCCCGGAAGACCGACTCCTCGTCCTCGGTCGCGAAGCCGAAGAGGTCGATCGCGTCCTGGCGGACGTTCGTGAAGATGCGCAGGCTCGCCTGCGATCCCTCGGGGGGGAGCGCGGCGAGGGAGGCGGCGGAGAGGTGGACGAGGTAGCCGACCCCGCCCGCCTCGAGGACCGCGTGGTCGGCGCCGCGCTCGGCGACCGTGCCGGTGAGGCGCGCGATCACGGCCCCATCCGGTGGTCCCGGCGCGACGGCCGGAGCCGGGAGAGCGCCGCCGCCTTCCCGTTCGCGCCGGCGGCGACGCGCGCCGCGCGGCGGGCGAGGTGGCAGACGGCGAGGGCGATCGCGTCCGCCTCGTCGGAGCGGCCGGCCGCCGCGCCGAGCAGCATCCGCGCCGTGCGCATCATCTGCTCCTTCGACGCCCTTCCGCTCCCCGTGAAGGCGAGCTTCACCTCCGCGGGCGCGTACTCGAAGACGCGGAGCCCGGCGCGGGCGGCGGCGGCGAGCGCCACGCCGCGGGCCTGCCCGAGGACGAGGGCGGAGCGAGGGGAGGCGCCGGCGTAGACCTGCTCCACGGACACCTCGGCGGGCGCGGCCCGGGCGATCACGCCCGCGATCCCCTCCAGGATCCGGGCGAGCCGCTCCGGCATGGGGAGGTTCCCCGGCGCGAGCACGCCCGCCTCGAGGAGCTCGAGCCGGCCCCCGCGCCGCGCGACGACGCCGTAGCCGCAGCGCCGGGAGCCGGGATCGATGCCGAGGACGACCACGGGAGGCATCCTAGACGCCCGAGGTCGATTCGGAAACACCCGAGGCTTCGGGCCCCGGGCTTCTCGCCCCGGGAAATGCATCCCTGCCGCCGTTCTCGAGGCCCGAGGTCCGAGGCCCGAGGCCCGGAGCCGTTCACGAATCGCGAGCGGCCGTCTGGCAGTGGCTGGACATCCGGACCGGCCGCCGCCCGGCGGGGAGGGCGCGGAGGGCGGGCGGGGGGCGCGGTCACGGGGCGGTGGGCGGGAACTGGGTCGGGTGCTCCGAGAGCACGATCCGCCGGAGGCGGGGGACGGCGGCGTGGAAGACGGCGCTCGCCGCGAGGACGACGAGCCCTCCCGTCGCCAGGGTGGCGGGCGCGCCGAGCCGGCTCGCGACGAGCCCGGCCGCGAGCGCGCCGAAGGGGGTCACGCCGAGGAAGAGCGTGGAGAAGAGCCCCATGACCCGCCCGCGCATCTCCCCCGGGGCGAGCCCCTGGAGGAGCGTCATCGTCCCCGCCATCTGCGTGATGAAGCCGTAGCCGGCGACGAGGAGCGCGGCGCCGGAGAGGACCACGCTCGACGAGAGCGCGAGGGTCGCGACCCCCGCCCCGAGCATCGAGGCGCCGGCGCCCACCCTCCGGTCGAGCCCGGCGAGCCCCCTGCGGAGGAGGAGCGACACGGAGCCGGCGAGCGCCCCCACGCCCGCGCAGGCGAGGAGGAGGCCGTAGAGACGCGCGCCGCCGCCGAGCGCCTCGGAGGAGAGCACCGGGAGGAGCGCCTGGTAGGGCATCGCGAAGAAGGAGGAGAAGGCGAGGAGGCCGAGGAGGGCGCGGACGTGCGCGGTCCTCCCCGCGTAGGCGAGCCCCTCGAGGACGTGCGCCCCCCGGCCGGCCGGGGAGGGCGGGCGCGCCGGAGGGCGCATGAGGAGGAGCGCCGCGTAGGTGCCGAGGAAGCTCGCCGCGTTCGCGGCGAAGGCCCACCCCTCCCCCACCCAGGCGACGACCACGCCGGCGAGGGCGGGGCCGGCGATCCGGGCGGCGTTCACGATCGTGGAGTTCAGCGCGATCGCGTTCGGGTAGTCCTCCCCGGCGAGATCGGCGAGGAGGGCCTGCCGCGCGGGGATCTCGAAGGCATGGGTCATCCCGAGCATCGCCGAGAGGACGAGGACGTGCCACGGCTCCACGGCGCCGGCGAGCGTGAGCACGGCGAGGAGGACCGCCTGGGCGATCGCGTTCCCCTGCGTGACGAGGACGATCCCCCGCCGCGGCCGCCGATCCGCGATCGAGCCCGCCCAGATCCCGAAGAAGAAGACCGGGACCTGCCCGAGGAAGGCGACGAGCCCGAGGAGCTCCGTCGACCGGGTGAGCCGCCAGACGAGCCACGACTGCGCGACGGCCTGCATCCACGTCCCGGCGAGGGAGACGGACTGGCCGGCGAAGTAGAGCCGGAGGTCGCGCTTCTCGAGGCAGCGGAGCGCGTGGGGGAGTGCCATGGGGACGCCTCATGCTCGGGTTTCGCTCCTCGCCGCGCGCCGATGACGGCGAAGGCGACTCAGAGCTGGATCTGCGCGCCGAGCTCGACGACCCGGTTCGGCGGGAGGCCGAAGAAGGAGCTCGCCGTCTGGGCGTTGCGCGCCATGACGATGAAGAGCCGCTTCCGCCACCGGGCCATCGTCGAGGCGCCCGTCGGGAGGAGGGTCTCCCGGCCCAGGTAGAAGCTCGTCTCCATCGGCTTCAGGTCGAGCCGCACGTTGGGCGGCTTCCGGCGCGGCAGCTCGGCGAGGAGCCCCGGGACGTCCGGCGTCTCCATGAAGCCGTAGCGGCCGACGACCTGGAAGAAGCCGCTCCCGAGGTCGTTCACCCAGAGCCGCTCCTGGAGCGGGACGTACGGGATGTCCTCGGTGAGGATCGACACGAGGACGATCCGCTCGTGCAGGATCTTGTTGTGCTTCAGGTGGTGGAGCATCACCGGCGGCGCCGTCCCGGTGTTCGAGGTCATGAAGACCGCCGTCCCGGGGACGCGCTGCGGCTTCTTCCGCTCCATGTCCGAGAGGAAGAGCTCGAGCGGGAGGCCGGCGGCGCGCATCATCTCCGCGAGGACGTTCCGCCCCTTCTTCCAGGTGGAGAGGAGGAGGTAGACCGCCGCCGCCACGGCGAGTGGGACCCACCCGCCCTGCTCGATCTTCACGACGTTCGCCGAGAAGAAGGCGAGGTCCACGGAGATGAGGAGGACGGTGAGCGGCCAGGCCCTCCAGCGCGGCCACCCCCAGTGGTCGCGGACCACCCGGTGGAAGAGGATCGTCGTGATGGTCATGTTGCCGGTCACGGCGATGCCGTAGGCCGCGGCGAGGTTCGAGGCGGACTGGAAGCCGATCACGAGGGCGATGCAGACCGTGCCGAGGAGGGCGTTCACCTCCGGAACGTAGATCTGCCCCTGCTCGCGCCAGGAGGTGTGCCGGATGGTCACGCGGGGGCAGTAGCCGAGCTGCACGGCCTGGTTCGTGAGGGAGAAGGCGCCCGAGATCAGCGCCTGGCTCGCGACGATCGCGGCGGAGGTCGCCACGGCGATGAGGGGGTAGCGGGCCCACTCCGGGGCGAGGAGGTAGAAGGGGTTCAGCGCCGCCGAGGCGTCCTCGAGGAGGAGCGCCCCCTGCCCGAAGTAGTTCAGGAGCAGGGCGGGCATCGCCATGGAGAGCCAGGCGATCCGGATCGGCTTCGTGCCGAAGTGGCCCATGTCGGCGTAGAGCGCCTCTCCGCCCGTGATCACGAGGACGACGGCGCCGAGGACGAGGAACCCGTGGACCCCGTTGTGGGCGAAGAAGACGATCGCGTGGGCCGGGTTCAGCGCCGCGAGGACGCCGGGGTGCATCAGGATCCCGCGCACGCCCAGGATCGCGATCGTGACGAACCAGACGACCATCACCGGCCCGAAGACCATCCCCACCGCGCCGGTCCCCCGCCGCTGGAAGAGGAAGAGGCCGAGGAGGATCACGACGGCGAGCGGGACGACGAGGCGGGAGAGGCCAGGGGCCGCGACCGCGACTCCCTCCACGGCGCCGAGGACGGAGATCGCCGGCGTGATCACGCCGTCGCCGTAGAGGAGCCCGGCGCCGAAGAGGCCGAGGACGAGGAGCGTCGCCCGCCCCTTCTGCGACACGTCCTTCTGCCCCACGAGCGCCATGAGGGCGAGGATCCCGCCCTCCCCCCGGTTGTTCGCCCGCATCACGAAGCTGAGGTACTTGAACGTGACGACGAAGGTCATCGCCCAGAAGACGAGCGAGAGGACCCCGAAGACGTTCTCCGGCGAGGGCTGGACGCGGTAGTGCCCGCCGAAGCACTCCTTCAGCGCGTAGAGGGGGCTCGTCCCGATGTCGCCGAACACCACGCCGAGGGCGCCGAGGGCGAGCTTGCCGAGGGCGCCGCCCCGCGGGCCGTGGCCTGCCCGCTCCGGGGGCGGGGTCCTCGCCGGCTCTTCCGGCGGAGGCGTGGCGGCGGGCGCCGGTCCTGGGGGGGTGTCCGACATGCGGAGAAGGATGCCGAAATAACCAGATCACCGGGCCGGATGTCGAGGGAGGAGTTCGGGCGGGAGCCTACGGCTGGATCTGCGCCCCGATCGTCCCGAACCAGACGAGCATCACCGGCCCGAACACCGCGCCGGCGGCCGCCGTGCCCCGCCGCTGGAACGGGAAGAACGCCCGGCGAGCCGCCGCCGCCCGGGCTACGATTCCCGCCCCGTGTCCGCGAGCCATCCCTACCGCTCGGAGCTCCGCCCGCTCGTCCGGCTCGCCCTGCCGCTCGCCGTCGCGCAGGGGGGCCAGGCGCTCATGGGCGTCGTGGACACCGCCATCGTGGGCCGGGCCGGCTCGCTCGCGCTCGCGGGCGTCGGGCTCGGGAACTCCCTCTACCTCGCCCTCGCCGTCTTCGGGCTCGGCGTGATGCACGGGCTCGACCCGCTCGTCTCCCAGGCGGTGGGGGCGGGCGAGCACGCCCGCGCCCGCAAGCTCCTCTGGCAGGGGGCCTGGCTCGCGCTCGGCCTCGCCGCCGCCCTCGCCCTCCCCTTCGCCCTCGTCCCCTTCGCGCTCGAGCCGCTCGGCATCGCGCCGGAGATCGCGCGCGAGGCGGGGCGCTACCTCCTCTGGCGGCTGCCGGGCCTGCCCTTCTTCCTCGCGTACTTCGGCGGGAGGGCCTACCTCCAGGGGCTCGGCGCGACCCGCCCCATCGTCCTGTCCACGGTGGCCGCGAACCTCGCGAACGTCCCGCTCGACCTCCTCCTCGTCTTCGGCGGGTCCTCCCTCCCCGCCGCCGCCGGGCCGCTCGGCGCCGTGCCGGCGCTGGGGGCCGGGGGCGCCGCCCTCGCATCGAGCCTCTGCGCCGTCCTCCAGGCCGCCATCCTCGCCCGGGCAGCCGCCGCCGTTCCGCTCCCCGCCGGCGCGGCCTCCTCCCGCCGCCCGGACCCGCGCGATCTCCGGACCGCGGCGAGGGTCGGCCTCCCCATCGGCCTGCACATGGGGGCCGAGGTCGGCATCTTCGCCCTCGTCGGCTTCCTCGCCGCGCGGCTCGGGGAGCTCCCCCTCGCCGCCCACCAGATCGCGCTGCAGCTCTTCTTCTTCCTGGCCCTCGTGCTCGACGCCTACGCCATCGCCACGGACCTGGTGCCGCTGCTGATCGGCGAGCGGCTTCTGCTCAAGCGCATCCTAGGCGCCGCCGCGATCATCTGCGGGTTGGTGCTGCTGGTCTACGAATCGCTCGCGCATG
>JBBIPT010000011.1:0-30047 GCA_037442705.1 Anaeromyxobacter sp.
AAACTCTCCCCCCGCGGACCCCCCATCGCGGGCGTCATCGCAACTTGAGCACCGCCGTCACTCGGCGGCGCCCGGTCGACTCGATCGGAACGGTTCCGCCGCCGCCATGAGGAGATCCGGCGCCTTCGGCGCCTCTGCGCGGGGGGAGAAACTCTCCCCCCGCGGACCCCCCATCGCGGGCGTCATCGCAATCGAGCACCGCCATCACTCGGCGGCGGACGTGGTAAACCCGGATCCCCATGAGAGTCCTCGTCGTCGGCTCGGGCGGCCGGGAGCACGCCCTCGTCTGGAAGATCTCGAGGAGCCCCCTCGTCAAGCAGCTCTTCGCCGCGCCCGGCAACCCCGGCATCTCGAGCCTCGCCGAGCTCGTCCCCCTCGGGGTGGACCGCGTGGACGAGCTCGCGCGCTGGGCGAAGGACGAGCGGATCGACCTCGTCGTCGTCGGGCCGGAGGCTCCGCTCGTCGCGGGGCTCGCCGACCGGGTCGCTAAGGTGGGGATCCCCGTCTTCGGCCCGTCGGGGGCCGCGGCCGAGATCGAGGGATCGAAGGCCTTCGCGAAGGAGGTGATGGCCGCCGCCGGCATCCCCACCGCGGAGTACGCGGCCTTCACCGAGGTGGACCCCGCCGTCGCGTTCGCCCGCGCCCGGGGGGGCAAGGTCGTCGTGAAGGCGGACGGCCTCGCCGCCGGGAAGGGCGTCGTCGTCTGCGGAGACGCCGGCGAGGCCGAGGCGGCGATCCGGTCGATGCTCGTGGACAGGGCCCACGGCGCGGCGGGCGCGAAGGTCGTCGTGGAGGAGCGGCTCGAGGGGCCGGAGGCCTCCTGCATCGCCTTCGTGGACGGGGAGCGGGTCCGGATGCTCGCGGCCGCCCAGGACCACAAGCGGATCTTCGACGGCGACCGGGGGCCGAACACCGGCGGCATGGGGGCCTTCTCGCCCACGCCGAACGTGACCCCCGAGGTCGAGGCGATGGTGGAGCGGGACGTCCTGCTCCCCGCGGCGCGCGAGCTGGCCCGGCGGGGGCGGCCGTTCCGCGGCGCGCTGTACGCGGGGCTCATGCTCACGTCGAAGGGCCCGCGCGTCCTCGAGTTCAACGCGCGGCTCGGAGATCCGGAGACGCAGCCCATCCTCCTGCGGATGCGGAACGACATCGTGCCGGTGCTCCTCGCCGCGGCGAGGGGCGACCTCTCCGCGGTGAAGCTCGACTTCGACCCGCGCGCGGCGGTCGGCGTCGTCCTCGCCTCCGAGGGCTACCCGGGCAAGCCGGCGAGCGGAGACGCGATCGAGGGGCTCGACGGCCCCTTCCCCGGCGACGTCCAGGTGTTCCACTCCGGCACCGCCCGCGGCGAAGGCGGGAAGGTCGTGACGAGCGGCGGCCGGGTGCTCACCGTCTGCGCCCTCGGCGACGGGCTCGACGGGGCGGCGCGGCGGGCCTACGAGGGCGTGGCGCGGATCCGGTTCCGCGGGATGCAGTACCGAAGGGACATCGGACAGAAGGCGTGACATCGCCGGAAGGCCCGCCGAGTGCCGCTCGTCGACAGGTACCTCGCGAAGGAGATCCTCCTCCCGTTCGGCGCGGGGCTCGTCTTCCTCACCCAGCTCCTCCTCGCGACCCAGCTCCTCGCCCAGGCAGACGTCCTCTTCGGCTCCGGCGTGTCCCTCGTGGACCTCGCCGCGGTCGTCCTCGCCATGCTGCCGAGCTTCGTCGGCTACGTCCTGCCGATCGCCTTCCTGCTCGGCGCGGTGCTCGGCGTCGGCCGGCTCGCGGAGGACCGGGAGATCATCGCGCTCGGCGCCGCCGGGCTCTCCCCCGCCCGGCTCGCCCGGGTCCCGCTCCTCCTCGGGGCCGTCGTCGCCGCGTTCGGGGTCTGGTCCTCCCTCTGGCTCGAGCCGGCCGGCCTCGCCGGGGCCCGCGTCCGGCTCAACGAGATCGTGAAGCGGAACGTGAGGAACGACGTCCGCCCCGGGGTCTTCTACGACCAGATCCCGGGCACGACCCTCTACGCGGAGGCGGTGAAGGACGGGCGCTGGACGAGCGTGCTCATCAGCGACCGCACCGATCCCGCCGCCCCCGTGCTCGCCCTCGCCCGCGAGGGGCGGCTCGAGCCGGTGGGGATGGGGCAGGAGATGAAGCTCGTGCTCGAGGGGGGCGAGCTCCACCGGGAGACGGCGGACGGGGACGAGTACGTCACGGCCGCCTTCCGCCGGGCGGAGGTCGTCCTCGGCCTCGGGACGGCCCTCACCGATCGCAACTGGCTCGCCCGGAGCGCGAAGGAGCTCGGCCCGGCGGCCATCCAGGAGCGGATCCGGCGCGCCGTGGAGAGGGGCGACCTCGCCGAGGCCCGCCGGTTCCAGGGCTACCTGCACCGGAAGATCGCGCAGCCCCTCGCCGTGCTCGCCTTCGCCCTCCTCGCGCTGCCGCTCGGCGCCTCGCGCCGGTCCGGCCGCGCCCTCTCCCTCGGGGCGATGGTCCTCGCGGTCGTGTCCCAGTACGTCCTCATGCGGGGCGGGGAGGTCCTCGCGCAGAAGGGGGTCCTCCCCGCGGCCCTGGCCCTCCAGATCCCCACCGTCGTCCTCTGCGCCGCCGGGATCGCCCTCGTGGCGCTGCAGGCGCGGCGCGGGGTGGGGGCGGTCCGGTGATCCTCTTCGCCTACGCGGCGCGCCGGACCCTCGCCGCGATCCTCGCCGCCCTCGCCGGGGTGGTCGCGATCTACCTCGCGGTGGACTTCGTGGACAACTCGGCCGGTTTCGGCGGGCCCGGCTGGATCCCCGCGGTCCTCGAGCTCTACGCGAACAAGGCGGTGGTGATCGTCCGGATGATCGCCCCGGCCGCGATGATCATCGGCGCGTCGATCGCGGTCTCCACCTTCCGGCGGACCCGCGAGTACACGGCGATGCGGGCGCTCGGGCTCGGCCCCTGGCGCCTCGCCGTGCCCGTGCTCGCGGTGACCTTCGGGCTAGGCGTCGCCCTCGTCGTCGTCCACGACGTCGTGGGCGTCCGGGCGGCGGAGCGGGCCGAGGAGATCGGGGCGGTCCGGTTCGGGAGGGGCGGGGACATGCGCCGCTACCTCGCCGCCCGGGAGCCGAAGCGCTGGTTCCGGGGCCAGGACGGCCGGCGGATCTACCACCTGCGCGGGAACCTCCCCGGCGGCGGCTTCGAGCGGGTCACCGTGCTCGAGGTGGACCCGGGCTTCCACCTGCGCCGGCGGATCGACGCGGTCCGGATGCGCCCGGAGGGGGACGAGTGGATCCTGGAGGGGGTGGAGGACCGGACCTTCCTCGAGGACGGGGACTCGCGGCTCGAGCGGGCGGCGGTCCGCCGGTACCGGTTCGACGAGCCGCCGGAGGCCTTCTCCGTCGCGCCCGGGCGCCCCTCGCAGATGCGCTGGAACCTGCTCCTCTCCCAGATCGCCATCCGGAAGCGGCTCGGCGTCCCGGTCGTGGACTTCCAGCTCGAGCGGTACAACCGGCTCGCCTACCCGTTCGCCGGGGTCCCCGGCGCGCTCCTCGCCATCGCCCTCGCGCTCCGCCGGAACCGCAAGGGGCACGTCTCCGCGTCGCTCGTCGAGTCGGTGGCCGTCTCCCTCGCGTTCTGGGGCGTCCAGGGGATCTCCTTCGCCCTCGCGCTCTCCGGGAGGGTCCCTCCCGCCGTGGCCGCCTGGGCGCCGAACCTCCTCTTCCTCGCCCTCGGGCTCCTCGCCGTGCGCCGCGCGCGGTGAGGGGCGCCGACCGTTCGCCTTGCGCGTCACCGGGCCCGTGATCTAGCGTCGCTCCCTCATGGCCGAGATCGCCCCCTTCCGCGCCATCCGCTACGCCGTCACGAAGGGCCGGGGGCTCGGCCAGCTCCTCGCCCCTCCGTACGATCAGGTGTCGCAGGAGCAGCGGGACGAGCTCCTCCGGAGGAGCCCGGAGAACGTCGTCCACCTCACGCTCGGGGACGACCGCCCCGGCGACGGGCCGGCGGAGAACAAGTACACGAGGGCGGGGGCCCACTGGGCCGACTGGCTCGCCCGCGGCGTCCTCCAGCGCGACCCCGTCCCCGCCCTCTACCCCCTCGAGCAGGGCTACTGGGCCCCGGACGGCCGGAACCTCCGGCGCCGGGGCTTCATGGCGGCGGTGCGGCTCCACGAGTTCGCGGAGGGGATCGTCGTCCCCCACGAGAAGACCCTGGTCGCGCCGAAGGCCGACCGGCTCGAGGTGATGAAGGCGGTGCGGGCGAACCTCTCCCCCGTCTTCGGGCTGTACCGGGACGAGGCGGGCGCCACCGCCGGGGTGCTCGAAGCCGCCTGCGCGGCGGAGCCGGTGGCGGAGACCGACTCCGACGACGGGGTGCACCACCGGCTCTGGCGGGTGGACGCGCCGGAGCTCGTCGCCTCGCTCCGCGGCCTCCTCGAGGGGCAGCGGATCTTCCTCGCCGACGGCCACCACCGCTACGAGTCGGCCCTCGTCTACCGGAGGCGGCTCGAGGAGGCGACGCCGGGCCTTCCGGCGGGCGGGGGGCACCACTACATCCTCATGTTCCTCTGCCCGATGAGCGACCCCGGGCTCTTCCTCTTCGCGACCCACCGGCTCCTCTTCGGGCTGCGTGACTTCTCGCTCCCCGGGTTCCTCGCGGCGCTGGAGCGCTTCTTCGTCGTGGAGACGTTGACGGAGGACGCGCGCCGGCCCGCCGGGCGCGCCTGGGCGGTCTCCAAGCTCGGCGAGCACGCGGGGAAGTCCACGACGTTCCTCATGGTCACGGCCGAGGACCAGCGGGCCCGCATCCTCACCCTCCGGGACGACGCGGACTTCACGGGGGTGGAGCTCCCCGAGAACCGGACGCTCGCCGACCTCGACGTGACGATCCTCCACTCCCTCGTCTTCCAGCACGTCCTCGGGCTCTCCCCGCGCGCGCAGGAGCACCAGGAGAACGTGACCTACGTCCGGGACGCGGGCGAGGCGGTGAGCCGCGTCCTCTCCGGCGAGCACCCGGTCGGCTTCCTCCTGAACCCGACGCCGATGTGGCAGGTGGAGGCGGTCGGGGAGGCGGGGGAGACGATGCCGCAGAAGAGCACCCTCTTCTACCCGCGGCTCCAGAGCGGCCTCGTGATGCGCGAGGTGGACCCGCGCGAGCCGCCGTAGGGCGCCCGGGCGAGGCCGCGCGGCCTCGGGCTCCAGGTTTCCGGCTTCGGGCTTCGGGAATGCGTGGCGCATCCGCCTTCCTGGAGCCTCAGCCCGGAGCCCGTGGCCTCCGCCGGTTCCCGTCGCGCCCTACCCGCAGCGGCCCGAGTGCGTTACAACCCCGCCCATGCCATTCCCCCAGGAACGCCCCCGCAGGCTGCGCCGGACCGAGGCGCTGCGCCGGATCGTGCGCGAGACCGTCCTCGCCCCCGACGACCTCGTCTGGCCGCTCTTCGCCGTCCCCGGCAAGGGCGTGCGCAACCCGGTGAAGAGCATGCCGGGCGTCTTCCAGCTCTCGGTGGACGAGCTCGTCGCCGAGGCGCAGGCGGGGTTCGAGGCCGGGGTCCGGTCCGTCATCCTCTTCGGGGTTCCCGAGAAGAAGGACGCGGTGGGGAGCGGCGCCTGGGACGAGCAGGGGATCATCCCCCGCGCGGTCCGCGCCCTGAAGGAGCGCGTGCCGGGCATGGTCGTGATGACCGACGTCTGCATGTGCGAGTACACCGACCACGGCCACTGCGGGGTCCTCGCGCCGCCGAAGGCGGGCGGCCCCGGGCAGGACCTCGGGGTGGACAACGACGCGACCCTCCCGCTCCTCGCGAAGGAGGCGGTCGCCCACGCGAAGGCGGGCGCCGACGTCGTCGCCCCCTCCGACATGATGGACGGCCGGGTGGCGGCGATCCGCAAGGGGCTCGACGAGGCGGGGCTCGTGGACGTCCCGGTCCTCTCCTACGCGGCGAAGTTCGCCGGCGCCTTCTACGGCCCGTTCCGCGACGCGGCGGAGAGCGCGCCGCGCGAGGGACCGGGCGTCCCGAAGGACCGCAAGGGCTACCAGATGGACCCGGGGAACCTCCGGGAGGCGCTCCGCGAGGTGGCCCTCGACGTCGCCGAGGGCGCGGACATGGTCATGGTGAAGCCGGCCGTGCCGTACCTCGACGTGGTCCGGCTCGTCCGCGACCGCTTCGACCTGCCCGTCGCCGCGTACCACGTGTCCGGCGAGTACGCGATGATCAAGGCGGCCGCCGAGCGGGGGTGGATAGACGAGGAGCGGGTGATGCTCGAGACCCTCCTCTGCATCCGGCGCGCGGGCGCGGACCTCGTCCTCACCTACCACGCGAAGGACGCGGCGGCGCTCCTCACGGGGAAGGGCCGGTGAAGGACGCCCCCGCGAGCTACAAGGTCGTCGAGGTCTCGCCGGTGGGCGAGGAGACCCTGGAGCGCGCGCTGAACGAGTGGTCGGCCCGCGGGTGGAGCTTCGAGTCCCTCCACTTCGTCCAGCGGGAGGGGTCCCATCGCCCGGCCCTCGCGTACCTCTTCTTCGTGCGCTCGGCGCCGGACGGAGTAGGCTAGGCGCCGGATGAGGGACGCGCGGCCAGAGGGGAGCCCGTACCCCAAGGCGGATCCGACGCTCCGGGGGCTCGCCCGGCTCGCCGACTTCGCCCTCGCCTTCGTCCTCGCGCAGACGGCGCCCCAGGCCGGCCCGCTCCTCGCCGCGCTCTACCTCCTCGCCGCCGACGGCCTCATGAACGGCCAGTCGGTGGGCAAGCGGATCTTCGGCGTCCGGACGGTCGTCATCCCGAAGCGCGCCCCGGCGGCCTGGCGGGAGTCGGCGCTCCGGAACGCCCCCTTCGCGCTCGTCGCGGTGTTCTGGGCGGTCCCGCTCCTCTGGCCGGTCTTCTTCCTCGCCGGGATCCCGATCGTCGCGTTCGAGGCCTACATGATCCAGACGGATCGGCTGGGCATCCGGATCGGCGACATCTTCGCGGACACGCAGGTCGTGGACGCGAAGGTCCTCTCGAAGGAGGGGGAGATCGCCCACGGCCTGCCCCCCATCGCGCCGGCCCCCCCGGGCTCGTCGCCCTCGGCGACGCGGGGCGCGGAGACGGCGCGGTCGGCCGCCTGAGGCGCCCGGATGCGCATCGCGCTCACGCACAACCTGCGGCTCTCGGACTCCGAGGAGGAGGCCGAGTTCGACACGAAGGAGACGATCGACGCGCTCGCCGGGGCGATGGAGCGGCTCGGCCACCGGGTGGAGCGGATCGAGGTCTCCGGCCCCGCCTCGCGGACCGTCGCCCGGCTCGAGGCCTACGGCCCCGACCTCGTCTTCAACACCGCCGAGGGACGCCGTGGCCGGTTCCGCGAGGCCTTCTTCCCGGCGCTCTTCGACGAGCTCGGGATGCCCTACACGGGGTCCGACGCCTACGCCCTCTCCGTCACGCTCGACAAGCAGCTCACGAAGCTCGTCCTCGCGCAGCACGGCGTGCCGACGCCCCGCTGGCAGTACGTGGAGGAGCCGGATCGGCTCCAGGCGAACGCGCTCCGGTACCCCGTGATCGTGAAGCCGAACTTCGAGGGGAGCTCGAAGGGGATCACCCAGGACTCCGTGGTCGAGGACCCCGTCCGGCTGCACGAGCTCGTGGCCGAGTCGCTGGCGCGCTACCCGTCGGGGCTCCTCGTCGAGGAGTACGTCGTGGGGAGGGACGTCACCGTGCCGTTCCTCGAGGAGGCGGCCGCGGAGCGCGGCGGGATCCTCCAGCCCGTGGAGTACGTGATCGAGGAGTCGGCCACGGCGGGGCGCAAGTACGCGATCTACGACTACGACCTGAAGACGAAGCACGAGGAGCTCGTCTCGGTGCGGGCGCCCGCGAAGCTGAAGCGGGGCCAGGCCGAGCGGATCCAGCGGATCTGCGAGACGGTCTACCGGGTGCTCGGGATCCGGGATCTCGGGCGGGCCGACCTCCGGATCTCCGAGGACGGGCAGATCTACTTCCTCGAGGTGAACGCGCTCCCGTCGCTGGAGAAGGGGGCGAGCATCTACGCCTCCGCCGCGCTCGAGGGGCTCCACGCGGACGGCGTGATCGGGGCGGTGATCCGGAGCGCGGTGGCGCGGTGGGGGCTCGACGACCAGCGCACCCGCCGCGGCCGGCCGAAGAAGGCGGAGCGGCTCAAGGTGGGCTTCACCTTCAACGTGAAGCGGGTCACGCCGGACATGGCGGGCGAGCAGGACGACGAGGCCGAGTACGACTCGCCGAAGACGCTCCAGGCCATCCGGGAGGCGATCGCGAGCTGGGGCCACGAGGTGATCGACATCGAGGCGACGGCCGACCTGCCCCTCCAGCTCGCCTCGACCCCGGTGGACGTCGTCTTCAACATCGCCGAGGGCTTCAAGGGGCGGAGCCGCGAGTCGCAGGTCCCATCGCTCCTCGAGCTCCTCGACATCCCGTACACCGGCTCCGACCCCGCCGCCCTCTCCGTCTCGCTCGACAAGGCGGTCGCCAAGCGGATGGTCCGGACCCACGGCATCCACACCCCCTACTACCTCGTGATGCACACCGGGAAGGAGCGGCTCCCGAAGGAGCTCGCCTTCCCGCTCCTCGTGAAGCCGGTCGCGGAGGGGACCTCGAAGGGGGTCACGCGGAAGTCGATCGTGAAGGACGAGGCGGAGCTCCGCGAGGTCGCGCGGGAGATGATCGGGAAGTACCGGCAACCCGCCCTCGCCGAGCAGTACATCGCCGGGCGGGAGTTCACGGTGGGGCTCCTCGGCGAGCGGCGGCCCCGGGTCCTGCCGCCGATGGAGATCGTCTTCCTCGACCAGGGCGATCCCACGCCGATCTACTCGTTCGAGATGAAGCAGGACTGGAACGACGAGATCCGCTACGACGTGCCGGCGAAGCTCACGGAGCGGGAGCTCGACCGGCTCGAGCGGGCGGCCCGGGAGTGCTTCTCCGCGCTCGGCTGCCGGGACGTCGCCCGGATCGACTTCCGGATGGCCGAGGACGGCCGGATCTACTTCATCGAGTGCAACCCGCTCCCCGGGCTCGCTCCGGGCTGGTCGGACCTCGTCCTCATCGCGCAGGCGGCCGGACTCGAGTACCGGGCGCTCATCGGCGAGATCCTCTCCTTCGCCATCCGCCGCTACCACGAGCGGGAGCGGGAGCGGGAGCGCGCCCGGCGCGCGGCCCTCGCCGCCGAGCGGGAGGCGCAGGGGGGCGGCGTGCGGTCGGAGGCGGCCGAGGCGGCGGAGCACGCGGCCGAGGGCGCGCGCCCCGCGCCGCCGCGCGGGAACGGATCGTCCTCGGGGAACGGCGCGCCGGCGTAGCGCAGTGCCCCTTGCGTCGATCCGGTCCGTTCGTGGTTCCCCCCGAGCCTGTAGCGGGTTCACCATGACCGGCCAGGAAGGGTTCCGTTCGCCCTGAGCCTGTCGAAGGGCGATAATCCGCCGGTGTCCGACACCCTGCCGCAGAAGCGCGCCCGCGCCCGCGACCTGAAGCTCCCTCTCGGCCGCTACAAGCCGGGGAAGTGGAACGCGATCACCGACGTCGCCGGCGTGAAGGTCGGCCACTCCACGATCATCCGGGGCGCCGCGGGCCCGTTGAAGATGGGGAAGGGGCCGATCCGGACCGGCGTGACCGCGATCCTCCCGAACGAGGGGAAGGTCTTCGCCGAGCGCGTCGTGGGGGGAGGGTTCATCCTGAACGGCGCGGGCGAGGTGTCGGGGATGACCCAGCTCCTCGAGTGGGGGCTCATCGAGACGCCGATCTTCCTCACGAACACGCTCTCCGTGGGGGCGGTCTCCGACGTCGCGGTGAAGTGGATGGTCGAGCGGTACCCCGGCATCGGCGGGGAGCACGACGTGATCATCCCCCTCGTGGGCGAGTGCGACGACTCCTGGCTGAACGACGTCGCCGGCCGGCACGTGAAGGAGGAGCACGTCTACGAGGCGATCCGGACGGCGGCCGACGGCCCGGTGGCGGAGGGGAACGTCGGCGGCGGCACCGGGATGATCACCTGCGACTTCAAGGCGGGGATCGGGACCTCGAGCCGCAAGCTCTCCGAGGCGCAGGGCGGGTACACCGTCGGCGTCCTCGTGATGTCCAACTTCGGCGTCATGCGGCAGCTCCGGGTCGGAGGGCTCCCGGTGGGCGAGGTCCTCGAGGCCCGCTACCGGGGGGTGGCGCGCCGCGAGCGGGACTACGGGTCGATCATCGCCGTCGTCGCGACGGACGCCCCCCTCGCCACCCACCAGCTCAACCGGGTCGCGAAGCGGGCGGCCCTCGGGATCGGCCGGGTCGGCTCCACGGCCCGGCACGGCTCCGGCGAGATCGTCCTCGCCTTCTCCACGGCGAACAAGGTGCCGCGCGAGAGCCGGAAGATGGTCTACCGGATGAAGATCCTCCTCGACGTCCGGCTCGACCCGCTCTACGAGGCGGTGATCGAGGCGACGGAGGAGGCGATCCTGAACGCCCTCTGCATGGCCCGGGACATGGAGGGCGTGAACGGGAACTTCTGCTACGCCCTCCCCCTCGACGACGTCCAGGAGATCGTCGGGCGCTGGCAGGAGGAGTCCCGCAAGGTGGAGGTCCGGCGTCCGGAGCCGCGGAGGCCGGGCCCGGAGGCGCTCGCGCCCCCGAAGGCGCCGCGCCCGGCGCCGGCGCCGGCGAAGGAGCCCGCCCCGAGGGATCCGGCCGGGCCGAAGGGCGGCGGAGGGTCGGCGAAGCCCTGACGCCGGGGGGAAAGCGTGCTATCTAGGGCGCCCTCGACAGCTCGCATCCGGAGGATCGATGGCCCGTTCGAAGAGCAAGCACATCCGAGTGAAGTCCACCCGCCGCAAGCAGTGGAAGGCGCGGAAGAAGCGGCAGAAGGCCGCCGGGAAGACCGCGAAGAAGAAGTAGCCCGGGCGCGGGGAGGGTGGGAGAACCGCCCTTGACGCGCACCACGCGGGCGCGTTAATGACACCGCTCCCGTGGGGTCCCTGAAGGACCTCGGGGGACGGAACGTGCAGATCGCCAAGCTCCTCGAGAAGATCAGGGATCGGTTGATCGTGCGGTCCCTCGTCGGGAAGAGGAAGCTCGACAGGACCGCGACGCGGCGCGAGCTGGACGAGGCGCTGCGGGATCTCGGCGAGCGGTACCGCGAGCTCGCGAGGGCGGGCAAGGTGGACGTGCCGGCCGACCTCGCGGGGCCCATGCAGCTGGTGAGGGGGCTCGAGGACAGGCTCGCGACGCAGGACAGGGAGATCCGGCTCCTCGAGAGCGAGCAGCCGAGCGCGGCGTAGAAGGAAGAGAGCTTGGGCCCGTGGCGCAGCTGGGAGCGCGCCTGAATGGCATTCAGGAGGTCACCGGTTCGATCCCGGTCGGGTCCACCAGTCACGAGAAGAACGACGGGCGGTTGGGATGGATCCCGGCCGCCCGTTCGTTTGGGCGGGGCGGGAGTGTCTGTGGGGTGTCGGCCGCGGCCACCACCCCACGCGCGCACCGGCCTCCTCCCTTTCTCCGGCGTTCGCCACGAGCCCGGGACGCCACCCCGTCCGCCGGTCGAGTAGGATCGCGCGGCGATGACCCACCCATCTTCGAAGCTTCGCCGCAGGGCGCTGACGGCCCTCACCCGCGCCTCGCTCGCGGCCGTCACCACCAAGCTCAACCTCGCCGTGGCGGATCGCCGCTCCCAGGAAGCCCACGCCGAGGCGATCCTGGGTGCCAAGGGGGTGCCCTTCGGCGACGTCCTGCGCCCGCTCTCCCGCGACGATCTCAAGGTCATCTGCCGGGCTCTGGGAGTCGACGACTCGGGCAAGGAGAAGGAGCCCATCGTCCAGCGCATCCTCGCGGCCGAGGACGGGGCGACGCCGGCCGCGCCGGCAGCCGCCGAGCCCGCGCCGGCGAAGGGGGGCAAGCGGGTGAAGGCCGCCAAGGCGAACGGCGGCGGCGATCTGGGCTTCGAGGCGAAGCTCTTCCAGGCGGCCGACAAGCTCCGCAACAACATGGACGCGGCCGAGTACAAGCACGTCGTCCTCGGCCTCGTCTTCCTGAAGTACATCAGCGACGCCTTCGAGGAGCTGCACGCGCGGCTCGTCGCCGATGCGGACGAGGGCGCCGACCCGGAGGCCAGGGACGAGTACGCCGCCGAGCGCATCTTCTGGGTTCCAAGGGCGGCCCGCTGGGCGCACATCCAGGCGAGCGCGAAGCGGCCCGGGATCGGCCAGCTCATCGACGACGCGATGATCGCCATCGAGCGGGACAACCCGAGCCTGAAGGGCGTGCTCTCCAAGAACTACGGCCGGCCGACGCTCGACAAGCAGCGGCTCGGCGAGCTCGTGGACCTCATCTCGACCATCGGGTTCGGCTCGGAGGAGCACCGCTCGAAGGACATCCTGGGCCGGGTCTACGAGTACTTCCTCGGCGAGTTCGCCCTCGCGGAGGGGAAGAAGGGCGGCCAGTTCTACACGGCCCGGTCGGTGGTGCGGCTCCTCGTCGAGATGCTCGCGCCGTACAAGGGGCGCGTCTATGACCCGTGCTGCGGCTCGGGCGGCATGTTCGTCCAGTCGGAGCGGTTCATCGAGGAGCACGGCGGCAGGGTGGGCGACATCAGCATCTACGGCCAGGAGTCGAACCCGACCACCTGGCGTCTCGCCCGCATGAACCTCGCGATCCGGGGCATCGAGGCGAACCTCGGGGCAGAGAACGCCGACACCTTCCACCGCGATCTGCACAAGGACCTGAAGGCCGACTTCGTCCTCGCAAACCCGCCCTTCAACGACAGCGACTGGGGCGGGGACCGGCTCCAGGACGACGTCCGCTGGAAGTACGGCACGCCGCCGGCGGGCAATGCCAACTTCGGCTGGGTGCAGCACTTCATCCACCACCTGCGCGCGGGTGGAGGGTCGGCACGCTCGGCGAGATCATCGACGCACCCCGGCGCACGGTGGACCCCTTGGAGGTCGACGGCGCGGTGGCCTACATCGGCTTGGAGCACATGCCGCGGCGGTGCATCGCGCTGTCCGAGTGGGAGACGGCGAGCAAGGTCACCAGCCAGAAGGCGCGGTTCGAGTCCGGCGAGATCCTGTTCGGCAAGCTGCGGCCCTACTTTCACAAGGTTGGGATCGCACCTCTCGCCGGCGTGTGCTCTACGGACATGATAGTCGCGGTCGCGAAGTCGCCGGGGATGTTCGCGCTGGCGCTCGGGCACCTGTCGAGCGACGAGCTCATCAGGTACTCCGACCAGTGCTCGACGGGGACGAAGATGCCGCCTCCTCCCCAAGCTCCTCTCCGGCGAGCTTCGCGTCCGCGAGGCCGACCGGATCGTGGAACAGGCCGTTTGATCGCGCCGCGACCGCTAACTGTGCGCCATCCTAGGTCTTTCTGCCCTCTTCACCTGGCGGTCGTGTGGATCGCAGCGGCAGGGAACGGGACCGCGCCGAATCGGGGCGCTACGATGTGGGCCCGGCGACCGCCGGGTCGGAGAGCCTGATGGCCAACGCGAAGAAGCCGCCCGAACGCGCCGGTCTGGCGCGTATCGAGTACCTGAAGGTGGAGAACTACCGCGCGCTCCGCTCGGTCGAGCTCGCCGACCTGACCCCGCTCACCGCGCTCCTCGGCCCGAACGGCAGCGGGAAGTCCACGGTCTTCGATGTCTTCAACTTCCTCTCCGAGTGCTTCCAGTTCGGTCTCCGCCACGCGTGGGACCGGCGAGGGCGCGCCAAGGAGATCCGGACTCGCGGGCAGAAGGGGCCGGTCGTCGTCGAGCTGAAGTACCGGGAACGACCGGACCAGCCGATCATCACCTACCACCTCGCCATCGACGAAGGGTCCAAGGGGCCGGTGGTGGCCGAGGAGTGGCTCCAGTGGCGCCGGGGCTCGAAGGGGAAGCCCTTCCGTTTCCTCGAGTACTCCGAGGGCAAAGGGCGGGCGGCCAGCGGAGAGATGCCAGACGAAGAGGACGAGCGGGTCTCCGTGCCGCTCCGATCGCCGGACCTCATCGCCGTCAACACGCTGGGCCAGTTCGAGGAACACCCGCGCGTGGCGGCGCTCCGCGAGTTCATCACCGACTGGTACGTCTCCTACCTGTCGATCGACGATGCCCGGGGGCAGCCCGAGGCCGGGCCTCAGGAGAGGCTCTCGAAGACCGGGGCCAACATCGCCAACGTCGTGCAGTACCTGAAGGAGCAGCACCCCAAGCGGCTCCAGCGCATCTTCGAGCAGCTCCGGAAGCGGGTCCCGCGGATCGACGAGGTCCGCGCGAAGCCCATGGAGGACGGCCGGCTGCTCCTGGAGATCAAGGACGCGCCGTTCAGTGAACCCGTCCTCGCTCGTTTCGCCTCCGATGGGACGCTGAAGATGCTGGCCTACCTCCTCGTACTCCACGACCCCGACCCGGCGCGCTTCATCGGGATCGAGGAGCCCGAGAACTTCCTGCACCCGCGCCTGCTGATCCACCTGGCCGAGGAGTGCCGGGCCGCGTCGGAGCGGTCCCAGCTCCTCGTCACTACCCATTCTCCGTTCTTCCTGGACGGCCTACGAGAGAAGGAGGTCCGCGTCCTCTACAGGGACGAGGCGGGCTTCACCCAGGCGAGGCGGGTCGCCGACATCCCCGGCGTGCCGGAGTTCATCGAGGCCGGGGCGTCGCTCGGCCAACTCTGGCTGGAGGGGCGCTTCGGCGTCGGCGATCCGCTGGTCCGCGCGGGCGGCCCGCTGCCGCAGGGGAAGGCGGGGCGGAAGCGGTGAGCGTCGACTTCGTCGAGTTCATCGTGGAGGAGCCGTCGATGGAGGCCGCGCTCCGTCAGCTTGCTCCCAGGCTGCTGGGCGACGTCCCCTTCGAGGTCTTTCCTCATCAGTCCAAGGACGAGTTGCTGAAGCGACTGCCGGATCGGCTCTCCGGGTACGCGAAGCGTCGATCCCGCGACGCCTGGTTCCGGGAGCGCTGTCGCGTCGTCGTCGTCGTCGATCGCGACGATGACGACTGCGTCGAGATGAAGGCCCGGATCGAAGCGATGGCGAGGCACGCGGGGCTCCCCACCCGGAGCTCCGCGAAGCGTGGCGCGCCCTGGTCCCTCGTCGTGCGCCTCGCCATCGAGGAGCTCGAGGCCTGGTACTTCGGTGACTGGAAGGCCGTGCGGGCCGCCTACCCGCGCGTCTCGCCGGCCGTTCCGGAGAAGGACGGGTTCCGCGACCCGGACGCGGTTCAGGGTGGAACGTGGGAGGCCTTCGAGCGGGTGTTGCAGAGCGCGGGCTACTTCTCGGGAGGTCTCCGGAAGGTCGAGGCCGCGATCGAAGTCTCGGAGCACATGGTGCCCTCCCGGAATCGCTCCCGCAGCTTCCAGATCTTCCGCGATGCCCTCGTGGAGATGGTGGCCGCATGACCCCGCCGCCGGCCGCCCCGCTGGCCGTCGCCGAGTCCGACATCGAGGACCTGGCGCTCCAGCACTTCGCCAACCTCGGCTACGCGGTCCTCCACGGCCCGAACATCGCGCCGGGCGAGGCCGGGGCGGAGCGCGACCGCCACGAGGAGGTCGTGCTGCGCCGGCGGCTCGAGGCGACCCTGCGCCGGCTCAATCCCGGTGTCCCGGCCCCCGCGCTCGACGAGGCGCTGCGGAGGGTACTCCACCCCGCCGCGCCGTCGCTCATCACCCACAACCGTGCGCTCCACGGCATGCTGCGCGACGGCGTCGAGGTGGACGTCGCCGCCGAGGGCGGCGAGGTGCGAGGCGTGCGCGTACACCTCGTGGACTGGCATAACCCGGACGAGAACGACTTCGTCGCGGTGAACCAGTTCACGGTGATCGAGGGGCAGGTCAACCGCCGCCCGGACGTGGTGGTCTTCCTGAACGGAATGCCGGTCGGCCTCCTCGAGCTGAAGAACGCCGCCGACGAGAACGCCTCCATCCAGGACGCCTTCCAGCAGGTCCAGAACTACGCCCGGCAGCTCCCCGCCCTCTTCGCCTACAACGCCCTCGTCGTCATCTCCGACGGGGTGCTCGCCCGCATCGGGACGCTCAGCTCCAACTGGGAGCGGTTCGCGCCCTGGCGCACGGTGGACGGCAACGTCGTCGCCCACCCCGGCGCGCTGGAGCTCTCGACGCTGCTCGACGGAGTGTTCGAGAGGGAGAGGTTCCTCGACCTCGTCCGAAACTTCATCGTCTTCGAGGACGACGGCGCGAACGTCGTGAAGAAGCTCGCCGGCTACCACCAGTTCCACGCGGTGCGGACGGCCCTCGACAAGACGGTCCTCGCGACGGGCCCGGGAGGTGACCGGAAGGTCGGCGTGGTCTGGCACACCCAGGGCTCGGGCAAGTCGCTCACGATGACCTTCTACGCCGGCAAGGTGGTGCAGGAGCCGGCGATGCAGAACCCGACGCTCGTCGTCATCACCGACCGGAACGACCTCGACGACCAGCTCTTCCAGACGTTCGGCCGCTGCCACGAGCTGCTTCGCCAGAAGCCCGTGCAGGCGGAGAGCCGCGACGACCTCGTGGAGAAGCTGAAGGTTGCGGCCGGCGGCGTCATCTTCACCACCATCCAGAAGTTCCTGCCGGCCGATGCGGGCGAGAAGCTGCCCCCCCTCTCCGAGCGCCGGAACGTCGTCGTGATCGCCGACGAGGCGCATCGGAGCCAGTACGGGTTCCGGAGCCGCATGGTGGCCGGCGAGGGCGGCGGGCAGCTCGTGGCGGGGTTCGCCCAGCACATGCGCGACGCGCTGCCGGGCGCGTCCTTCATCGGGTTCACCGGCACCCCGGTGGAGCAGACCGACCGGAACACGAAGGCGGTGTTCGGCGACTACATCTCCATCTACGACATCCAGCGGGCGGTCGCCGACGGGGCGACCGTGCCCATCTACTACGAGAGCCGCCTCGCCAAGCTCTCCCTCCGGGAGGAGCAGAAGCCGGTCATCGACGAGGAGTTCGAGGAGGTCACGGAAGGCGAGGAGGAGAACCGCCGGGCCCAGCTCCGGACCAAGTGGGCGGCCCTGGAGGCCGTGGTCGGCGAGGAGAAGCGGGTGGGGCTCATCGCCGAGGACTTCGTGCGCCACTTCGAGGCGCGCCTCGGGGCGATGGACGGCAAGGCGATGGTGGTCTGCATGTCGCGGCGGATCTGCGTGGACATGTACGCCGCGATCACCAAGCTCCGGCCCACCTGGCACGACCCCGACGACACGAAGGGGGCCATCAAGGTCGTGATGACGGGCTCATCGTCCGACCCGGAGAGCTACCAGCCGCACCGCCGCAGCAAGACGCAGCTTCTCGAGCTCGCCAAGCGGTTCAAGGAGCCGGCCGACCCCCTCGAGATCGTCATCGTCCGGGACATGTGGCTCACCGGGTTCGACGCGCCCTGCCTCCACACGCTCTACGTGGACAAGCCGATGCGCGGGCACGGGCTCATGCAGGCCATCGCCCGGGTGAACCGCGTCTTCAAGGACAAGCCGGGCGGGCTCGTGGTGGACTACCTGGGGCTCGCGGACGAGCTGAAGGGCGCGCTCGCCACCTACACGGCCGCCGGGGGCCATGGCCGTACCGCCATCGACCAGGAGGAGGCGGTCAAGGTGGTGCTCGAGAAGGTGGAGGTCTGCCGCGCCATCTTCCACGGCTTCGACTACTCGAGGTTCCTCACCGGCACGCCGGCCGACCGGCTGCGGCTCCTCCCGGCCGCGCAGCAGCACGTCTTCGCCCTGGAGGAGGGCCGAGATCGGCTCGTGAAAGCGGTGATGGAGCTCGTGAAGGCGTTCGCGCTCGCCGTGCCGCATCCGAAGGCGATGGCGGTCCGTGACGAGGTCGCGTTCTTCCAGGCCGTGAAGGCGGCGGTCGTGAAGTCGTCGTCCTCCGGCGCCGCGCGGACCGACGCCGAGATCGACCTGGCCATCCGGCAGATCGTCTCGAGCGCCATCGCCACGGACGGGGTCGTGGACGTCTTCGCGGCGGCTGGACTGAAGAAGCCCGACATCTCCATCCTGTCGGAGGAGTTCCTCGCGGACGTACGGAACCTTCCCCAGAAGAACCTGGCGGTGGAGCTGCTTCGGAAGCTCCTCAACGACGAGCTCAAGGTTAGGAGGAAGAAGAACCTCGTCCAGTCCGAGGCCTTCTCCGAGAAGCTGGAGCGCACCATCCTCAAGTACCGGAACCGCGCAATCGAGACCGCGCAGGTCATCGAGGAGCTCATCCAGCTCGCGAAGGACATGCGCGAGGCCCAGCGGCGCGGCGAGGACCTGAAGCTCACCGAGGACGAGGCGGCCTTCTACGACGCCCTCGCGGACAACGAGTCCGCGAAGGACGTCCTCGGCGACGATGCGCTCGCCGAGATCGCCCGCGACCTGACGAAGACCATCCGGGAGTCGGTCACCATCGACTGGACGGTGCGGGAGAACGTGCGGGCGCAGATCCGCGTGAAGGTGCGTCGCATCCTGCGCCAGCGCGGCTACCCGCCCGACAAGCAGGAGAAGGCGGTGGAGACGGTGATGAAGCAGGCGGAGCTACTGGCGGCGGAGTGGGCGGCGTAGCAGGGTGATTCCTCGAAGTTCACGGGAGGGGAAATGAGCCTGGAAGCCGTTGTCCGGCACTACGTCAAGCACCATCGAACGTCGGCGCAGGACGAACTCGCGCAGTTCAGGGATCAGCCATCGGACGAAGCGGCCGTAGCGATGGCGGCCCTTGCGGAGGATGCAGGCGGGCGCCGCTTCTCCCATCAGTTCCGAATCCAAAGAACGGCGCTGGAGGCGGCGCATCGCAAGCTCGTGCCGGCGGCAGCTGACTTAGCAGCCCAGAGGTCGTTCGGATCTCTCTACCGCCGGATCGAGGAGATCCTCAATCCGGTGGCGGGACTGGGCCTCCTCTACAAGTACGACACGGCGCTACGGATCGGCGCTAGGTTCGGGATCCTTCCGCAACAGGTGTTTCTCCATGCCGGAACCAGAGCGGGTGCTGCCGCGCTCGGGCTCGATGCCGACCAGCGGTTCCTCTTCATGAGAGACTTCCCGCCGGAACTGAGAGTCGTCGAGCCCCACCAGTTGGAGGACATCCTCTGCATCTACAAGGGCGTCCTGGCAGACGCAAATCACGGGAGGCCAGTCGACTTGCCCGATGACAGCAGGTGCTTCCTCGATGACCCCCAGGATGCCGAGTAATCGAAGGCGTCGAGCCGGCGCGACGCGCCGGCGCACGAGGGCCGATCAGGCGCTGCCACGCACCTTTCGACCTGGCTCAGTGAACGTGACGCCGCCCGCGTCGGTTCGCGACGGCCGATGAGCGTGCGAACGGGGGGCCATCAGGCCCCCAGGCCCTCTCGGCGAACTCCCAGGAGCGCAGCTCCTGCATGCGGACGAACGCGGCGCGGTCCTGCCCCTTGCGATCTGCCTGCCACCGGGCGATCACCACCGAAGCCTCCTCGCGCAGGTCCTTCACCATGGGGTGCTCCCAGAGGCCGGCGAAGAACCGCCGGGACGCCGGGCGGCGCTTGCGAAGGAAGTCCTCGAGGGCCCTCGCGAGCTGGACGCCGCCGTCGTGGTCCACGGCCTCGTCGCGGTCCCGCGGCCGGGCAAGACGGACGCCCAGGAGGCCGCCCACGGTCCTGGGGCTGTTCAGCGCGGCGTGGAGGAAGAGCACCCGCGCCTCGGGCTCGCGCCCGAGCTCGAAGGCGGCGAAGGCCGCCAGCATGCTCTCGGCCGGGCTGATCCGGTGGATGTACCGCGCGGCCTCCAGTGCCTCCCGCCAGCGGCCGGTGTCGAGGTACGCCCTGGCGCGGTGGGCTGCCGCGGTGATCGCGTCGTCGCACTCCGTGGCGAGCCGTTCGCACGTGGCGAGCGCGTCCTCGTAGCGCTTGGCCTGCACGAGGGCGAGCGCGAGGTTCCGCAGGCCCCGCATGTAGGGCCGGGTCCGGTGATCGCTCCACCAGCTGTTCCTGGGAACGCGCCGCGGGAGGAGGCGACGTCCGACCTCGATGGTTCGCTCGAAGTGCTCGATGGCCTCCTCCGCGCGCCTCTGGTCGAGCGCGATGAGGCCGAGGTAGTTGTGACCTTCGGCGTAGTCGGGGAACGCCTCCGTCAAGAGGCGGAAGGCCGCGGCAGAGCGGCGATACTCCTGCCGCTCGTACAGGCCCGCCGCGTGCTCCTCGACGTCGGGCGGGACTTCCGGCGGCCGGGACGCGAAACGCCAGTAGAAGGCGTTGTCCGCGGTCCACTCGCTCTCGGCCTGGGCTGGCGCGGCGAGGCTCTGGTCGAGGAGCTCGCGAAGGTACTCGAGCGCCTCCCGGTGCTCGTCGATGAGCTGCCGCGCGGCGGGGGCGCCGAGCGGATCGAGGAGGACGACCTGCCGCGCGAAGGCGAGCAGGTCGCGCCGGAAGCCCGCCCTCAGGCGGGTCGAGCGGTAGTCATAGGTCTCCGGGAGGGCATCGAGGTTCTCGGCGATCGCTCGGGAGATCGCCCTCCAGTCGAAGCGCACGCCGGGGTGAGCGCGCTCGACGAGCGACTGGAAGTGGAAGCCGTTCTCGCCGCCGCCCTTCCCGAGCGCCGCCAGCGCCTCGCCCTTCGAGTAGAGCGTGAAGAGGATCTCCTGCTCGACCTTCTTCGTCTCCGGGTTGCGGGCGCCCCGGACGATGGCGAGCTGGTTGCCGCGTCTCCGCAGGTAGGCCAAGCGGTCCTCCTTCGCCCCGGCGGTGGGGTGCCAGGGGAGGACGGTTGTGTCATGGATGCAGCTAGGACACAACGAGTTCGTTCGCGGAAGCCCGCCGCCCGCTTCGCGGACGGACCGGGGTCGGTTCACGCCCGGCAGCACTTCTTGAACTTCTTGCCGCTTCCGCAGTGGCAGGGGGCGTTGGGCCCGATCCTGGGCTGCCCCCTGCGGATGGGCGCCCGTGCCGGGAACGCAGGCCTGAATGTGGGGTCGCCGTGGTGATCGCTGCGGACCTTGGCGTGGTCGGGATGGGTGGGGTCGTCGACGACGGCCTTCCAGGCGGCGTAGTGGCGCTCGAGGCGGGCCTGGTAGGACGGGTCGTGCTCGATCATCGACTGGAACTGGGCCAGCAGATCGGCCGCGAGGTCCGACTGCGGGTTGAGCGGATCGAGGAAGGTCTGGGGCTCGTCCTCGTGAGGCGGCCCGGGGGGCTCGAAGGCGTGGTTGATGGTGGCCGCGATCGCCCGGCTTCCCTCGTCGACGACGCTGAGCAGGACGCGCCGGCAGTCGCATCGCGGCTCGCAGCAGTAGGACTCGAGAAAGGCGAAGCGCCGGGCCGGCAGCCGCTCGTGGTTCAGCGGGCGGATGGTCCGGCACTCACGCTCGGCGAGATCGGGGAAGAGGAGGTCGAACGGGCGCATGGTCACCGGAAGGATCGCAGCCGTGCCGGCTCGGCGGGCCTGCTCGGCGGGCAGTTGGTGTCACCGTATCGGCGCATCCTGACAGGGCATCTCCGGTCGTGTGATCCGGGAGATGGAGAGAGCCCTGTTCGCGACGCCGATCTCGCCGTTCATGAACGCGATCCCCGCGTTCACGATGCCGCGACCCGGCTGTTCACGATCGCGCGTTGCCCGCAGGAAGCGATTGCCATTCAGGGCGTCACTGGTTCCATCCCGGTCGGGTCCACCGGCAGAGGAGAGAGGCGGGCGGTCAGGGAAACTCGGCCGCCCGTCGTGCCCTCAGGCCCGTCGCGCCAGCGCCCGCTCCGCTTCCCGCGTCCCGTACCCCTCCGGCCGGTCCGCCGGCGGGTGGGCGAGGAAGCTCGCGACGATCTTCCCGAGGTAGATCTCGAGCGGCTCGTGGGTGAACCCGAGCTCGCGGCGGGCGCGGGACGGATCGAGGAAGGACATCCACCGCCCGCTGAACGGCGAGATCCGGGCGGGGTCGAGCCCGGCCTCGGCGAGCCGCGCGGAGGGGACGGGGACGATCTCCGCCTCGCTCCCGAGGAGCGCCCGGAGCCTCCCCACGACCTGGGCGAGCGTGGGCGCCTCCTCCTGCGCGACGTTGTAGGCCCGGCCGAAGGTCTCCGTCCGGCCGAGGAGGTCGCAGACGAACCGGGCCACCTCGCCGCCGTAGACGTGCCGGACGGGGTGGACCCCGCCGTCGGGCAGGAGGACGGGGCCACCGTCGAGGAGGCGCCAGAGGTAGCCCTCCATCCGGCGGTAGTAGTCGAGCTCGCCGTTCACCATCGGGATCCGGACACGCGTCGCGGGGAAGCCCTCCGCCGCGTGGGCCCGGGCGAGCGCGTCCTCGCACGCCCGCTTGCCGATGCCGTACTCCCAGTCGCCGTGGTCCGCCGGGTCGGGCGGCCCCGCCATCACCGGCCCGTCGTAGTCCTCCTCGCGCGCGGGGCGGGGGCAGCCCTCGCGGACGAGGTAGACCTGGCCCGTGGAGATCATCACGTAGTGGCCGGTTCGGTCCCGGAGGACCTCCGCCACGCGCCGGCCGTCCTCGCCCGTGAAGGCGGCGAGGTCGACCACCGCGTCGAAGGCGCGCGCGCCGAGGAGCCGCTCGAGGTCCTTCGTCCGGTCGCCGGCGAGCCGCTCCGCCCGGTCGCCGAACGGGTCGGGCAGGGTGCCGCGGTTCAGGAGCGTGAGCCGGTGGCCCGCGGCGAGGAGCCGCCAGCCGACGAGCTTCCCGACGAACCGGTTTCCGCCGATGACGAGGACGTGCAAGAGGATCCTCCGGGCGCGTCGTATCTGCGCGGGGGCGGGGGCGTCAAGGGAGACGGCGCGGCCCGGTCCGGTTCGAGCCTGCCACGCTCGCCCTTCGACAGGCTCGGGGCGAACGGCTGCAGGCGGGGCCACTCGTGACGACCCGCGGCCTCCGATTCCGGATTCCCGGCCGCCCGTCTACACTCGCACCCCCATGCCCATCGACACCGAGGAGTTCCGCAGGCTCGGCCATGCGCTCGTGGACTGGATCGCCGGCTACCGCGAACGGGTCGGCTCGCTCCCCGTGATGAGCCGCGCCGAGCCCGGCGCCATCCGGGCCCGCTTCCCCGCGTCGCCGCCGGCGGAGGGGGGCGGCCTCGCCCGCGCCCTCGCCTCGCTCGACGAGGCGATCCTCCCCGGGATCACCCACTGGAACCACCCCGCCTTCTTCGCCTACTTCCCCTCCAACACGAGCCTCGCCTCCGTCCTCGGCGACCTCGCCGCCGCCGGCCTCGGCACCCAGGGGATGAGCTGGCAGACCTCGCCCGCGGCGACGGAGGTCGAGCAGGTGGTGATGGACTGGATCCGGCAGCTCATCGGCCTCTCCCCGGCCTTCACGGGCGTCGTCCAGGACACCGCCTCCACCGCGACGCTCACCGCGCTCCTCTGCGCCCGCGAGCGCTCGAGCGGGTTCTCCCAGAACCGCGGCGGGCTCCAGGCGGAGGAGGCGCCCCTCGTCGTCTACGCCTCGGACCAGGGGCACAGCTCCATCGAGAAGGCGGCGCTCCTCGCCGGCTTCGGGAAGGACCACCTCCGGCTCGTCGGGACGGACGGCGACCACGCGCTCCGGCTCGACCTCCTCGAGGAGGCGATCGCGGAGGACCTCGCCCGGGGGCTGCGCCCCTGCGCCCTCGTCGCCTGCACCGGGACGACCGGGACGACCGCGGTGGACCCGGTGGGGGGCATGGCGGAGGTCGCGGCGCGGCACGGGGCCTGGCTCCACGTGGACGCCGCGCTCGCGGGGACGGCCATGGTGCTCCCGGAGTGCCGGCACCACTGGGACGGGATCGAGCGGGCCGACTCCCTCGTCTTCAACCCGCACAAGTGGATGGGGATCGGCTTCGACTTCAGCGCCTACTTCGTCCGCGACCCGGAGCACCTCGTCCGCGTGATGAGCACGAACCCGTCGTATCTGAGGACGGCGCAGGACGGGCTCGTCGCGAACTTCCGCGACTGGGGGATCCCGCTCGGGCGGCGGTTCCGGGCGCTGAAGGGCTGGTTCCACCTCGTGGACGAGGGGGCCCTCGCGATGCAGGCGCGGATCCGGCGCGACCTAGAGAACGCCCGCTGGCTCGCGGCGGAGGTGGACCGGACGGAGGGATGGGAGCGGCTCGCCCCGGTGCCGTTCCAGACGGTCTGCCTGAGGCACGTGCCCGCCGGGGAGCGGGACGAGGGGAAGATCGCCGCCCACAACCTCGGGATCGCCGCGAGGGTGAACGAGGGCGGGCGGGCCTACGTGACGCCCTCGGTCCTCAAGGGGAAGCAGCTGATCCGGGTCTCCGTCGGGGCGACCGCGACGGAGCGGCGCGACGTGGAGGCGGTCTGGAGGGAGCTGCGGGAGGCGGCGGGGTGAGGGGGAAGGCGTCGGGTCTCGTGGACGTGATGGCTCGGACCGAGCCCTGACGTTCGCCCTTCGACAGGCTCAGGGCGAACGGATCCTTCCTGCCCGTTCGTGGTTCCCCCGAGCCTGTCGAGGGGTCACCACGAACGGTCTTGCAGGTAGCCGGTCGCCCTGAGCCTGTCGAAGGGCGAGCTCGGTTGCCCCCGGCCCCCCGCCCGCGTAGAACCTCCGCGCATGTCCGAGAAGCGTCCGGAGCTGCTCCTCCTCGTCCCCACGACGAGCTACCGCCTCGACGACTTCCGCGCGGCGGCGGAGCGGCTCGGGGTCCGGCTCCTCGTCGGGAGCGACCTCTGCCACGAGGTGGAGGAGCTCTTCGTGGAGCGGGAGGACCAGGTCTCGCTCGACTACCGCCGGCCGGAGCGGGCCGCGGAGCAGATCGCCGGGGAGGCGGCGCGGCGGGACATCCGCGGGGTCGTCCCGGCGAGCGATCCGACCGCGGTGATCGCCGCGCTCGCCGCCGAGCGGCTCGGCCTCCCCCGCAACCCCCCGGAGGCGGCGCGGCGCGCCGCGAACAAGCACGCGATGCGGGTCGCCTTCCGGGAGGCGGGTCTCCGCGGCCCGGGCTTCCGGCTCTTCGACCTCGCAGGGGACCCGGAGGCGGCGGCGCGGGAGGTGAAGCTCCCCTGCGTCCTGAAGCCCCTCATCTTCTCCGCGAGCCGCGGCGTGATCCGGGCGGACGATCCCGCGGCGTTCGGCGCGGCCTGGCGGCGGATCGCGAAGCTCCTCCACGACACCCGCGCCGAGCGCCGGGAGCGCGAGAAGGGGGCCACCGGCAAGGTCCTCGTCGAGGACTTCGTGCCCGGCCCGGAGATGGCGGTGGAGGGGCTCCTCCGGGGAGGTGCGCTCGAGGTCCTCGCGGCCTTCGACAAGCCGGACCCGCTCGACGGGCCGTTCTTCGAGGAGACGATCTACGTGACCCCGTCGCGCCACCCGGCGGACCTCCTCGCGGAGGTGGAGCGGGTCGTCGCCGCAGGGACGCGAGCCCTCGGGCTCCGGGAGGGGCCGATCCACGCGGAGCTGCGCCTCTCGCCGGAGGGGCCGGTGCTCCTCGAGATCGCGGCGCGGTCCATCGGCGGGCTCTGCTCCCGGACGCTCCGGTTCGGGGCGGGGCTCACGCTCGAGGAGGTGATCGTCGCGCACGCGATGGGGCGGCCGCTCGCGTCGCTCCGCCGGGAGGCGCGGGCATCGGGGGTGATGATGCTGCCCATCCCGCGGCGCGGGATCCTCCACGGCGTGCGCGGCGTCGAGGCGGCGAGGGCGCTGCCGGGAGTGGTGGACGTCGTCGTGACGGTGCCGGAGGGCAGGGAGGTCGTGCCGCTGCCGGAGGGGGACTCCTATCTCGGGTTCCTGTTCGCGAAGGGGGAGACGCCGGCGGAGGTCGAGGCGGCGCTTCGCGCGGCGCACGGGAGGCTCGCGTTCGACATCCGGCCGGCGCTGCCGACGGTGTGAGGGGCGGCGAGTCCGCGACCTTCGCCCTTCGACAGGCTCAGGGCGAACGGATCCCCTGGCGTCAGGGAGAAGCAGGCCCGTGCCGTGGCCGGAGCTGAGCCGAGCGCGCGGGCGGAATCTGGGCATCGAGGGGAGGCTGGGCCGGGCGGGCCGCGCGGGTCGGCCGGTCCGGCGTGGAAGTCCGCGGGAGGGTGCCGCGGCCAGGGCGGTGTCGAGCACGCGAGCGGGGATCGGAGGATGGCGGATTCGCGCGGTCGGGCGCGGCCTCGCGGGGAGAGGAGGGGCTTCCCCCGGACCACTCCTCCCCTCTCCACCGGCACCAAGCCGGGGGAGAGGGAAAGGGAGAGGGGGACCCTTCCTCCACCGGGAGCTCGGCCTCTCCCGGGGAGCGGCCCACTACCGCAAGACCGCCTCGGACCTCGTCCAGCGCTTCCCCGAGATCGTCGAGCACCTCCGGGAGGGGCGGCTCTGCATCACGAGCGTCGTCGAGCTCGCCCGGGTGATCACCCCGGAGAACCGGGACGAGGTCCTGCCCCGGTTCTTCCACCTCTCCAAGCGCGAGGCGGCCGAGGTCGCTGCGGCGATCCGCCCGGACGAGAGCGCGCCTCGCCGCGCCGTCGTGACCGTGGTCCGGGCGGCGGCCGGTGCGGTGCCCCGTGCGACGGAGCCGGCCCCTCTCCCCCTCGGCACCGGGCGTTCATCCGGCGCAGGAGTTCAACTGGAAGGACGACCCCATGCCAACTCGGCCCCTCCGCCGGCTGCCATGATGTCGCAGGCGGGCGTGCCGCTCGCTCCGCCGGTGCTGCCCGCTCCGCCCCGGACGCCCGTCCGCGAGGACCGCTCCGTCACCGTCCCCCTCACCGCCGACCTCCGCCGGCTCCACGTCACCGTCTCCAAGACCTTCCTCGAGAAGCTCGAGAAGGCCCGTGCCTCCCTCTCCCACTCCCGGCCCGGCGCCTCGGCCGAGGCGATCCTCGAAGCCGGGCTCGACCTCCTCCTCGCGAAGGACGCGAAGAGGAAGGCCCAGACCCCGAGGCCGAAGGCCGAGCCCCGGCCGTGCAAGCCGGACACCGTCCCCGCCCACGTCCGGCGCGAAGTCTGGGAGCGAGACGGCGGACGGTGCCAGTGGCCGCTCCACTCCGGCGGCATCTGCGGCTCCACGCTCCGCTGCGAGCTCGACCACGTCGTCCCGGAGGCGTGCGGCGGACCCGCGACGGTAGACAACCTGAGAGTGCTCTGCCGAACCCATGACGACCATGCCGCGCGCGGGTGGTTCGGCGACGACTGGATGGGCCGCTTCACCCGCCCTCGAGGGAGCCGAACTGGCCCCCGGTCGGCTCCGCTCAACAGAACCAGCTCTCCGTGAGCCGGGGCACGCGCCGCGGATCGGGCGCGAGCGTCCGGACGTGGCCGTGGGGGCGGCCCGCCGCCGCGAGCGCGAGCACCTTCACCCGCGCGATCGTCGCGAGCGGCTCCTCCTTCCGCGCCGAGGCCGCCTCCACCTCGGCGGCGACGCGCGCCTGGAGCGCGTCCATCCGCGGGTCCGGGTGCGTCCAGCGCCAGGAGAGCGCCTCCTCGTCGAGCCCCTCGAACCGGATCGACGGATCGCCCTCGAGGAGCGAGCCGGGCGGGACGAGGAGCCGGATCGAGAGCTGGACCGGGTCGAGCTGCCCGAGGACGCCGCGCGCCTCGAAGTCGTCGAGGAGACCGAGGAACCCGTCGAGCGTGGACCAGGGCGTGAACGGCACGAGGGACGGCCGGAGGGCGAGCCCGGCCCGCTCGCAGATCTCGAACGCATGGAGGGCGTCTGCGCGGGAGTGCCCCTTGTCGAGCCGGGCGAGCACCTCCTCCTCGAGCGACTCCACCGCCGACGTCACGAAGAGCGCCCCGAGCGAGGCGAGCTCGGCCACGGCGGCCGGGAGCTTCACGAGGTGCTCCACCTTGGCCGTGAAGTCGAACGAGACGTCGGGGTGGCGCGCGTGGAGGGCGCGCGCGATCGCGAGGGCGTGGCCGGGGCCGTTCAGGAAGTCGGGATCGCCGAACGTGAGGTGGCGGGCGCCGGCCGCGATCTGGCGGTCCGCGTCCGCGAGCACGACCTCCGCGGGGACGGCCACGAACCGCCCCCGGTAGATCGGCACGACCGGGCAGTGCCGGCAGAGGTGCTTGCAGCCGCGGGTCGCCTCCAGGTAGCCGGCGAGCCGCTCCTCCCCATCCCTCCCCACGAGCCGCGCGTAGCGGGAGAGGGGAGGGAGGGCGTCGCGCCAGGGGACGGGCTGGTCGAGGCGGGCCCGGGGCGCGGCCTCGCCACCCCGGAGGACGAAGCGGGAGAGGTCCCCGCCCTCCTCCACGGCCCGGGCGAGCGCGACGAGCTCCTCCTCGCACTCCCCGCCGAGGACGGCGGAGGCCCCCACGCGCAGGAGGAGGGAGGCGTTGAGCGGCGCGTAGAGGCCGTGGAAGCAGAGGACCGCGGAGGGGTTCTCCGCGCGGACCCTTCTCGCGAAGGCGAGCCCGAGCCGCATCGCGGTGTGCATCGGGACGGAGACGACGACGAGCCTCGCGCCCCGCACCCGTTCGGGGTGGTGCCGCTCCACGGCGAGGTCCAGGGCCGCAGGCCGGTACCCCGCCCGCACGAGGAACGCGCCGGGGAGGGTCACCCCGTGGGGAGGGTGGCCGAGCTCGTAGGTCGAGACGAGGAGGATGTCGCCGGGGCCGCGCACGTCGTGATCTTCCCGCTGCTCGCCCTTCGACAGGCTCAGGGCGAGCGGAACCTGGCGACTCCTCTACCGCCTCGCCAGGGCGGGCGGAACCTGGCGACTCCTCTACCGCCTCGCCAGGGCGGGCGGAACCTGGCGACTCCTCTACCGCCTCGCCAGGGCGGGCGGAACCTGGCGACCCCTCTACCGCCTCGTCAGGGCGGGCGGAATCCGGCGACCGCTCCACCGTCTCCGCATCGGGCCCGCCCGGACGGCTACCCCTTCGAGGGCGGGGGCCGGTAGTCCGGGGGGAGCTTCGCGCCCTCGCCGAAGAAGAACTGCTCCGCCTGCTGGAAGAGGATCTGCGAAGTCCGCGGATCGCTCGGCGACAGCCGGTACTCGTTCATGATCATCTTGAAGTGCTCGAGCCACATCTTCCACGCCTCCTGGGAGGCGCCGTCGAAGATGCGCTGCCCGAGCTCGTTCGGGAACGGCTTGAAGGTGAGGCCCGGCAGCTCCTTGCCGAGCTTGATGCAGTTCACCATGCGAGCCATTCCTGCGTCCTTTCCGGGTCCGGGGTCGAGTCGCCGGGGAACATAAGCGATCTCGACCCCGGATGCACGCCGGCCGGGGAGGCCGGCACCCCGTCAGGAGAGGAGCGACGTCGCGGAGACGGAGAGCGCCTTGGCGAGGGACTCCAGCGTGTCGAGCGGCGGCGTGCGCTGCCCGCGCTCGAGCATCGAGATGTAGGAGACGGAGAGCCCCGCCTTGTGGGCGAGGGCCTCCTGGGAGAGCTTGCGGCGGGTCCGCTCGCTCTTGAGGTTCACGGCGAACTTGTCGGCGAGGCTGGGCATCGGTGCTCCTCTGGTGGGTCGTGGGCCTGGTTGCGGATTCCGCAAACCGTCTTGCGGGTACCGCACGGGACGATCGATAGCACTTCTCGTGTGGTCAGCCAAGGAGTGAGGGTGTCCCCTATTTCCGCGACCTCGCCGCCGGGTACGGGACCTCGTAGCGGGCGAGGAGGCGCCGCAGGGCGAAATAGGAGACGCCGAGGGCCTTTGCGAGGCCGCGCGCGTCGCCGGCGTAGAGCTGGGCGGCGGCGAGGAGGTAGCGGCGGGCCGCCTCCCGGAACGGCAGGACGTCCTCCCGCGAGGCGATCGGGCGGAAGCCGGGGACCGCCCGGACGAGGTCGCCGGAGAGCTGGGCGAGCCGCCGCCGCGCCTCCTCCGCCTCCTCCTGGTTCCGCTCGATGAGCCGTCCCAGCCGGCGGCGGTCGATCGCGAGCTCGAGGGCGCGCTCGAACCCCTCGCACCCCGCCCCGGAGCAGTCGTGGAAGAAGTCGGCGCCGGCCATCACCGACGCGATCGCGTCGGAGGTGGGCGAGCCGACGCCGTAGGCGAGGATGGCGAGGTCCGGCCGCGCCTCCCGCAGCGCCCGGATCGCGTCGAGCCCCGCGCCCCCGCGCTCCGACGGGTCGAGCGCGACGGCGGACACGGGGGGCGTCGCGCGCCGGACGGCCTCCCGCGGGCCCGGCGCGGCGAGGATCTTGAAGCGCGGGTGGCGGCCGCTCCGGGCGGCCGCCCGCCCGGCGACCCGGGCGAGCCGGTCGCGGATGGCCCGGCCGAGCCCCGGATCGCCCGCCACGAGGAGGAGGACGTGATCGTGCGCGTCGGGGCGATCCCAGCGGCGGGCGGCCATGCCGGGTCG
>JBBIPT010000012.1:0-29697 GCA_037442705.1 Anaeromyxobacter sp.
CCGACGGGCCGGAACGGCGCGGGCCGCTGGGCGGGCTCGAGCTGGGAGAGGATCCGCGCCGCGACCCGAAGCCCCCGGGCCGCCCCGTGGAGCGGCTCGGCCCGTTCCGGCGGCTCGGACCTCGCGCGGACGTCCAGGGCGGTCGCCTCCGCCGCGCAGGCCGCCGCCGCACCGGCCCTGGCGGAGGCGCGGGCCATCTCCTCGAAGGTGTGGGTGGAGTCCATGCCCGCGGCCTTTGCAGGCCGGGTGCCGCTTCCGGGCCGCGAAAGCACGGGGCTTTCCGGCCGGCGGGCGGCCGGGCGGCGGACCGCAGGGCCGCCCGGCGTCCGCTGCGACCCGAGCGGTAGATCCTTCCCCGCCCTCGCCCGTTCCTCCCTGTGAACGCAACGGAGGAACACATGAACCCCAGGACCCCCGCCCGCACCTTCCGCCTCGCCGTCGCGACCGCCCTCGCGGTCGGCTTCACCGTGCCCCGGGCCGCGCCCGCCATCGCCCGCCCCGCCCCGGCGCCGTACGACGCCGTCGTCCACCGGGTCGCGAACATGGTCTCCGACGGCGAGGCCCAGTCGCTCGCCTCCCGCCACGGCCTCCAGCTCCTGAACGTCCTCTGGGAGGACACCGGCCGCTTCCAGGGCTCGTCCGTCGGGCCGAACATCAGCGACGTGACGATCGAGGTCGTCTCGGGCGAGGGCGGCGGCCGCAAGCTCGCCCTCATGCCGGTCCTCCGCTTCCCGAACTTCTCGGACAAGACCGCCGACGTCCGGCTCGACCGGATCTGGCTGCGGGTCGGGAACGAGAAGAAGGGGGGCGAGGAGCGGGCGATCACGCTGCGCGACTTCCTCGAGACCCCCGGCCGCTTCCTCTCCCTCCCGGACGCGGGCGCGATCCGCGGCGGCTCCCTCCTCGCCCCGCGCGACACCCACGCCCTCGTCTCCGCGCAGGCGGCGTTCCTGCCGGTGCCGAAGCAGGGGAAGGCGACCTTCCACCCGGTGATCTTCAACTACCAGTCGTCGGCCGGCCACCCGGCCGTGCTCACCCTCCTCGTCACGCGGCAGGGGACCTCGCTCACGATCGTGGACAACGCGCGGGACGGCGTCTCCGGCGGCGCGAGCTGGGGCCAGCGGCTCTTCTTCAACGCGGGAGGCGAGCGCGCGCCGCTCACCGCGGAGCGGATCTCCGACGTCTTCGAGCGCGGCACGACCTCGAACGGCGAGTCGGTCGCGAGCCTCGGCGAGGACGCGAACCTCCTCATGCTCGTGCAGGTGCCGCTCGTCGTCCGCCGGCCGCCGCGCCGCGCCCTCTACCCGGAGTCGGCCCCGGCCCCGATGGCCGCCGGCGCGAAGGCGATGGAGATGAAGTCCGCCGACCGCTCCGACATGGAGATCGCCGTCCTCGGCCACGGACCGCTCGAGGGGCCCTTCACCGAGCTCGCCGGCCTCACCGTGGAGCGCGACGCCCGCTTCCCGGTCCGCGTGACGGTCCAGTTCTACCAGGCGACCGCGACCGGCAAGATGGGCGAGGCCGAGATGGCCCACCTCGCGAAGCTCGTCGCGAAGGTCTACGAGAAGGGCGACTTCGTCGGCTCGCTCGTGGTCCCCGGGCCGGGCGACCCCCGCCGGCCGACGGCCTGGGACGGCGCCTCGCAGATGCCGCCCGACGTCGCCTGGTACGACTTCCCCGGCCTCGTCGAGCGCTGGTGGAAGCACGGCCGGCCGCCGCGCGACGCGGCGGGGATCCGCTGAGGCGGACGCTCCGGCCCGCTCCCGTCGAACCGAGGCCCCGGGTCCGCGCGGATCCGGGGCCTCGCGCGTTTCGCCAACCGCTCGGATCCCCCCCGGTGATCGCTCGAGTCGCAGCGTTCGCCCTTCGACAGGCTCAGGGCGAACGGATCCTCTCGAACCGGGGTCGAGGGCCTCGCGCGTTTCGGCGCGCGCCCGCTCCGGGCTCGCCGCCGCGCCGCGGTCGCGGAGCGACCCAGGGAGGGCGCTTGCGAAGTCCACCGCCGCGCGCTGTGATGCGCGCGCCCGCGCCGGGGCCGCGACGGCCCTCGCCGCCGGGCGGAGGAAGAAGCTCATGGCCCGCTACGTCGACGGCTTCGTCATCCCGATCGCCCGCCGGAAGGTGAAGGACTACCTCGTCCAGGCCCGGTTCGGCGCCGCGCTCTGGAAGAAGCACGGCGCGCTCGCCTACTTCGAGTGCGTGGGCGACGACCTCGCCGTCCCCTTCGGCAAGGGCTTCCCGAAGCTGGCGGGGCTGAAGAAGGGGGAGACGGCGTTCTTCTCCTTCATCGTCTACCGGTCCCGCGCCCACCGCGACCGGGTGAACGCCGCGGTGATGGCCGACCCGCGGATGAAGCGGATGATGGGGGAGATGGAGCGGAACGCGCCGTTCGATCCGAGGCGGATGGCCATGGGCGGCTTCGAGGCGCTCGTCTCGTGGTGAGGGCGGCCGGCCCTCGCTCCGAGATCCCGGGCGACACGCGCCGTGCGATGCGGTACGGGATCGCATGCCCGATCCCTCGCCCCGCCGCATCGTCCGCGCCGCCGAGCGCGGCCCCGCCTACGCCGGCGGCCACCCCTACAACCCCGGCGCCGAGCTCCACGGCTGGATGCTCTCCCGCCTCGCCGGTCTCGGACGCATCGCGGTGAACCTCGCCTGGATCCCCCCGGGCAAGGAGTCGGCGGTCTTCCACCGCCACCACCGCGAGGAGGAGTGGCTCTACGTCCTCGAGGGGCGCGGGGTCGCCGAGGTGGAGGACGCGGAGCACGAGGTGGGGCCCGGGGACTTCCTCGGCTTCCCACCCGGGATCGCCCACCACCTCCGCGCCACCGGGGACCGCGACCTCCGGGTGCTCGTGGGGGGAGAGGTGATCCCCGACGTGGAGGTCGCCGACTTCCCGCGCCTCCGGCGCCGGCTCGTCCGGATCGGGCGGCGCGTCGCGGTCTACCCGATGGAGGCCGAGATCCCCTTCCTCCCCGGCGACGCCGAGCTCCCCCCGGAGCTCGTCCCCGCACCCGAGGGGAAGGGGCCGCCCCGCGTCCTCGTCCGCGAGGCGGAGCGGGCGGCGCCCCTCGTCTACCGCCACCCCCAGGGCACCTCCTCCGAGGTCCACCTCTCCGCGCTCTCGCGCCCGGCGGGGCTGCGCCGCGTCGCCGTCGTCCACGCGCGCGTGCCCGCGGGCAAGGAGTCCTTCGTCCACCACGTCCACCTCCGGGACGAGGAGTGGCTCTACGTCCTCTCCGGCCGCGGCGTCGCCGAGATCGGCGACGAGTCCCACGAGATCGGCCCCGGCGACTTCGTCGGCTTCCCCGGCGGAGGCCCCGGCCACGGGACGCGGGCGCTCCCCGGCGAGGAGCTCGTCTGCGTCATGGGCGGCGACGCCTGGTCGCGCTCGACGCTCGACGTCGTCGACTTCACGCGGCTCGGCCTGCGCCGGACGTTCTCCGGGACGAGGGACGCCCTCACCTTCCCGCTCGCCGCGGCGCTGGAGAACGCGGGGGCCGGCCGGGGGTGAGGTTCAACTCCGGTAGTCCGCGTTCTCCGTCACGTACTCGTGGGTGAGGTCCGCGCCGAGGACGGCGCAGGCCGCGGCGCCCATCCCGAGATCGATCTCGATCTCCACCCGCCGCTCGTGGGGCGGGAAGTCGATCGGCGGCTTGAAGGTGCCGTCGGGCGCGGGGGCGCTCGCGTACAGCTCCGCCTCCTTCATGTGCCGGACGAGCCGCCGCTCCTTCTCCGGGTCGAGCCGCATCGCCCCGCCCTCGAGCACGACCTCCCCGCCGGCCTTCATCGTGACCCGCGAGGGGTCGAGCGGGATCCGGAGCGCGCCGGCGTGCTTCCCGGCGGCGCAGAGGAGCCGCCCCACGTTCGGATCGTTCCCGTTCACCGCCGCCTTGAGGAGCGGCGAGTTCGCGACCGCCTTGCCGAAGCCCCGCGCCTCCTCGAAGGTCCGCGCCCCCCGCACCGAGACGCGGAGGACGTGGTGGACCCCCTCGCCGTTCCGCACGACGTCCTCGGCGAGATCGCCGCAGACCCGGGCGAGGGCCTGCTCGAACGCGTCTCCCGGCGGAGCGGGGCGCCTCCCGGACGAGAGGAGGACGACGGTGTCGGAGGTGCTCGTGTCGGAGTCCACCGTGATGGAGTTGAAGCTCCCCTCCACCGCGGCGTCGAGCGCGGCCCGGAGCCGCTCGCGGGGGACGTCGAGATCGGTGAGGACGTAGACGAGCATCGTCGCGAGGTCGGGCTCGATCATCCCCGCCCCCTTCGCGATCCCGACGACGCACCCCTCCCCCGCGGCCGCCCTGCGCACCTTCGGGTAGAGGTCGGTCGTCATGATCGCCTCGGCCGCGGGGAGGATCGTCCGCGCCTGGAGGGCGCCCTTCGCCGCGGGGAGCGCCCCCACGATCGCCTCCACGGGGAGCCGCCAGCCGATGACGCCGGTGGACGAGGGGAGCACCTCCCCGGCGGAGAGCCCGAGCACCTTCGCCGCCTCGGCGCAGATCCGCTCCGCCGCCTCCACGCCGCCCGGGGCGCAGACGTTCGACACCTTGTTGTTCACGACGACCGCGCCGATCGCGGGGCCGCCGAGCCGCTCCCGGCCGACGAGGACCGGCGCGCCGGGGAAGGCGTTCCGCGTGAACTTCGCCGCGAACGCGGCGGTGGGCCGGTCGACGGCGAGGAGGGTCACGTTCATCCGGGAGGGCTTCGGGACCTCCACCGGGACGAACTCGATCGAGGCGGTCCCGGCGCGGAAGCCATCCGGGAGGGCGGCCTGCGACGCGAGCCAGGCCCGGTGCTCCGCCCGGCTCGCGAAGGCGAGGGAGGTGCTCGGCATGGCGCCTCTCTACCACGCCGGCGCCCGGCCCTCACGGGTCCGTTGCCCGCCCCCGCCGCGCCGCGCGATGCTCCGCGCCATGCGCCCCGCCGCCGCCGTCTTCGACGTGATCGAGACGATCTTCCCCCTCGAGCCGCTCCGCCCGCGCCTCGCCGCCCTCGACCTCGGCGCCGACCTCGACCTCTTCTTCTGCCGGATCCTCCGCGACGCCTTCGCGCTCGACGCGAGCGGGACGTTCAAGCCGTTCCGGGAGATCGCGGGCGGCGCCCTGCGGGTCCTCGCCGCGCAGCGCGGCCTCGCGCCCGTGGACGCCGCGATCGACGCCGTCCTCGACGGCTTCAAGACGCTCGACCCCCACCCCGACGTCCGCCCCGCGATGGAGCGGCTCCGGGCCGGGGGCGTCACCGTGGCGACCCTCTCCAACGGCGGCGTGGAGGCGACCCGCGCCCTCCTCGACCGCGCCGGCCTCCTCCCGCTCGTGTCGCGGGTCATGGGGGTGGACGAGATCCGCCGGTACAAGCCGGGGAAGGAGATCTACCTCCACGCGGCCTCGTCCCTCGGTCTCCCGCCCGGCCGGATCGCGATGATCGCGGTCCACGCCTGGGACCTCGAGGGCGCGCGGCGCGCCGGGCTCGCGACGGGCTGGGCGTCCCGCCTGGAGCGGCTCTGGCACCCGGCGATGCCGCCGCCGGACGTCTCCGGCCCGGACCTCGCCGCCGTGGCGGACGGCCTCCTCGCCCTCGGGTCCTAGCCGACCCCCCGCACCGCGACGAGGGGCGGAATTCCTCGGCCCCTCCGGCTGGGCTACGATTCCCGGCGGTGTCGACCGTCAACCCGCTCGCGCGCGAGATCTCCGCGAAGATCGTCTATTACGGCCCGGGCCTCTCCGGGAAGACGACGAGCCTCCAGCAGGTCCACTCGAGGGTGCGCCCCGAGTCGCGCGGACAGCTCATCAGCCTCTCCACCGAGGGCGACCGGACGCTCTTCTTCGACTTCCTCCCGCTCCGGATCGAGCAGGTCCGCGGGCTCACCCTGCGGCTGCAGCTCTACACCGTGCCGGGCCAGGTCTTCTACGACGCGACCCGCAAGCTCGTGCTCAACGGGGCCGACGGCGTCGTGTTCGTCGCCGACTCCCAGCCGGCGGCGCGGGACTCCAACGCGGAGTCGATCTCCAACCTCGAGACGAACCTCGCGGAGCTCGGCATCGAGCTCCGGCACTTCCCCTGCGTCGTCCAGTACAACAAGCGGGACCTCCCCGGCGTCCTCCCCGTCGCGGAGCTGCGGCGCGAGCTCAACCGCCACGGCGTCCCCGAGATCGAGACCGTCGCGAACCGCGGCCACGGGATCATGGAGGCGCTGAAGGAGATCACCCGCCTCGTGGTGAAGGACCTCCGGGCCCGGCAGCCCCAGCGCCCCCCCGGAGCACCCGTCGTCCTCTCCGGCGGGGGGTCGGAGCTCGCCTCCCGGATCTCCGCCGCCGCGGAGGCCGCCCCCTCCGAGGAGGCCGATCCGGCGGCGCTCGTCGGCGTCTCCTTCTCCCGACTCGGCACCTCCGCCTCCGCCGCCATCGCCGCGACCGAGCACGCGATCGCCGAGCGGACCTACGGCGCCGCGGTCCGGGCCGCGGCCCACGCGGTGGCGGACATCCTCGCCGCGCTCCCGGTGGACGAGACGCGGGCCGCCGCGCGGGCGGCCCTCCTCGGCCTCGACGGGAGGGAGTTCCTCCGGCTCGGCCGGCTCGCGCAGAAGCCCGACGCGACCGTGAACGAGCAGGACGCCCTCTTCGCCCTCTACGTCCTCGTGGCCGCGGCGGTGAAGGCGGAGCGGGTGTGAGGGCCGTCATCGCTCGCGTCGAGCCGCGACGTTCGCCCTTCGACAGGCTCAGGGCGAGCGGATTCCCTTCCGGAGCGTGAGCGCCCTCACCGCGCCTCGACGAGATCGAGGAGCCCCAGCCGGACGAGCTTCCGGATCGACTTCAGGGTCTCCACCTCGCGGAGGGGGCAGGCGAGGGAGATGCTCGCCACGTCCCACCGCCCGTTCACGCGCGACGCGACCTCCTTGTCGATCGCGGTGAGCCTCCGGCCGGCGGGGGTGTCGAACGAGCGCGCGCCGCCGAGGAGGACCGGGACCGCGACGGGCGAGAGCTCCTCGTAGAGCGCCGCGACCTGCTCCCGCTCCGCCTCGCGGAGGAGGCTCCGCACGCGCCGGTCGGACGGGTCGGCGGCGAGGAGGCTGCGGAACACGATGGCCGCCTCGTCGAACTGCCGCTCGGCGACGAGCGCCTGCGCCTGGCTCACGAGGCGGGAGACCGGGTCGGCGTGGGGGGCGATCCCCTCCACGTGGGCGAGCCCGAGCTCGCGGAGCGCCTCGATCCGCCGCAGGATCGCGGGGCGCGAGAGGACGAGGGCGAGCCGGGCCTCCGCCACCGAGACGCGCCGGCGCGCCGCCTCGAGCAGGGCGCGCTGCCCCGGCGTGCGCCCCCTCCCCTGCGAGTCCGCGCAGAGGAGCGCCGACTCCGACGGGTAGTGACGGTCGAGGTCCGGCCACTCGTCGAGCCGGCGGAGCCCCTCGAGCGTGGCCTGCGCGAGGCCGAGGTCGAGCGGCACCCCGTCGTCGAAGCCCGAGGCGTCGTCGGAGAGCGTGAAGCGCCCGTGGGACGGCGAGAGGAAGAGGTCCACGATCCGATCCGCGCAGGCCTCCGGCCAGAGGGACGGGGGCGGCTCGGAGTGGCGCCAGCCCGCGAGCGTGTCGAGCCCGGAGGGCTCTCCGGGCGGGCGCGCGGCGGCCACGATCCGCCGGTCGCTCACCTGGAGCCAGAACGGGGCACCCTCTCCCGTGTCGATCTCCACGACGCCGGAGCGGCGGCTCTGGTCGAGCCACTGGAGCAGGTCCGCGAGCGGAAGGGTGGCGAGCTCTCCCTGGAGCATCCCCCGGGATTCTGACCCGCTCGCGGGGGAGGCGCCAGCCTCTTGCCTGCACGGCTCGTGCGCGCCGCCCCCCCCCGGCCCGGCGTTCCTGCTCCCGCACGGGCCGGCGAATCGCCGCACCGTGAGCCCCCCATCACTCAGGGTCGAGTTCGCTCGGGCAGGCCCCGAAAAGGACGCAGCCCCGGGACCCCGCGTTTGCTATCCGTTTGGCCTATGGACCTGCTGACCAGATTCGCGGGAAACGTCCGGCGCCTCCGCTCCAAGAAGAAGCTCTCCCAGAAGGCGCTCGCCGACAAGGTCGGGATCTCCGTGTCCTACGTCTCGATGCTCGAGCGCGGCCAGCGCTCGCCGCCCCTCGAGACGATCGAGAAGATGGCCAAGGCGCTCGGCGTGCCTCCGGCCTCCCTCCTCGGGAAGTAGGACTCGCGGGCTCCCGCCCCCTCCCCCACGCCCCGCGACCCCCTCGCGGGCCGTGTTCCTCTCGTATCGCGCGGCCGGGGCGGCCGCCATCCTCCGCGTCCATCCGGTAGAGTGGCTTCCGTCCCTCCCCCGCCGGACACGAGCCGATGACCGCCTCTCCCCCCCCGACCCCCACGCGCCGCCTCGACGAGGCCGTGGAGCGGCTGCGCGAGGCGGCGCCCCGCTGGGCGTCCGCCTCCCTCCCCGCGCGGATCGCGCTCGCCCGCTCCATGCTCCGCGGCGCGGAGCGCAGCGCCGAGCGGCTCGTCCGGGAGGGCTGCGCGGCGAAGGGGCTCGACTTCGACGGCCCCGCCGCGGGGGACGAGTGGCTCGCGGCGGCGTACGTCAACGTGAGGATCCTGCGGCAGCTCGCCCGCTCCCTCGCGATGCTGGCGCGGAACGGGAACACGCCCGTCGGTCCGACCTTCGAGACCGAGGACGGCCGCCTCGCCTCCCGGGTCTTCCCGCACGGCCTCCTCGACCGCGCCCTCTTCGCGGGCGTGAGCGGCGAGGTCCACTTCCTCGAGGGGGTGACCGAGGAGCGGATGCACGAGCGGCGGGCCCGCTTCCACCGGGCGCCGGACCACTCCGGGAAGGTCTGCCTCGTCCTCGGGGCCGGCAACGTGAACTCGATCGCCGCGACGGACGTCGCGACGAAGCTCTTCAACGAGGGGAAGGTCTGCGTCCTCAAGGTGAACCCGGTGAACGCCTACGTCGGGCCCATCCTGGAGGACGCCTTCTCCGAGGCGATCGCCGCGGGGGTCCTCGCGATCGTGTACGGAGGCGCGGAGGAGGGCGGCCACCTTGCCCAGCACCCCGGCGTGGACGAGGTCCACGTGACCGGCTCCGGGGCGACCCACGACCGGATCGTCTGGGGCCCGCCGGGGCCCGGGCGCGAGGAGCGGAAGGCGGCCGGGCGGCCGCTCCTCCAGAAGGAGATCACGAGCGAGCTCGGCGACGTCGCCCCGGTGCTCGTCGCCCCGGGCCCCTGGGACGATCGCGCCCTCGCCTTCCAGGCGGAGAGCGTCGCCGGGATGATCACGCAGAACGCCTCCTTCAACTGCGTCGCCGCCCAGGTCCTCGTCCTGCCGCGCGGCTGGCGCCAGCGGGACCGGTTCCTCGGCCTCGTGGAGCGGGCGCTGTTCGGGACGGCGCCGCGCCGGGCCTGGTACCCCGGCGCCGCGGACCGCTTCCGGAGGCTCACCGGCGGGCGCCCCTCGGTCCGGAGCTCCCCGGAGGGAGGCGAGGGGACCCTGCCCTGGGCGATCGTCCCGGGGATCGATCCGGGCGCGGACGACGACCTCCTCCGGGTGGAGGCCTTCTGCTCGCTCGTCGCGGAGACCCAGATCGGCTCCGAGGACCCCAGCGAGTTCCTCGACGCGGCGGTGTCCTTCGCGAACGAGCGGCTCTGGGGGACGCTCTCGGCGAACCTCGTCGTCCCGCCCGCCGTCCTCGCCGACGCCGCCCTCCGCCCGGCGCTGGAGCGGGGCGTCCGCCGCCTCCGGTACGGGACGGTCGCGGTGAACACCTGGGCCGGCTACGGCTTCGCCTTCGGGACGGCGCCGTGGGGCGGTTTCCCCGGCCAGCCGCTCTCCGACGCGCGGAGCGGGCGCGGGTTCGTGCACAACACCCTCATGCTGGAGGAGACCGAGAAGACGGTGATCCGCCACCCGGCCCGGGTCCCGATCAAGCCCCCCTACTTCCCGAGCCACCGGACCGCCCAGGTCCTCGGCCGGCGGATCGTCGCGCTCGAGGCCCGCCGCCGCTGGCTCGGCCTCCCCGGCGTCGTCGCCGCCGCCCTGCGGGGGTGAAGGCGGCGATGCCCCGGGTCGGGCCGCGGAGTTCGCCCTTCGGCAGGCTCAGGGCGAACGGAAGGAGGAGGCCGCGTCCTGGCGGGTGGTTCACGCGCCGGAACTCGACACGAGCGGGCCTGGCGTGCATATCCTGCCGCGGCGGGGCGCGCTCCACGCCGCCCGCGGGGGCGACACCGGCTTGAAGAGCTACCTCCTCTCCTGGCTCAGGAAGACGCACGCGGCGGCCTCGCTCGAGGACTTCCAGCGGGAGCGGGCCGGCGACTGGATCGTGTGGGAGGCCGGACCCTGGCGCCCGCCCGCCGCCCGGCGCGACACGCTCGTCGCGGGGCCGAACACCCGCCTCCTCGAGGCGGGGGAGTCTCTCGCCATCGAGCTCGCCCCGCGGCGGCCGGGGCCCGAGGTGAAGCTCGGGCGCGAATCGGACAACGACCTCGTCATCGACGACGCCACGCTCTCCCGCGTCCACCTCGTGCTCCGGCGCGAGGCGGACGGGCGCTGGACGGTGCGCGACGCGGGCTCCCGGAACGGGACGCGCGTGGACGGCGTCCCGATCCGCGGGGAGCCCGTGGCGATCTCCCCGGGCTCGCTCATCGAGGCGGGGGCCGTGAGGCTCACCCTCCACGACCCGGCGAGCCTGTGGGCCCGGATCCGCGCTGGGACCTGAGAAGCTGCCGCCTGACCAGGCCCCCGCGCTGCGCGCCAGCGCGAAGCGGGGGCGCAACGCCCTACGGGCTCCTCGTGCATCGAGCCAGGCATGGTGCGCCGTGTCCCCGCTCGCCCTTCGACAGGCTCAGGGCGAGCGGACTCTGCCATCCGCTCGTGGCGACCACTCGACACGCTCGGGGGAACCACGAGCGGTCTCGGGGAGGCATTCACTGCCGCCGTTCCCGAGGCCCGAGGCCAGGGGCCGATCACGAATCGCGAGCGGCCCTCCCTTCGCCGGCGCGGCCCCGCTCACCGCTTCCGGGCCGCCGCCGCCGCGCGCAGCTCGTCCCGGAGCCGGAGCCTCGCCTCGCGCCGCACCTCGGCGTCGCGCTGCCGCCCGCGCTCCTCGTCCGACTCCGCCACGAGGGGCCGCGCCGGGGACGGCCTCCCGTCCGGGCCGAGCGCGACGAAGGTGAGGAGGGCATCGCACGTCCTCCGCCGCTCCCCGGTCCGGGGGTCCTCCGTCGTGACCTCCACCCCGACCTCCATCGAGGTGGAGAAGACGGCGTTCACCTGGGCCACGAGGATCGCGATGTGCCCGATCCGGACCGGCGCGAGGAAGGAGAGCTGGTCGATCGAGGCGGTGGCGACGGGCGTGCGCGCGTGGCGCATCGCGGCCATCCCGGCGGCGAGGTCGATCCACTGCATCACCTTGCCGCCGAAGGCCGTCCCGAGGGAGTTCGCGTCGCCGGGCATCACGAGCTCCGTGACCTCCACGCGGGATTCCCTGGCGGGCTTTCCGGCCGTCATGGCGAGGTGGTAGGTAACCACGCCATGCCGCTCGAAGTCACGCTCATCGACCACGCCCGCGACCCGCTCCAGAAGCTCTACGGCGCCTACCGCACCTGCTACACGCCCAAGACCCCGGGCGAGGTCTGGGCGGAGATCCGCGACGGCCGGACGCCCGCCGGCAAGATCAAGGAGTTCATCCAGGAGCGGCTGAAGACGGGCCACGCCTCCCCCCTCGAGCAGGTCGTCTTCTGGTTCGGGATCTCCGGCGTCTCCCGCGCCCTCAGCCACCAGCTCGTCCGCCACCGGATCGGCATCAGCTTCGAGCAGCAGTCGCAGCGGTACGTCCGCTACAGGGAGGAGCGGCTCGAGTACGTGATGCCGAAGACCTGGGGGAAGGTCCCCGGGATGGCGGACGAGTACGACCGGCTCATGCGCGAGATCACCCGGGTGTACGAGGACGCCCTCGCGAAGGGGATCCCGGCGGAGGACGCGCGGTTCGTCCTGCCCAACGCGACCCCCACGAACTTCCAGATCATGGTGAACTTCACCGAGCTCCTCCACATCGCCGACCTCCGCCTCTGCTGGCGCGCGCAGTGGGAGATCCGCCACATGGTCGCCCTCATGCGGCGGGAGGTGATGAAGGCCGTGCCCGAGATCGGCGGCTACCTGCAGCCGAAGTGCGGCGACCGCCGGATGGGCTACTGCGACGAGCCCATGAAGGATTGGGAGGCGTGCCCCCTCGGCAAGGTGAGGCCCCACAAGGAGCAGATCCTGGAGCTCTTCCGCCAGCACCGCGCGGGGAACCTCGTCCCGCTCGGCGAGGAGCACCTGCGCGCCGTGGAGGACGCGGGGAACGAGGAGTAGGGGGCGTAGAATCCGCCGGGAGCCTCCCATGCGACGCCTCGTGAACACCGCCCTCGCGGCGGCCCTCCTCGCCTCCGCGGGATCGGCCCGCGCCCAGGTCCTCGCCGCCCTCGATCGCGAGGGCGGGATCCCCTCCGGGCTCACCCTCCCCGTGCCCGGGATCGCGGCGGCGGAGGAGCCCTCCGGGCTCGGCTCGACCCCGGCGGCCGCCGGCTTCGTCCGCCGCCTCACCCTCCAGTGGTTCCGCGAGGTCGACGCGGGCGAGGAGGGCTCGCGGGCCGACGGGCTCTACGCCGCGGCCGGGCTCGGCCCCCTCTCGCTCGGCGCCTCGCAGGAGTGGGTGCGGCCCGGCGACGCCGGGGGACGCCGCTACCGCAAGGGGACCCTCGCGCTCTCGGCGGGAGACGCCCGGACCTTCTCCCTCGGGTTCGCCTGGAACCGGTTCTCCTCTCCCGACCCCGTGGTGGAGCCGCTCTCCAGCTGGGACGCCGGGCTCACGGTCCGCCCGCACCGGCACCTCTCCCTCGCCGCCGCGGCCCTCGGGCGCGACGCATGGCTCGGCGGCCGGCGCCTCCCGTCCCGGTGGATCCTCGGGGTCGCCACCCGCCTCCTCGGGGACGGCCTCACCCTCTCCGCCGACCTCGTCGCCGACGACCGGGCGCGGGACGACTTCCACGCCACCCACCTCGCCTTCGGCGCCGCCGCCGAGCTCCGCCGCGGCGTCGCCCTCTCCGCGCAGATCGCCGTCCCGCTCCGCGAGGAGGCGGGCCGGCCGCCCGATCCCTCCGCCGTCGTCGCGCTCTCCTGGAACGGCCCCACTCTCGGCCTCACCGGCGGGCTCGCGCCGCTCCCGGGCCGCACCGGGGGGCTCTTCGGCCTCCGGTCCTCCGCCGAGCGGTACCGGGCGCCCTCCACGCCGTCCGTCGCCGCGGCCGTGGATCTCCGGGAGGAGCTCCGCCCCGGGCGTGTCCTCGTCTTCACCGTCGGCGACCGCGACCCCTACGGCCGCCTGCTCGCCCGCCTCGCGGCCCTGCGGTCCGACCCCGACGTCGCGGTCGTCCTCCTGAAGATCGAGAAGCTCCCCCTGGGCCCCGGGCGCGTGGAGGAGCTGCGCGCGGTGGTGCGGTCGATCCAGGAGCGGAAGCCGGTGCTCGCCTGGCTCGCGGGCGGCGGCACGAAGGAGTACTGGCTCGCCTCCGCCGCGAGCGCCATCGCCGCCCCCCCGGGCGCCACCGTGGAGATCACGGGGATCGCCACGTCGCGGCTCTACCTGCGCGACGCGCTCGCCCGGCTCGGCGTCGCCTTCGAGGTCGTCGCGCGCGGCGCGTGGAAGTCGGCGCCCGAGCCCCTCGTCCGGTCGGGCCCGTCGCCCGAGGCCCGGGAGGTCGCGGACGCGCTCCTCGACGACCTCTTCGGCCGCTTCCTGGCGGACGTCGCGGCGGGGCGCGGGCTCCCGGCGGAGCGCGTCCGCGAGCTCGTGGACCGGGGGCTCCTCGGCGCGGAGGAGGCGAAGGAGGCGGGGCTCGTGGACGCGGTCCTCTGGCCGGACGAGCTCGAGGGGTGGGCCTCGTCCCGATCCGGGCTGCGGACCCGCCTCGTCCGCCGCCACGAGCCGGCGCCCGCGCGGGCGGCCCAGCGATGGGGGCCGACCCCGGCGATCGAGGTGGTGCGCGTGGACGGGACGCTCGTCTCCGGGGAGAGCCGCTCCCTCCTCGGCTCCCGGCTCGCCGGCGCGGAGACGGTCGCGCGCCAGCTCCGCCGGGCCGCCGGCGATCGCTCGGTGAAGGCGATCGTCCTCCGGATCGACTCCCCCGGGGGCGACGGCCTCGCCTCCGACCTCGTCTGGCGCGCGGTGGTCCGCGCCCGGACCCGCAAGCCGGTCGTCGCCTCCATGGGCGACGCCGCGGCGAGCGGGGGCTACCTCGCCGCCGTGGGCGCGGACGCCATCGTCGCCGAGCCCTCCACCCTCACCGGCTCCATCGGCGTCTTCGCGCTGAAGCCCGACCTCTCCGGCCTGCTCGGGAAGCTCGCGGCCGTCCGGGAGTCCCGCCGCCGCGGGGAGGTCGCGGAGCTGGACTCCGCCGCGAAGCCGTGGAGCCCCGCGGAGCGGGCGGCCGTCGAGCGCCGGATCGCCGCCTTCTACTCGCTCTTCGTCGATCGCGTCGCCGAGGGGCGAGGGCTCTCGCGCGCGGAGGTCGAGGAGGTCGCCGGAGGGAGGGTCTGGACCGGACGCCAGGCGTTCGATCGCCGGCTCGTGGACCGGCTCGGATCCCTCGCGGACGCCGTCGCGCTCGCGCGGGAACGCGCCGGGATCCCGCCGGGCGACCCCGTCGAGCTCCGCCGGGCCGGCGCGGAGGCGCTCTCCCTCCCCGGGCTCGACGTGCCGGGAGACGCGAGCCACCTCGACCTGCTCCTCGCCGCGTGGCCCGAGGCCGGCGCCCTCCCGCTCCTCGCCGAGATGGGGCCGGTCCTCGCCCTGCCGGCGGAGTGGGTCCTTCCGGCCCCATAGGGAGACGAAGGCTCGCGCGAGCCCTGCCGATTCTGCTACAGATCGGCCCGTCTCCCCCCTGCGGGCAGCGCAGGCATCACGCGGAGGAGGGACGGACCCCCGGTCGGCCGGACTCCTGGCTTCGAGCCGCCTGCGCCGCGAAGACGCGGCGCGCCAGCGACGGGATCGGGGGGCAGGCGCTCCACGGACCACCGAAGGCTCTCGAGTCCGCGGACGCCGCCCCAAGGTGCAAGACAGTGCGAGTCGACCGGGCGCTCCGTCGTCCGGCGACCGGAGCAGACGAAGGCATGAACGAGAACGAGCAGAACCCCACCGCGCCCGCGGGAGGGGCACCGCAGGACCCCGAGAACCAGTCGAACGCCTCCGAGGGGGACCCGGGCCAGGGTGGCCAGGGCCAGCCGGGAGGGCAGGGTGGCAGGCGGCGCAGGCGCCGCCGGGGCCGCCGGGGCCGGGGAGGACAGCAGCCCGCACAGGGTGGCGGGGCCCAGCTCGCAGGGGCCGGCGGCCAGCCGGGCCAGGGACAGCCCCCCCAGAACGGGGCCGCCCCGGCGCAGGCCGGGGGGCAGGCCCAGCCCGAGACGACCGAGGAGGTCGAGGGCGTGCTGCAGTTCGAGGGGAAGGGGAACGGGTACCTGCGGGACCCGAAGCGGAGCTACCTGCCCCAGCCCTTCGACGTGGAGGTGCCCCGCTGGCTCGTGGACCGGATGCACCTGCAGCCCGGCCTCCTCGTGAAGGGGCTGGCCACCGTCCGGAACATGAAGCGGGTGCTCACGAAGATCGACGCGCTCGAGGGGGCCGACCCGATGGCGGTCGCCCGGCGCACCCACTTCCAGAACCTCACCGCCACCGATCCCACCGAGAAGGCGGTGATGGAGACGCGCTCGGAGGAGATGATCGGGCGGGTCCTCGACCTCGTCGCCCCCATCGGACTCGGCGCGCGCGGCCTCATCACCTCCCCGCCGAAGGCCGGCAAGACGATCATGCTCCAGCGGATCGCCCAGGCCCTCACGGCGAACCGGCCGGACGTGCACCTCATGGTGCTCCTCGTGGACGAGCGTCCCGAGGAGGTCACCGACATGAAGCGGAACATCCAGGGCGACGTCTTCGGCTCGTCGAACGACCGGCCGACCGAGGAGCACATCCACGTCGCCGAGATGGTCCTCGAGCGCGCGAAGCGGCTCGTCGAGGGGGGCAAGGACGTCGTGATCCTCCTCGACTCGATCACCCGCCTCTCCCGCGCCTACAACAAGGAGGTCGAGTCCTCCGGCCGGACCCTCACCGGCGGCGTGGACAGCCGGGCGCTCGAGCGGCCGAAGCGGCTCTTCGGCTCGGCCCGCAAGGCCGAGGAGGGCGGCTCCCTCACGATCATCGCGACCGCCCTCATCGACACGGGCTCGCGGATGGACGAGGTGATCTTCGAGGAGTTCAAGGGGACCGGGAACATGGAGGTCGTGCTGTCCCGCCAGCTCGCGGAGCGGCGGATCTTCCCGGCCATCGACATCGGCGCCTCCGGCACCCGCAAGGAGGAGAAGCTCTTCTCGCAGAAGGAGATCGAGAAGGTGCGCCGCCTCCGGGGCGCGCTCGCCTCGCTGAAGCCGGTGGAGGCGATGGAGCGGCTCCTGAAGAAGCTCTCCGAGTTCGACACGAACGAGGAGTTCCTCTCGAGCTTCTGACCGGCGCTTCGGGCTTCGGGCCTCAGGAGATGCTCTCGGCCGCCGTCTCCGAGGCCTGAGGTCTGGCCTGAGGTCCGAGGCCCGGCGTCTTCGAGCCTCCGGACCCGGAGGCGGGGTTTCTCCGACCCGGCGGTTCGCGGGGGTGCGCCATCCGCGGGGAGGGGCTATGATCCCGCCCGCGATGGAAGGACAGGCCCACCCCGTGGCCCCGCCGCGCCCGGCCGGCCTCGCCGACCGGGTGCTCGTCGTCGACGACGACGAGCTCATCCTCCGCGCCCTCGGCCGGATCCTGGAGTCGGCCGGCTTCGAGGCGCGCTGCTACGCGAACCCCGACCGCGCCCTCGCCGCCATCGAGGGGGACGCGCCGGTCGTCGTGATCTCCGACTACATGATGCCGGAGATGGACGGGATCACCTTCCTCAAGGCGGCCCGCGCCCGCTTCCCCGGCGCGGTCCGCGTCCTCTGCACGGCCGCCGAGGACTTCCGGGTCGCCCTGCAGGCGGTGAACTCGGGAGAGGTCTTCCGGATCATCTCCAAGCCCTGGCACCAGCAGGAGCTCCTCGCCACCGTGAACCAGGCGGCGGAGGCCGCCCGCCTCCGGCGGGAGAACGAGCGGCTCACCGGCGAGGTCCAGCGCCAGAACGGGCAGCTCCGCGAGTACAACTCGAAGCTCGAGGAGATGGTCCGCGTCCGGACCCAGGCCCTCCTCGAGGGGCTCATCGCCGCCCTCGACTACCGGGACGCGGAGACGCAGTGGCACTCCCGGCGGGTGTCGCTCTACGCCCGCCGGCTCGCCGAGCAGCTCGGGATCCGGGAGCCGGAGCTCACCGTGATCGAGCACGGCGCCCTCCTCCACGACATCGGGAAGATCGGCGTGCGCGACCGCGTGCTCCTGAAGCCCGGACCCCTCACGCCCGAGGAGTGGGGCGAGATGAAGCGCCACCCCGAACTCGGCTGGGCCCTCCTCCAGCGGGTGGATTACCTCCGCCCCGCCTCGTCCATCGTCCTCCAGCACCAGGAGAAGTGGGACGGGACGGGGTACCCCGCGGCGCTCGCCGGGGACACCATCGTCATCGGGGCCCGGATCTTCCACGTCGTGGACACGCTCGACGCGATCACGAGCGACCGCCCTTACCGCAAGGCGCGCCCCTTCGAGGACGCGCGCGCGGAGATCGTCCGCTGCGTGGGCTCGCAGTTCGATCCCCGGGTCGTGGACGCCTTCCTCGCCGTCGCCGAGGAGGACTGGGAGCGGATCCGGCTCGACGTGGAGACCGTCGCGGTCCTCTCGGCGGACCTCGCGGAGAGCCCGCACGGCCAGGACCTGCTCCTCGGCGCGCTCCAGTCCGCGCTCCGGTCGTGAGCCTCGGTCCGCAGACCTCAGGCCTCGGGAACGGACCTCATCGGAGCTTCGCTTCTCCTGAAGCCCGAAGCCTGAAGCCTTCTTCAGCCCCCGGCCCGTGGCAGCCAGAGGCGCACCGCCGTCCCCGCGCCCCGCCGGGAGACGATCTCGAGCCTGCCGCCGGCCCGCTCCACGACGTCCTTCACCATCGCGAGGCCGAGCCCGCTCCCGCCCGCCACCCCCTTGGTCGTGAAGTACGGCTCCCCCGCCCTCGCCACGGTCTCGGGATCCATCCCCTCGCCCGTGTCCACCACCTCGATCCCCACGCCTTCCCCGTCCGGGAGCGCCCGGAGGTCGAGACGCCCGCCGCCCGGCATCGCGTCGCGGGCGTTCAGGGCGAGGTTCAGGATCGCCTGGGAGAGGATGGAGGCGTCCACCGGCACGAGCCCGGCCGGGGCCGTCTCCGCCCTCACCGAGATCCCCTTCGGCAGGACCCGCCCCAGCGTCCGCGCGACTCCCTCCACCACGCGGTCGGGGTCGCAGAGGTCCCCCTCGTGCGGCCCCGGCCTCCCGAAGGCCACGAGCTGACGGGCGGTCCCCTCCGCGCCCCAGGCCGCCCCCTCGACGTCCCGGAGGAGCTCCTCGGCGGGACCGCCGCCGGAGACGCGGCGCGCCTCCCCGAGCCCGGTGACGATCACCATGAGCGCGTTCCGGAAGTCGTGCGCCGCCCCGGCCGCGAGCTGGCCGAGGGAGGCGAGCCGCTGCGCGCCCGCGAGCGCGGCGAGGGCGCGCTCGCGCTCGCGCTCCGAGGCCTCGAGCGCGAGGCGGGAGGCCGCGATCCGCTCCGCGAGCCGCTCCAGGGCCCCCACGAACCGCTCGAAGAGGAGGACGAGGGCGAGGGTGATCACCGCCACGCTCACGCCCGCCCGGAGCCAGGTGCTCGCCCGCTCCGGAACGTAGCCGCCGGGGTCCGGCGACGGTGTCACACCCGCGACCACGAGCCCCGCCGCGAGGGCGTAGACGGCGAGGCCGGCCGCTCCCACCAGGAGCACACCCCACCGTCCCGCGAAGACCGATCCGACGAAGGCGGCGGCCACGAAGATCAGGGCTGCGCCGCCGAGGGGACCGTAGCGGAGGAGCGCCACGAACCCGATGGCGGCGAGCCCCGCCACGACGACCGCGGCGACCACGCCCCGGCGCAGGGGGAGCCAGACGGCGCCGGCGCTGAGGGCGAAGGTGCCGGTCTGCAGCCAGAGCGACGCCGTCGCGCGGCCCGCCGGCACCTCCACGAGCAAGATCCCCGCGAATCCAAGGGCTCCGGAAAGGCAGTAGAGGAGCCGGAGGGATGGGAAGAGCTCGTCGGCGACCTCCCGGCGCACGGACCTCGCCGGACTCCCGTCTCGTCGATTCACCGCCCCCTCATACACTCCCTCCGGGGTGCGCTCCATCCGCTCCGTTCGGGGGACTAAGGGCCGGCGCCCGCCGCCGCGCGCAGCCTCGCGGCGCGGTGCTCCTCCCCGCGCAGCTCTTCCGGGAACGCCGCGGCCATCGCCCGGGCGAGCGGACCGGGATCGTCCGGGGCCGCGCCCCTCGCGAACGGCAGGAGCGCGTCCCGCAGCTCGCTCGCCCAGGCGAAGCGCGCCTCCGGCTCGCGGGCGAGCGCCCGGAGGACGACCTCGTCGAGGGCGGGGGGGACCTCGGGGTTCCTCGACGAGGGCGGCCGCACCGAGGCGGCGCGCACGCGCTCCATCACCGCGAGCTCGGAGGGGCCCGTGAAGAGCCGCTCTCCCGAGAGCATCTCGTGGAGGACGATCCCGAGGGAGAAGACGTCGGTCCTCCGGTCCACCGGGAGCCCTCGCACCATCTCCGGGCTCATGTAGCCGAACTTGCCCCGGAGCACGGCGGCGCCCGGCCCGTGGCGGAAGGCGGCGAGGGCGATCCCGAAATCCACGATCCGCACTCGCCCGTCCCATCCGAGGAGGACGTTGGCGGGCGAGACGTCGCGGTGGACCACGCGGAGCTCCTCGCCGTTCACCCCGCGCCGGCGGTGGGCGTGGTCGAGCGCGTCCGCGACGGCCGCGCCGACCCGGGCGGCCACGGAGACCGGGAGCCGTTCGCCTCGCCTGCCCGTCCGATCGACGAGCGAGCGTAGGTCCCGCCCCGCGACGTACTCCATCGCGATGAAGTACCCGGTCGCGTGCCGCCCGAGCTCGTGGACCTGGGGGATCGCGGCGTGCTCGAGCTGTGCGAGGAGCCGGGCCTCGTCGAGGAACATCCGGACGAGGTCGGCGTCCTCGGCGACGAGGGGGAGGAGCCGCTTCACCGCGCAGGGGCGCGCCTCGGGGTCGCGGGTCCGCACCGCCGCGAAGACCTCGGCCATCCCGCCGATCGCGATCCGATCGACGAGCAGGTACCGGCCGAACGGGATGGGCTCCTTCATTCGATCGCCCGCCCCCCCGGCCGCTATGATACCGCCATGCGGACGACCTGCTACGGCTGCGGGGCGGAGCTGCGGATCGACGGGCCGGTGGGCCGGCGGACGACCTGCCCGGAGTGCGACGCCGACCTCCACACCTGCATGAACTGCCGCCACTGGGACGAGTCTTCGGCCCGCGAGTGCCGGGAGCCCCACGCGGAACGGGTGATCGACAAGGCCGCCTCGAACGCCTGCGATCTCTTCCAGCTCGGCGACGGCGCGCCGCGCCGCAGGAGCTCCTCCCGGGCGGCGCGCGACCAGCTCGGCGCCCTCTTCGGCGAGGCTCCGGCGAAGGCGGAGGATCCCCGGGACGCCCTCGAGGCCCTCTTCAGGAAGAAGTGACGGTCCCGCGGCCGCCGCGCTCCCCGAGCACCGGCCCGAGCCGGTTGCAGGCGTGGGTGAGCGCGAGGGCGAAGATCGCCGCGGCGACGCCGAGGGCGGCGTTGTAGAAGGCCGGCGCCGCGAGGGCGAGCCGGAGGAGCACGGTCGCCACCGCCAGCCCCGAGTTCCGGAAGACGACGTGGTAGGCGGCGCTGTACCGGAGCGAGAGGAAGACGAGGAGCACGTCGGCGAGCACGAGGACCGTGTAGAGCGACGCGAAGAAGTCGCTCCGGTGGATCGCCGCCCGGACCGCGAGGGCGCCGAGGACGCCGAGGAGGAAGAGGGCGACGAGCTTCTTCGCCGCGACGAAGCTCTCCCGCTCGCGGGCGTCCCCGGTGATCGGCCGGTGGCGCTGGGCGGCGTAGTAGAAGCCGAGGAGGACGAAGATCGCGAGCGCGCCGAAGCCGTTCGAGAGCATCCGGACGACCGGCTCCTTCGCCTGCTCCCAGACGATCGGCTCGCCGAGGTGCCCGAACTCCTCGAAGGAGTGGCGGAGGAGGATGAGGGAGAAGATCTCGAACTGCTTCCCTGCGGCGTTGGAGACCGACCGTGCGATCCCGAAGACGAGCCCGACGACCTCCCAGGAGAGGAGCAGGGTGATCGCGATCTCCACGGCGAGGAAGTGGCCGTGGGTGGTCCGCGCCCGGAGCTCCGGGGGGAGCCAGCCGCGGAGCGAGACCTCCACCCAGAGGAGCGCGGCGAGGTAGGTGACGGCGAGGAGGGCCGCCACGACCTTCCGGCTGCGGGCCCCTTCCCAGGTCGCGGCGGCGCGGTCGAAGAGGCGGACGGCGGCGCTGAGCATGGGCGGCGTGTACCTCGCCGCGGCCGCGTTGGGAAGCGGCGAAACGCAGCGGCGCCCCCCGCCGCCCGACCGGCTCGGCGTCAGCCGACCTGTCCGGAGATCCACTCGAGGTAGGGAGCGCTCCCCGCCTCCACCGCCAGGGCGATCACCTCGGGGACGGCGTACGGGTGGAGGGCGAGCACCCGCTCCCGCAGCGCCTCGAAGCGCCCGCGCGTGGTCTTCAGGACGAGGAGGGCCTCCGCGTCGTCCTGGACCTTCCCCTCCCAGCGGTAGATCGAGCGGAGCCCGGCGACGACGTTCCCGCAGGCGGCGAGCCGCTCCTCCACGAGCGCGCGGGCGATCTCCGCGGCCTTCCCGGCGTCGGGGGTGGTCACGAGGACCACGAGCGCGTCGGTCATCGTCGGCTTCCTCTCTCGTGGCGGTGCTCGCTTGCGTCGATCCGGGGCCGCTCGTGGTTCGACGGGCTCACCACGAGCGGACAGGAAGGGAGCCGTTCGCCCTGAGCCTGTCGAAGGGCGAACGGGCTGCTTGCCGTCCGTCCGTGGTGCCCCCCCGGCAGGCTCGGGGGAACCACGAACGGTTCGGACCGGTGGAAGCGGGCACGGCCATCAGAGCCCGTGCGCCCGGGCGACGAGCTCGCGCATGATCTCCGAGGTCCCGCCGGCGATCGTGAGGGCGCGCACGTCCCTCCAGGCGCGGGCGACGTCGGTCTCGAGGACGTAGCCCATCCCGCCGTGGAGCTGCATGCAGTCGTAGGCCACCCGCTGGGCGAGCTCGCAGGCGAGGAGCTTCGCCATCGAGATCTCCCGCACGGCGACCTGCCCGCGGTCGAAGAGGTCGCAGGCCCGGTAGGTGAGCCACCGGGCCGCCTCGATCGCCGCGAGGTGGTCGGCGAGCCGGTGGCGCCACGCCTGGAACTTCAACACCGGCCGGCCGAAGGCCTTCCGCTCCTCCCCGTACCGGATCGCGTCCTCCACCATGAGCTGCATCCCCGCGACGGCCTGGAGCGCGGCCACGAGCCGCTCCCCCTGGAAGTTCACCATCACGTGGGTGAAGCCCTGGTTCTCCTCGCCGAGGAGGAAGCGGGCGGGGACCCGGCACTCGTCGAAGTAGAGGACCGCCGTGTCGGAGGAGGGCAGCCCCACCTTGTCGAGCTTGCGGGAGACCTCGAACCCGGGCGTGTCGGTGGGGAAGAGGAGGAGCGAGATCCCCTCGTACCCCTCGCCCCCCGTCCGCACGGCCATCGTGAGGAAGTCGGCCCTCGCGCCGTTCGTGATCCACATCTTCGAGCCGTTCACGACGAGGTCGCCCCCGTCGCGGCGCGCGGTGGTGCGGAGAGCCGCGACGTCGGAGCCGGCGTCCGGCTCGGAGATCGCGAGGGCCGCGATCCGCTCCCCGCGGATGGCCGGCGCGAGGAACTCGCGCTTCTGCTCCTCCGTCCCGATCTCGCCGATCACCGGGATCGCCATCTCCCCGTGGACGAGCATCGCCGTCGCGAGCCCGGCGTTCCTGCAGCGGACGAGCTCCTCCGCGTAGGCGACGACGTACCAGTAGTCGAGCCCCGACCCGCCGTGGGCCGGGTCGTGCCGGATCCCGAAGAGCCCGAGGTCGGCGAACCTCCGGAAGAGCTCCGCCGGGAACTCCCCGGCCTCGTCCCACTCGCGCCCGTGCGGCGCGAGCTCCTTCTCGCAGAAGTCGCGGACCGTCCGGCGGAAGGCCAGGTGGTCCTCCCCGAACGGCTCGAAGCCGGGGAAGGGCGCCGGGCGCTCGGGGGTCGCCACGTCCCTACTTCCCGAGGAAGGCGTCCTTGAGGTCGCCGTCGGCCGGCTTCGTCCCGAGCCAGAGCCGGAACATCGCGTCGGCGAAGTCCTTCCCCTCCACCGTCGCGGAGCCGCCGCCGGCCGCCGTGACGGTCGTGCCCTTGCCGGGCTCGAAGGTCACGGTCATCTCGCCCCCCGACTTCATGTCGGCGAGGGCGGGGGCGATCTGGTCGAGCTTCCCGGTGAGGGCCGCCGCGCCGTTCGCCGCGAAGCCCTCCCGGTAGGTCTCGAGGATCGTCTTCTTGTCCACGTCGCGGAGGAACACCATCCGGACGCGCTTCGGCGCGTCGGCCGCGACGACCGCGCCGGCGTCCCTGGAGGGCTGGGCCACGTAGAGGCCGCCCGCGTAGACCTTGATGACGAACTTCTTCCGGATGCCGGCGCCGTTGAGCTTCAGCTCCTGGCCCCCCACGGTGACGGTCTCGGGGAAGTCGACGCCGGCGACGTCCCGGGCGAGCGCCGGGAGGGCGAGGGCGAGGGCGGCGATCGAGAGGAGGACCTTCTTCATGATCACGCTCCGTGACTGAGGGCTGGGAGGACGACCCGGAGACTCTAGCTCGCTTCGGGCCGGGAGGGGCGCTCCCCGCGCGCCCTCCGGACCGGCCCGAAAGGGGCGTCAGACCGGGAGCGCCGGAGCAGGCTCCCGGGGCCGGTGGCCGAGGAGCGTCCCGTAGGCCACTCCGGCGATGCCGAGGAGGATGCCGGCGGCGCCCGCGAGGGAGACCGCCTCGCCGAGGAGGAGGGCGGCGAGGAGGTACTGCGCGAGGGGCGTGAGCTGGAGCCAGACGGAGGCCTCGGAGATGGAGAGCGGCCCGTAGGCCTCCGCGAGGAGGATCTGGGCGACGCAGGCGGAGAGGGCCATCGCCACCGCGAGGACCCACTGCAAGAGCCCGCCGGGCCAGGCGCCGAGGGCGAAGGGGAGCGCGACGGGCAGCCCCCCCAGGCTGAAGAAGAAGAAGATGGTCGCGGCGTTGTCCGTCGTGCGCATCGCCCGGATGGTCACGGAGGAGACGGCGGCGAAGAGGGCCGCGCCCACGCCGAACGCCTCCCCCGCCCCGATGCCGAGCCGCAGCGACCCGCCCCCGAGGACGAGGACCACGCCCGCGCTGGCGGCGAGGAGGGCGAGTCCCAGGTGGATCGTCGGGCGCTCCGAGAAGACCACCACGCTCATCCCCGTCGCGATCACGGGGAAGAGGTTGTAGAGCATCCCCGCCTCTCCGGCCGGGATCCGCTGGAGGGCGAGGAAGTAGAGGACGACGACGATGCCGCCCGAGATCCCCCGGGTCCAGAGGAGGCGGTGGTTGCGCGGCCGGTAGAGCCCCGGGCGGAGCCGGAAGGCGGCGAGCGACACCGCCGCGCCGGCGACGAACCGGATCACGGCGAGCTGCCCGGGCGAGAACGCGCCCTCCCCTCTCGAGAGCCTCCGGGCGAGCACGGCCATGAGCCCGAAGGCCACGGCCGAGCCGAGGAGCATGATCCGGGCGCGCGCCCGCCCGCGCCCCTCTGCCTCCCCCCCTCCTCCGCTCACGGCTTCTCCAGGGGGATGCCCGCGGCGATCCGCGCCTCGGGCGAGCGGGCGTGGCGCGGCCGGTGGCCGAGCACGCTCCCGTAGACGACGCCGGCGACGCCGAGGAGGACGCCGACGACGGTGGTCCAGCCGAACGACTCCCCGATGGTGATCGCCCAGAGGTAGCTCGCGATGGGGGTGAGCTGCTGCCAGATCGCGGCCTCGGGGACGGAGAGCGCCCCGTAGGCCTCCGTCATGAGGAGCTGGGCGAGGAAGGCGACGAGCCCGACGCCGAGCGTGGCGACGTAGGGGAGGAGGTTCGAAGGCCAGCTCCCGAAGGCGAAGGGCGCGGAGACGGCGAGCCCCCCCACCGCGAAGGCGAAGAAGATGGTCGGGGCGTTGTCCGTCGCGCGGAGGGCGCGGATGCTCGTGATCGCGGCGCCCCCCGAGATCGCCGAGAGGATCCCGAGCGCCTCGCCGGTGCCGAGGCCGAGCCGGAACCCTCCGCCGCCGAGCACGAGGAAGACCCCCGCGCTGGCGAGGGCGAGCGCGACGGCGAGGTGGATCGTGGGTCGCTCGTCGAGGAGGAAGAAGGAGAGGACCACCGCCCAGATCGGGAAGGTGTTGTTGAGGAGGGTCGCCTCGCCCGCCGGGATCCGCTCGATGGAGAGGAAGTAGAGGAGGGCGGCGAGCCCCCCGAAGAGGCCGCGGGCTCCTCGGAGCCAGCGGCGGACCGGCCGGAAGGTCCCGGGCCGCGCGGCGAACAGGATCCCCACCGCGGCGATCCCGAAGGCGAACCGGACGAAGGTGATCTGGCCGCCGTTCATCCCGCTCGTCGCGGCGAGCCGCGCGAGGACGGCGGAGAGCCCGAAGAGGACCCCCGCACCGAAGAGGTAGGCCCGGGCGCGGGGCCGGCCGTCGCCCGCTCCGCCGGGCGCCGCGCCGGCGAAGGGGCCGGTCGTCCGGGATCCCGCGGGAATCGCCATGGGAGCCGGCGTCGTACCACGCCGGGGAGCGGGTAGCCAGCGTGGGAGGCGCGGGTTAAGAAGACCCCGCGCATGAGCGAGCCTGAGTTCATCACCATCAAGGGGGCCCGCGAGCACAACCTGAAGTCCGTCACCCTCGAGATCCCGAAGAAGAGGCTGGTCGTCTTCACCGGGGTCTCCGGCTCGGGCAAGTCGTCGCTCGCCTTCGACACCCTCTACGCGGAGGGGCAGCGCCGCTACGTCGAGTCCCTCTCCTCCTACGCCCGGCAGTTCCTCGGGCAGATGGAGAAGCCGAAGTACGACACGATCCGGGGGCTCTCCCCCACGATCTCCATCGAGCAGAAGGCGGCGTCGAACAACCCGCGCTCCACGGTCGGGACCATCACGGAGGTCCACGACTACCTGCGCGTCCTCTACGCCTCCGTCGGCGTGCAGCACTGCCCCGCCTGCGGGCGGCAGGTCGGCAAGCAGACCGCCCAGCAGATCGTGGACGCGATCCTCGGGCTCCCGGAGGGCTCCCGGATCCTCGTCCTCGCCCCGCTCGTCCAGAACCGGAAGGGGGAGTACCGCGACCTCCTCGCGGACGCCCAGAAGCGCGGCTTCTCCCGGGTCCGCGTGGACGGGATGATCCACCAGCTCGGCGAGCGGCTCGTCCTCGACAAGAAGCTGAAGCACGACATCGAGCTCGTCGTGGACCGGCTCGTGGTGAAGGACGGCATCCGGGCGCGGCTCACCGACTCCGTGGAGACGGCGCTCCGCGAGGGGAAGGGCACGCTCGTCGTCGCCGACGCGGACAAGGAGCAGAAGGTCGGTCCCGGGATCGACCCCGAGGAGTACAAGAAGCACGACCGGTTCCACTCCGAGCTCAACGCCTGCCACGCCTGCGGGCTCTCCTTCGGCGAGCTCGCCCCCCAGGCCTTCTCCTTCAACTCGCCCCTCGGCTTCTGCACGGACTGCCAGGGGCTCGGCACCCGCGCCGAGATGGACCCGGACCTCATCGTCCCCGACCCCTCCCTCACCATCCGGGAGGGGGCGGTCGAGCCCTGGGCGAGCGGGATGGAGCGCGGCGAGGGCTGGACCTTCGAGTTCGTCGAGCACCTCTCCCGCTCCCTGAAGATCGACCTCGACACCCCCTGGTCGAAGCTCCCGAAGCGCGACCGCGAGGTGGTGATGCTCGGCACCGAGGCGGCCGGGAACGGCCGCTCCTGGCGGATCGAGTTCGAGGGGGTCGTGAACCAGCTCTACCGCCGGTTCAAGTCCACCGGCTCCGAGGCGATGCGCCGCTACTACATGCGCTACTTCTCGGACAAGCCCTGTCACGCCTGCGGCGGCGAGCGGCTCCGGCCCGAGAGCCGGGCGGTGCGGATCCGGGGGAAGGGGATCGTGGACCTCTCCCGGCTCACCATCCAGGAGGCCCACGCCTGGCTCGCCGGGCTCGGGCTCCGCGGGAACGAGGCGAAGATCGCCGAGGAGCTCCTGAAGGAGATCCGCAACCGGCTCAAGTTCCTCCTCGACGTGGGGCTCGGCTACCTCACGCTCGACCGGCCCGGCCCCTCCCTCTCCGGCGGCGAGAGCCAGCGGATCCGGCTCGCCTCGCAGATGGGCTCCGAGCTCACCGGGGTCGTCTACATCCTCGACGAGCCCTCCATCGGCCTCCACCAGCGGGACAACGGGAAGCTCCTCGCCACGCTGAAGCGGCTCCGCGACATCGGCAACTCCGTCATCGTCGTCGAGCACGACGAGGAGACGATGGAGGAGGCCGACTGGATCGTGGACTTCGGCCCCGGCGCCGGGGCGCACGGCGGCGAGATCGTCTCCCAGGGGACCCCGGACGAGGTGAAGCGGGACCCCGCCTCGCTCACCGGGGCCTACCTCGCGGGCCGCCGGGAGATCCCCGTGCCGGCGCGCCGCCGGACGGTCGATCGCGGCGCGGTGACGGTCGCGGGGGCGCGGGAGAACAACCTGAAGGACCTCACCGTCTCCTTCCCGCTCGGCCGGATGGTCGCGGTGACCGGCGTCTCCGGGGCGGGGAAGTCCACGCTCGTGAACGGGATCCTGCGGCCGGCCCTCATGCGCCTCCTCTACTCCACCCGGGAGGTGCCGGGGCGGCACCAGGCGCTCTCCGGCCACGAGCGGATCGACAAGGTCATCGACATCAACCAGCAGCCGATCGGGCGGACGCCCCGCTCGAACCCCGCGACCTACACGAAGGTCTTCGACCACATCCGGGAGGTCTTCGCCCAGACGCCGGAGGCCCGCGCCTTCGGGTACGCCCCGGGCCGCTTCAGCTTCAACGTGAAGGGGGGCCGGTGCGAGGCCTGCCAGGGCGACGGGATGAAGCTCGTGGAGATGCACTTCCTCGCGGACGTCCTCGTCCCCTGCGAGGTCTGCGGCGGCAAGCGCTTCAACGAGGCGACCCTGCGCGTGACCTTCAAGGGGAAGAACGTCGCCGAGGTGCTCGACCTCTCCATCCTCGAAGCGAAGGAGCTCTTCCGCCACCACCGCGAGGCGACCCGGATCCTCGGCACGCTCGAGGACGTGGGGCTCGGCTACCTGAAGCTCGGCCAGCCCTCCCCCACCCTCTCCGGCGGGGAGGCCCAGCGGATCAAGCTCTCCCGGGAGCTCGCCCGCGTCGGCACAGGGAAGACCCTCTACATCCTCGACGAGCCGACCACCGGGCTCCACTTCGAGGACGTGAAGAAGCTCCTCGGCGTCCTCGACCGGCTCGTGGACGCGGGGAACACCGTCGTCGTCATCGAGCACAACCTCGACGTGATCAAGTGCGCGGACTGGGTCGTGGACCTCGGCCCGGAGGGCGGCGAGGAGGGCGGCCGGGTGATCGCCGAGGGGACGCCCGAGGAGGTCGCCCGGGAGAAGGGGAGCTACACCGGGCAGCACCTCTCCCGGATGCTCGCGGCCCACCGGGCCCGCGTGCGGCCCGCGGCGGCGGAGCGGGCGGGGGCCTGAAGGCGGTGACCGTCTTGCGCTGATCCGCGACGGTCGTGGTTCCCCCGAGCCTGTCGAGGGGTCACCGCGAACGGCTGGAAAGGAATCCGCTCGCCCTGAGCCTGTCGAAGGGCGAGCGTCGCGGCTCGACCCGAGAAGCCATGACACCACCGGAACGCGGAGCGGCCGCCCCTCGCGGAGCGGCCGCCCGGGTGCTGCGGCAGGAGCGAGGACGGTTAGGTCTTCGTCCCCTCCTTCTTCTCCTTCTTCGCCGAGCAGTGGGCGCACTGGCACTTCTCGCCGCACTTGCACTCCTTCCCGTCGCCGCAGGGGCAGGCGACCTCCTTCTTCTCCTTGTCCGCCGCGGCGACCTTGTGGTGCGGGCAGTTCTTGCAGTCGTCGCACCCCGAGCCGGCGAGGGCGGGCGAGGCGGAGACGAGGGCGAACGCGGCGGCCGCCGCGAGAAGCATCCTGACCATGGTGGTTCCTCTCCTTCGTGCTGCGGCCGCCTTGCGGCCTTGCAGGTGGTGCGGCGGGGGGGAGCGTAGGGACGGACTCGAGGCGTGTCAAGCCCCGCCCGGAGCCAGCCACCAAGACGTAGAAACGGCCGTTTCGTGACTCGAGATCACTCTGCGGCTCCAGGCCACGGGCTCCGGGCTCCGGCTACAGGAGTTGCGCCCGGCGCCTCTTCCGTGGCCTGAAGCCTGTGGCAGCCTGTGGCCCGTGGCCTCGGCCGTTCCCGAATCGCGCTCGAGCGTCTAGATTCCCGCCCGGAGGAGGAACGCCCTGGACACCGAGACGCTGCTCGCGATGTTGCGAGACCCGAACGTGGAGACGCGCGACATCGCCGCCGCGGCGGGGGTCCCGCGGGAGGAGGCGGGCCTCGCCGCCCGGCTCGTCGCCGGGATCCGGCGCGCGAACCC
>JBBIPT010000013.1:0-28906 GCA_037442705.1 Anaeromyxobacter sp.
AGCGACCCACGCCCAATGGCCGTTCGAGCGACGGGTTCAGGTGTTCCGGGGGTTGTGCGAGGCCGTGGCCTACGCTCACGAGCAGGGGTACGTCCACCGGGACATCAAGCCTGCCAACGTCATGATCGGACCCCACGGCGAGGTCCTGCTCATGGACTGGGGGATCGCCCGGCAAGTGCAGGGAGAGGGGGACCTCCCCGAACGCGGGATCCAGGGAGAGGACCGGGACGAGATCGCCGGGGACGCGCGCGCCTCCGTCGTCGCGCACGCCCGCTCCGTCGCCCTCGCCGCGGAGAGCCTCGGCGTCGCCGAGCAGGGGCTCTCCCTCGCCCGGCAGCGGCTCGAGGCCGGCCTCGCGAGCCAGCTCGAGGTCCGCGACGCCTCCCTGAAGCTCACCCAGGCCGAGCTCTCCCTGCTCCAGGCCCGGATCGACCACGCCGTGGCGCGGGCGGACCTCTCGCGCGCCCTCGGAGGAGCCCTCTAGCCATGGCCCAGAACCCCGCCGCCGTCCCGGCCGACCCCAAGCCCGAGCCCGCCGTGGAGAGCGCTCCCCGCGAGCCGCGGAGCGTCCCGGTCCGCCCGCCGCCGCGGATGAGCTGGAAGCGCCGGATCCTCGCCGGCCTCTTCGTGCTCGCCGTCGTCGGGATCGTCGTCTCCTCCCTCCGGCCCCGGCCCCCGCCTCCCCTCGGGATCCAGGCGGTGACCGCCCGGAAGGGTCCGATCACCCGGCTCGTCACCGCCGCCGGCAAGCTCCAGGCCGCGACCGAGGTGAAGCTCTCCTCCAACATCACGGGGGACCTCCTCTCGCTCTCGGTGAAGGAGGGGGACCGGGTCGGGAAGGGCGAGGTGCTCGGGAAGATCGACGCCCGGCGCTACGCCGCGCAGGTCGAGCAGCAGGAGGCGGCCCGCGCGAGCGCGGTCGCCGACCGGCGGATCGCCAGGGTGCGGGTGGAGCAGCTCGAGCAGGAGCTCGCGCGGGTGGAGCGGCTCGCCGCGACCGGCAACGCGAGCCCCGCGGAGCTCGACCAGGCCCGCGCGAACCTCGCCGCCGAGCGCGGGCGGGCCGACGCCGCGGAGGGGCGCATCGCGCAGACGGAGGCCGCCCTCCGCGAGGCGCGCCACTTCCTCTCCCTCACCACCCTCGTCGCCCCGATCGCCGGGGTCGTGACGAAGCGGGAGAAGCAGGTGGGCGAGCGGGTCCGGGGCTCCGACTTCTCCGAGGACGTCATCCTCGTCATCTCCACGCTCTCGGCGATGGAGGTGCGGGTGGAGGTCGGGGAGCACGAGGTCGTCCACGTGAAGGAGGGCGACCCGGCCGACGTGGAGATCGACGCCTTCCCGGACCGGAAGTTCCCGGCCGAGGTCGTGGAGGTGGCGAGGAACGCCACGGTGAAGAACCAGGGGACCGAGGCGGAGGTGACGACCTTCTTCGTCCGCCTCGCCCTCACCGGCGACGTCGCGGGCGCCCTCCCCGGGATGAGCGCCCAGGCCTCCGTCGCCACCGACTCCCGCGACGAGGCGGTGATCGTGCCCATCCAGGCGGTGACGGTCCGTCCCGAGAAGGAGGTCGCCGGGGGGAAGCCGGCCGGGAAGGACGAGGCGCCGCCGCCCGCCCAGGGCACGGCGAAGAGGGCGCGCCGGGAGCCGCTCCGGAAGGTGGTCTTCGTGATCGAGGACGGCGTGGCGAAGCTCCGTCCGGTGGAGACCGGCCTCGCGAGCGAGGCGGACATCGAGATCACGACGGGGCTCGCCGCGGGCGAGAAGGTCGTGGAGGGGCCCTACCGCGTCCTCTCCCGCGAGCTCGCCGACGGGCGGCGCGTCACCGAGGAGCCGCCCGGCGGGAAGGCGAAGGGGCGCGGGGAGAAGGGCTAGGACCGTGGCCGAGCCCCTCATCGTCGCGCGGGATCTCGCCCGCCACTACGTCCTCGGCGGCGAGACCGTCCGGGCCCTCGACGGCGTGACCTTCTCCATCGATCGGGGGGAGTGGGTCGCCATCATCGGGCAGTCCGGGTCCGGCAAGTCCACGCTCATGAACCTCGTCGGGTGCCTCGACACGCCCACGTCGGGCACCTACAGCCTCGCCGGCTCCGACGTCCGCGGGCTGCCCGACGACGCCCTCGCCGACCTCCGGAACCGCGAGATCGGCTTCGTCTTCCAGACCTTCCAGCTCCTCCCCCGGGCGAGCGCCCTCGCGAACGTGGAGCTGCCGCTCGTCTACCGCGGCGTCTCCCGCCGGGAGCGCCGCCTCCGGGCCGAGGAGGCCCTCGCCTCGGTGGGGCTCGCGAACCGGATGCACCACCGGCCGAACGAGCTCTCCGGCGGCCAGCGCCAGCGCGTGGCGGTGGCGCGCGCGCTCGTGGGCGATCCCTCGCTCCTCCTCGCCGACGAGCCGACCGGGAACCTCGACTCCACGACGGGCGAGGAGATCATCCGCCTCTTCGGCGAGCTCCACGACCGCGGCCACACGATCCTCCTCGTGACCCACGAGCCGCGCCTCGCCGCCCGCTGCCCGCGCGCGATCCGTCTCTCCGACGGCAGGATCGTGGGCGACGGGCCGGGCTCCGAGGTCGCCTCGACCGGCGCCGCGAGGGCGGTGCGGGCGTGAGCGCGCTCCGGCGGCGGATCGTCCGCGCCTGGGCGGAGGGGCTCGAGAGCGTGCGGATCGCGCTCCTCTCCCTCGCGGGGGCGCGCCTCCGGAGCTTCCTCACCACCCTCGGGATCGTGATCGGCGTGATGACGGTGATCGCCATCGTCGCGATCATCCAGGGGCTCAACGCCTCCTTCGAGGGGCAGATGTCGAACCTCGGGGCCCACACGATCTACGTCTCGAAGTGGAAGTGGTTCACCGGGGGGGACGACTGGTGGGAGCAGCGGAACCGCCGGAACATGGGGACGGTGGAGCTGCGGGCCCTCGAGGAGGAGGCGCTCCTCGCCACCGCGATCGCCCCCATGGCGAGCCAGCGAGCCCTCGTGACCTTCCGCGACCGCGAGATCGAGCGGGTCGTCGTCACCGGGACGAACCCCCGGTACCTCGAGACGAACGGCGGCTCCGTGGCCGCCGGCCGCTTCCTCTCCGACACCGACGTGGAGCTCTCCCGGAACTCCGCCGTCCTCGGGGCCGACGTGGCCCAGCGGCTCTTCGAGGGGATGCGGCCGGAGGAGATCCTCGGGCGGAAGGTCGTCGTGAACGGGATCCCGTTCTCGGTCATCGGGATCATGGCGCGGCGCGGGCGGATGCTCGGCCTCGACATGGATCTCAACGCCCTCGTCCCGGTGACGACGCTCCTCCGGGACCTCGGCTCCCGGCGCTCCATGACCATCGCGGTCGCCAGCGAGCCCGGGAAGCTCGAGGCCCTCGAGGACGAGGTCACGGGCATCCTCCGGCGCGTCCGGCGCGTCCCGCCCGAGAAGAGGGACGACTTCTCCCTGAACCGCCAGGACACGGTCCTCAAGCTCTACCGCCAGCTCACCGGGGCCCTCTACGGCGTCGCGGTCGGCGTCGGGCTCATCACCCTCGTCGTGGGCGGGATCGGGATCATGAACATCATGCTCGTCTCGGTCACCGAGCGGACGCGGGAGATCGGGGTCCGGCGGGCGCTCGGGGCGCGGCGGCGCACGATCCTCTTCCAGTTCCTCGTCGAGTCCTCGGTCGTGGCGGCGACGGGCGGCGCGGTCGGCACCGCCCTCGGGCTCGCCGTGGCCCAGCTCGTCGCCCTCCTCACGCCGCTCGCCGCCGCGGTGACCCCGTCCGCGGTCGTCCTCGGCCTCGTCTTCTCGGCCCTCGTCGGGCTCGTCTTCGGCTCCTGGCCCGCCTGGCGGGCGGCGCAGCTCGATCCGGTGGAGGCGCTGCGGTACGAATGACCGCGTTCCTCGACACCCTCGCGATGGCCTTCGGGACCCTCCGGGCGAACGTCCTCCGCTCGGCCCTCACGCTCCTCGGGATCGTGATCGGGGCGTCCACGGTGGTCGCGATGATGTCCCTCACCGAGGGGCTCCGGCTCAAGGTCCAGACGGACCTCGCCGTCCTCGGGGCGGGCGCGTTCCAGGTCCAGAAGTGGCCCGCGATCAACATCGGCGACACGAACTGGCGGAAGTACGAGCGCCGGAAGGACCTCACCCGCGAGCACGCCGAGGCGCTCCGCGAGCTGCCCCACGTGAAGCACGTCGCGTTCGAGGACTACAACTGGCGCCCGGAGCGGATCGCCACCTCCGAGCGCCAGACGAAGCAGAACGTGAACGTCTCCGGGATCGTCCCGGAGCACCAGTTCACGAGCGCCGTCCAGGTCGCCGCCGGGAGGTTCGTCTCCGAGACCGACGTCTCCCTCGGCCGGAGGGTCGCATTCCTCGGCGCCGACGTGGCGGACGTCCTCTTCCCCCGCGAGAGCCCCCTCGGCAAGGAGATCCGGATCCGGGGGATGCCCTTCGAGGTCGTGGGCGTGGCCGAGCGGATGGGCTCCATCTTCGGCCTCGAGTCGAAGGACGGCTTCACCTGGATCCCGTGGCCCTCCTACGAGATCGCGCTCGGCCGGGCCAAGCACTCCACGATCGCCGTCCAGGCGACGACCCCCGAGGACGCCCCGCGCGCCCTCGAGGAGGTGACCTCGGCCCTGCGCCGGCTCCGGGGCGTCGCCCCCCAGGACGAGAACGACTTCGAGATCTTCTCGAACGAGAGCCTCTCCGAGATGTTCGACGACCTCGCCGCGATGATCGGGGCGGCGACCTTCGGCGTCTGCGCCCTCGCGCTCCTCGTGGGCGGCATCGGCATCATGAACATCATGCTCGTCTCGGTGACCGAGCGGACCCGCGAGATCGGCGTCCGGATGGCGGTGGGGGCCCGCCGCCGCCGGATCCTCGCCCAGTTCCTCGCCGAGTCGGTGGCGCTCTCCGCCCTCGGCGGGCTCCTCGGCGTCCTCCTCGGCGCGGGGCTCGCCGTGGCCGCCCGGGAGGTCTTCCAAGTTCCCGCGAGCATCCCCGCCTGGGCGGTGATACTCTCCCTCGCCTCGTCCGGAGGGGCCGGTCTCCTCTTCGGCATCTATCCCGCGGCGAGGGCGTCGAAGCTCGACCCCGTCGAGGCGATGCGGACCGAGTAGCGCGGGACGGAGCGAAGCGGAACGTGGATCGGGCGAAGCTCGTCAGGGAGATCCGGGGATGGACCCTCACCATCCTCGCCGTGCTCGCCTTCCGCACGTTCCTCTACGAGGCGGTCTACATCCCCTCCGGCTCCATGATCCCGACCCTGCAGATCGGGGACTACGTGATCGTGGAGAAGTGGGCCTACGGCGCCCGCCTCCCCTACACCTCGACCGCCCAGGCCACCTGGAGCAGCCCGCGCCGCGGCGAGATCGTCGTCTTCCTCGCGCCCCCCGGGAACCCGAGCGACGACGACCTCATCAAGCGGGTGGTCGCCGTGGAGGGGGACACGGTGGAGATCCGCGAGGGGCACCTCGTCGTGAACGGCGAGCCGGTGCCGCGCGAGCGGAAGGCCGGCCCGTGCACCTACCAGAACCGGCCTCAGGGCGGGGAGTGGCGGACGGAGCCCTGCCTCGACTTCGTGGAGAGGCTCGGGGAGCACACCTACCACGTGCACTGCGCCCCCTACTCGCCGTGCGGCGACGCGGATCCGGAGAAGGTCCCGCCGGGCCACGTCTGGCTCGCGGGCGATCACCGCGACTCCTCCGCGGACAGCCGCGTCTTCGGGCCCGTCCCGGTGGGGCGGGTCAAGGGGCGCGCCTGGATCGCGCTCGCGTCGTGGGGGCCGCGCGGGCCGCGGTGGGACCGGCTGTTCCACCTCGTGAATCACTGACGGACGGCGCTTCCCGCCGCGATCACCGGACCAGCATCGCGACCGCCTCCCGCACCGCCCGCACCGCCTCGGGCACCGCCGCCTCCACGGCCGGCGTGAGCCCCTCCCCCACGGTCTCCATGTCGAGCACCTCCACGGCGACGAGGTGGATGCGGCCGGGCACCGGCGCGCCGGCCGCGCGAGCGCGCGCCACCGCCGACGGCAGGCCGATGGAGTGCGGCGAGGGCCCCTCCGGCGCGCGGAGGTCCTCGAGCGCGAAGGAGAGGACCGCGCCCGCCGGGCGGTTCCCGGTCCGCACCGCGTCCACGACGACGACGCGGTCGAAGCCCTCCATCTCGTCGAGGAGGTAGAGCCCGGAGCGCGCGCTCGTCCGGACCTCCGCCCCCGGCACGGGCTCCCGGAGGAGCGCGTCCGCCACCCGCAGGGCGACCGCGTCGTCCTTCCGGATCGCGTTCCCGAGGCAGAGGACGAGGACCGTCACGGCGCGTCTTCGGGGACCCGCCGCCGGATCACCTCGCGCACCTCGCCGTCCGGCCCGCGGAGCGTGACGACGAGCGGCAGCTCTCCCGGGAGGGCGTGCGAGGCGCAGGCGTTGCACGGGTCGTACGCCCGGAAGGCCATCTCGAGGAGGTTCAGGAGCCCGTCGTCCGCCCTCCCGTTCCGGACGAGGCCGCGCGCCGCCTTTCGCACGGAGACCTGGACCGAGGCGCCGTTGTGCTGCGAGGCGACGACGAGGTTCACCGCCGTGAGGATCCCGCTCGCGTCCGCGGCGTAGTGGTGGATGAGCGTCCCCCGCGGCGCCTCCACCGCCCCCACCCCCTCGCGCGGCCCCGGGAGCGGCGCGGGCACGTTCCGGACCTCCGCCGAGGAGAGGTCGGGGTCGCCGGCGAGCTGCTCCACCGCCTCCGCCGCCTGGAGCGCCTCGACGAGCCGCGCCCAGTGGAAGGCGAGCGTCTGGTGGGCGGGCCACCCGAGCGCCTCGAAGAGCCGCTGGCGCTCCTTCTCCGCCCGGTTCGTCGCCATCGCCTTCGCCACGTTGAGCCGGCCGAGCGGCCCCACCCGGTAGAGCCCGCTCTCCGACCCCTCCACGAACCCCTTCCACCCCTTCTTCCGGAGGAAGGTGAGCTTCGCGTAGGTCCAGGGCTCGACCCGCTCCGCGACGTGCTCCATCCAGTCCTTCGGCTCGAAGAGGGCCACCTCGGCGCCGTCGGGATCCACGATCCGGAGCCGGCCGTCGAGGAAGGTGAGCCGCCCCGCCCCGTCCACCATCCCGAGGGAGTGGCAGCGGACCCGGAAGACCTCGCTCGCGATCGCCTTCGCGTACTCCGGCTGCTCGAGGACGGCGGAGCGGAAGGAGGCGAGCGTGTCCTCCGCGAACCGGACGAACCCGGGGGCGGCCTCGCGGACGCGCCGCACCGTCTCCGGGTCGAGCGGCTTCGAGACGCCGCCCGGGAGCGCGAAGACGGGGTGGACGGTCCGCCCCGCCATCGCCGCCATGAGGTCCCGGGCCTCCTTGCGGACGGAGAGGATCCGCCCCCCGAGCTCCTTCCCCACCTTGGCGAGGACGCCGAGCACGTTCCGCATCGGCGCGGGGGCCTTGGGCCCGGCGTAGAAGTCCGGACCGCCGAGGTACCAGTAGTGGAGGAGGTGGTCCTCGAAGAGGAAGAGGTTGTAGTAGAGCGCCTGGATCCGCCGCGCCGCCACGGGGAGCTTCGCGTCGTGGAGGGCGTCGAGGGCCCGGACCGAGGCGAGGTGGTGGGCGGCGGGGCAGACCCCGCAGACGTGCGCGGTGAGCCGGGGCATCTCCTCCGCCGCGCGCCCCACGCAGAACCGCTCGAAGCCGCGGAGCTCGGGGACCTGGAGGTAGGCGCTCTGCGCGTTCCCCTTCTCGTCGAGGAGGACCTCGATCCGGCCGTGCCCCTCGAGCCGCGTGATGGGGTCGATCGTGATCCGGCGGGTCACGGCGCCTCCCCTCCCCCGGCGGCCCCACCCGGATCGGCCGCTCCCTTGCCCGCGCCCGCCGCGGGCCGGAGCTCCGCCCTCGGCCGCCGGGGCACGAGCCCCGCGGCGTAGGAGTAGCTCCAGAAGGTGCCGGCCGGGTCCGGGACCGCCTCGGCGAGCGCGGCGATCTCCTCTTCGCCGCCGGAGAGGAGGGAGGCGAAGGCGGAGAGCATCGCGGCGCCGGCGTCGCGGACCCCGTCGAGGGGACCGAAGCAGCCGCGGCAGGGCATCCCCACCTCCACGCAGCCGGGCTGGCACCCCTGCCGCGTGGCCGGGCCGTGGCAGACGAGCCCCTGCGCGAGGAAGCAGGTGGCGGGATCGATCGCGGAGGTCCCGAGCCGCCGCAGGCTCCCGACCTCGATCCGCTCCGGCTTCGTGTCCCCGAGCGGGCAGGTCTCGCAGAGGGGGGCGTTCGGCGCGAGGACCGCCCCGGCGGGCGGGAGGTCCCCGGCGAGGATCCGCGCCACGGCGGCCCCGATGACCTCGGGGGACGGCGGGCACCCCGGGATCGTGTAGTCCACGGGGACGACCTCGGAGAGCGGGAGCGCCGCCTCGAGGAGGACGGGGAGGGAGAGGTCGTGCTCCCCGGAGCGGACGGGCCGGCCCGGCTGGACCGACTCCGGGTTCGAGACCGAGGGCTGCCTCCGGAAGGCGGTGTCGAGGAGCTCCCGCCGGTCGGCCATGTTGCCGAGGCCGACGACCCCGCCCATGTGGGCGCAGGCGCCGAAGGCGATGAGGACGCGGGCCTTCCGCCGGAGGAGCTGGGCCCACTCGTCCTGCTCGGTGAGCCGGATCGCGCCGTTCAGGAAGGCGACGTCGATCCCGCCGTCCGGCATCGCCTCGACGTGGTGCTTCTTGAAGTCGAGGGCGACCGGCCAGAGGACGACCTCCACCTTCTCGAGGAGGGAGGCGAACCCGTCGCCGAGGTCGATGACCGCCTCCTCGCACCCGCCGCAGGAGGCGTTCCAGTAGAGCGCGATCCTCGGCTTCCCCGGCGCGCGCGGCGCGGCCACCCGCGCCTCCATCGACTCGAGCCGGTGGGGGGCGAGCCGGATCGCGTCGTCGAGCGCGTCGAGCGCGCGGGCCCGGTAGGAGAGCGGGCCGAGCGCGCGGACCTCCTCGGTCATCTCGCGCACGACCGCCGCGAACTTCTCCGCCTCGCTGCCGCTCGTCCAGACGATCCGGAACCTCGCCCGCTCGATCCCGGCCTGCTCGAGCGCGCGGGAGAGGAGGGCAGCCCGGGCGGCGGCCCGGAGGTTCCCGTCCACGTAGTGGCAGTCCCCCGGGTGACACCCCGCGACGAGGACGCCGTCCGCCCCCTCCCGGAACGCCTGGAGCACGAAGGCCGGCTCCACCCGGCCCGTGCACATCACGCGCACCGTGAGCAGGCTCTGTGGATAGGAGAGCTTCGCCTGCCCGGCCTTGTCCGCCGCCTGGTACGCGCACCAGTTGCAGAGGAAGGCGACGATCCGGGGCTCTCGCGTCATCCGGGATCCCGCGGTCTCATGGCTCTGATCCCTCGAATCGCGCCTCGACGTTCGCCCTTCGACAGGCTCAGGGCGAACGGACGGATGCACGGCTCGTGGTGATTCCCCGACAGGCGCGGGGAAGCCGCGAACGGGCCTGGCTCGATCGAAGCGAGCACCGCCATCAGCCCGTACCGGTCGGAGGGACGGAGAGGAGCGCCGAGATCTCCGCCGCGATCTGGGCGCGCGTGAAGTGACGGGCGCTCGCCGCGCCGGTCGGGCACCCGGCGGCGCAGGTCCCGCACCCGCGGCAGTGGACCGCCTCCACCAGGGCCTTGCCGGCGCCGGGCCGGACGACGATCGCCCCGAAGGGACAGGCGGACGCGCAGACGCCGCACCCGCCGCAGAGCGCCTCCTCCACCACCGCCGCGAGCGGCTCGAGCTCCTTCCGCTCGCCCGGCGCGAGCGAGGCGAGGACGAGCCCGGCCGCCGCCGCGCCGTCCCGGATCGACCGGGCGATGGTCCTCGGCCCGGCCGCCGCCCCTGCCACGTAGATCCCGGCGATCCTCGTCGCGGTCGGCTCGAACGGGCTCGCGGCCCGGTCGAGGAGGAACCCGCGGCCGTTCGTCCCGATCCGGAGCAGGCGCGCGAGCGCCTCCGTCCCCTCGGCGGGGCGCGCCGGCGCGTGGATCACGACGAGGTCCGCCGCGCGGAGCCCCTGCACCGACCCGTGGAGGAGCCGGACGGCGAACCCGTCGCCGGCCGCCTGGATCCCGCCCGCCTCGATCTCGCCGGGGAGGAGCTCGACGCCCTCGTCCGCGAGGCTCGCCGCGCGCCTCGCGAGCCCCGGGATCCGGTCGAGCCCGCCCGCGACGGCCACCCGCGCCTCCGGGAGCTTCGATCGGACGAGGTGCGCGAGCTTCAGGATCTCCTCCACGGCCACCTCGCCGTCCTCGCCGGCGGCCGAGGTCGCGAGGAGGACGGAGCGCGGCTCGCCGCCTCTCGCGCCGCGGATCTTCCCGCCGGTGGGGCCGTCGGGGTGGAGCATCCGCTCGAGCTGGTAGGAGGAGACGACGCCCTCCGGGCCGCCCGCCTCGCCCGGCCTGAGCCCCGTCGCGACGACGATCGCGCCGACGGTCGCCTCCCGGACGGAGGGAGCCTCGTCGAGCCGGATCGCCCCGAACGCGCACGCCGCCAGGCAGGCCTCGCAGGCCTCTCCCGAGGCGCGCAGGCAGGCCGCCGGGTCGAGGGCGGAGACGTGAGGGAGGCAGCCCGGGTAGGCGAGGTCGATCGCCTTGCGGGCGGCGAGGCCGCCGGAGAGGGGGTCGGGGACCTCCACCGGGCAGGCCTTCGCGCACTCGCCGCAGCCGAGGCAGGCCGCCGGATCGACCCCGCGCGCCCGGAGGGCGACCTCGACCTCGAAGCGCCCCTGCGCCCCTCGGACGCGGCGGACCTCCGCGCCGGTGAGGATCTCGATCCGCTCCGAGTGGAGGACCCTGTCGAGCGCGGGCTCGAGGAAGCAGCTCGCGCACTCGAGGTCCGGGAAGACCTCGTCGAGCCGGTTCGCGAGCCCGCCGAGGGCGAACTCGCGCTCCACGAGGACGACCTTCCGGTCCTTCCCCGCGAGGGCGAGGGCGGCGGAGATCCCGGCCACCCCGCCGCCGACGACGAGGACGTCGGCGGAGACGTCCACGTCCTCGCGGGGGATCGCCCGGTGGAGCGCGACGCGGCGGAGCGCGGCGCCGACGAGCCTCCGGGCCTTGCCGGTGACCAGATCCCGCTCCCCTCCGATCCAGTCCACCTGCTCGCGCAGGTTCACCATCTGGAGCAGGAAGGGGGAGAGCCCCACGCCCGCGAGGACGCCGCGGAACGTGTGCTCGTGCTCCCTCGGGGAGCAGGCGGCGACGACGACGCGCCCCACGCCCCGCTCGCGGATCCGGGCGGCGAGCCACTCCTTGCCCTCGGCGGAGCAGAGGACCGGGTGCGTGGCGACGTCCCCCGCCTCGGGCCAGCCCTCGGCCCGCTCGAGGTCGTCGAGCCGGATCGTGGTCCCGAGGTTCGGGCCGCAGCGGCAGAAGTAGAGCCCGGTGGGCTCGCCGCCGGGCGCGGCGGGATCGCGGGAGCCTTCGCTCCCGTCCCTGCTCTCGCCTCGTCGCCCCTCCCTTTCGACCGGTGGCTGTCGAAGGGTCGCCAACGCTCCGTCCTCAGTACTGGATCTGGATCACCGTCTTCACGCCGTCCGCCCGGACGGAGAGCAGGGTCTTCTTGCGGCGGTCGCAGAAGGTCCGGATGTCCTTCTCGAACGTGGGGCAGTCCCCCACGATCTCGACCACGGTCCCCGCGGGCGTCTCGGCCGTCTCCACGGCGAGCTTCAGGACCGGCTGAGGGCACCGCATCCCCGTGCAGTCGATCCGCATGTGGCCGTTTCCCAGAATCTTCCTCCCCCCGGCGAGGCTGCGCGGGCCCGACGTCAGGCTCGACACTACTCTCCGCGCGGAAGCCCCGTCAAACGCACTTCCGCCGCAGGAGGTGGGAAGAGCTGCTCCGGCCGCCACGGTCGAGGCCACGGGCCGCAGGTCAGGCAACGGAAGAGACGCCGGGCGCTTCTCCCTTGGCCCGGCGCCCGTAGCCTGGAGCCGCAGGGTGACCTCGAGTCACGAACGGCCTCAGTACTTCGCGTCCTCGCCCTCGATGAGCCGGAACACGTCAGAGGCCGTCTCGGCCTTCAGGATCGCCTCCCGGAAGGCCGGGCTCTTGAAGATCCGGCTGATCCGGGCGAGCGCCTTGAGGTGCGCGCCGGCCGAGTTCTCCGGCGCGAAGAGGGTGAAGAAGAGGTGGGTCGGCCGGCCGTCGATGGCGCGGAAGTCCACGCCGCCGAGCGACCGGCCGAAGCTCGCCATGAGTCCTGGGAGGCCGGGGACCTTCCCGTGCGGGATGGCGACGCCCTCCCCGATCCCGGTGGACCCGAGCTTCTCCCGCTCGAGGAGGGTCTCCACGAGCCGCTGCCCCTCGAGCCCCTTCGCGGCGGCGAGCGGCGCGCAGAGCTCCGACAGGACCTCCGGGCCGGTGCGCCCGGACAGGTTCGCGATCACCGCGTCAGGCCTGAGGAACTCCACGATCTTCATGGCGGACGGGCTCAGCTAACACAGGTGGAGACGAAACGGCAAGGCGCGGGCGAGGTCCCGCGGCCCCTCCGCGCCCGGGCATCCAGACGGCCGCTCGTGATTCCCGATCGGCCTCGGGCCGGCCTCGGAAACCGGCGTGGAGGCGCCTTCCCTGAGGCCTGAAGCCTTCGACCTTCGTCCGGGTCCGGTCAGCTGCCCCGGGCCTCGATGAGCCCGTAGCCCCCCTCGTCCCGCCGGTAGACGACGTTGATCGCGCGGTCCTTCGCGTTCTGGAAGACGTAGAACTTCGCGTCGAGGAGGTCGAGCTGCAGGATCGCCTCGTCGAGCGTCATCGGCTTCGCCTGGAACTGCCGGCTCTTCACGACGCGCGGCCCCGGCTTCTCGGGGTGCTCGAGGACGTCGAGCACGTCGTGCCGCACGTCGACCGGCTTCCAGTCGATGGCGGCGTGGCCGTTCGCCTTGTGGTCGTGGAGCTTCTCCTTGTGCTTCTTCAGCTGCCGCTCGATCTTGTCGGCGGCCGCGTCGATCGACGCGTACATGTCCGGGGACTTCGCGGTGCCGCGCAGCAGGAAGCGGCCCGCCTTCACCGTGATCTCGGCGTGATGGTCGAGGTTCTCCACGTGGAGCACCGCGTGCGCCTCGCCCGCGCGGTCGATGTAGCGCTGGACGTGCTGGACGCGGTCGCGGACGTGGGTCTTCAAGGCTTCGGTCGGATCGAGATGCCGGAAGGTGATGTTCACCTGCATTGCCACGCCTCCTGATGTGGACCGGAGAGATGCCTCGGCCGCGGCCGGTGGGATGGGATTCCCTCCGGTGCCGCGGCCGACGCCGTCGTTGCCCGGGATGGCAACACGCACGCGATCAATATAGCAGGGGGCCGGGCGGCGATCCCGCCCCCGCGCGGGCCCGCCGAATCGGGGCCCGCGGCGCGTCCCCGGATCCCGGGACGGGGACTGCGGCGAGGTGGGGGAACCGCCCTAGAAGTACTTCTTCCGCTTGGACGAGGGGAGGATCCCGAGGACCTCGCGGTACTTCGCCACGGTCCGGCGGGCGATCTCGATCCCCTTCTCCTTCAGGATCTCGACGATCCGCTGATCGGAGTGGGGCGCCCGGGTGTCCTCGGCGGCCACGATCTGGCGGATGTGGCTCTTCACCGCCTCGCTCGCGATCTCGTCCCCCCCGGTCCGGGCGATGGCCGAGTTGAAGAAGAACTTGAGCTCGTAGATGCCCTGCGGGGTGTGGACGTACTTGTTCGTCGTCACGCGCGAGACCGTGGACTCGTGCATCCCGATGTCCTCGGCCACGTCCCGGAGGATGAGGGGCTTCAGGTGGGCGATCCCCCGATCGAGGAAGTCCCGCTGGAACTTCACGATCGACTCGGTGACCTTGTAGATGGTCCGCTGCCGCTGGTGGATGGAGCGGATGAGCCAGACCGCGCTCCGGAGCTTGTCCTGGATGTACTCCTTCGCCTCCCCCGCCTTCCCGTTCCGGAGGGCGGCGCGGTACATGCCGGAGATGCGGAGCTTCGAGAGGCCGTCCTCGTTCAGGACCGTGACGTACTTGTCCCCCAGCTTGTGCACGTAGACGTCGGGGGTGATGTACTGCGCCTCCTCCCCGGTGAAGGCCCTGCCCGGCTTCGGCTCGAGGCGGCTGATCACCCGGACCGCCTTCACCACCTCCTCGACCGGGATCTTCAGGTCCTTCGCGATCGCCCCGTAGTTCTTCGACTCGAGGTGGCGCAGGTGCCGCTCGATGATCGCGACGATCTCCGGCGTGTCGGCGTTGATGTGCCGGACCTGGATGAGCAGGCACTCGCGGAGGTCGCGGGCGGCGATCCCGATCGGATCGAGCTCCTGGATCTTCCGGAGGGCGCGCTCCGCCACCTCGACGCCGACCCCGGCCTCGAAGGCCACCCGCAGGATGGGATCCCGCGGCGCAGCGTCCTCCGGCTCCCCCTCCACGGGCGGCATCTTGAAGTACCCGTCGTCGTCGAGGTTCCCGATCACGAGCACGGCGGCGCGCTCCTCCTCGGGGGTGAAGCTGGAGAGCCGGAGCTGCCAGGAGAGGTGATCGACGAGGTCCGTCTTCCGGGAGAGCGTCGCCTCGACGCCGGGGAGCTCCTCGTCCGCGAGGCCGCGGTTCGACGGCGCGGTGTGGCCCTGGAGCTGGTAGTGATCGAGGTACTGGTCCCAGTCGATCTCGTTCGCCCCCTCCTCCCCCTTCACCTCCTCCGCGCGCTCCGCCTCCTTCGGCTCCGGCTTCGCCTCGAGCTGGGCGGCCTCCGCGGGGCTCGCCCCGTCGTGCGCCGGCTCCTCGTTCTCGTCCGCCCCCTCGAGGAGCGGGTTCTCCGTCATCTCCGTCCGGACGAGGTCCACGAGCTCCATCCGCGAGAGCTGCAGGAGCTTGATCGCCTGCTGCAGCTGGGGGGTCATCACCAGCTGCTGCGTCATCTTGAGGTGCTGCTTCAGCTCGAGGCCCATCGGTCAGCTCACCGCCTGTTCGTCCAGCCGGAACTTCTCGCCGAGGTAGACCGCGCGGGCCTTCGCCGACGCCGCGATCTCCGCGGGCGTACCCGCCTCGAGGATCGTCCCCGAGGAGAGGATGTACGCCCGGCCGCAGATGCCGAGCGCCTCGCGGACGGCGTGGTCCGTGATGAGGACGCCGATCCCCTTGTCGCGCAGAGACCCGATGAGCCGCTGCAGCTCGCCCACCGCGATCGGGTCGACCCCCGCGAACGGCTCGTCGAAGAGGATGTAGTGGGGCGACGAGAGCAGGCTCCGCGCCACCTCGGCCCGCCGCCGCTCGCCGCCGGAGAGCTGCTCCCCGAGGCTGTCCGCGACCTTCTCGAGCCGGAACTCCGAGAGGAGCGCGGCGGCCCGGTCCTCCCGCTCCCCGCGGGCGAAGCCGAGGGCCTCGAGGACCCCGGTGAAGTTCTGCCGGACGGTGAGCCGGCGGAAGATCGAGGCCTCCTGGGGGAGGTAGCCGACCCCGAGCCGGGCGCGGCGGTGCATGGGGAGGCGGGTGAGGTCGTGCGCCCCGAGGAGCACCTTCCCCGCCTCCGGCACGACGAGCCCCACGACCATGTTGAAGGAGGTCGTCTTCCCCGCGCCGTTCGGCCCGAGGAGCCCCACGACCTCTCCCGGCGCGACGTGGAAGGAGACGCCGTCCACGACGCGGCGCCCCCGGTAGGACTTCACGAGCCCCTCCGCGCGGAGGAGCACGGGCTCCGGAGCCCGCCCGCCGTCCGCGGCCGTCACCGGGCCCCCTCACCGCGCCGGCGCTCGAGCTCCTCGCGCCGCGCCTCCACCTCGTCCCCTGGGAGCGTGATCTGGGCCCCCTCGAGCTTCGCCTCGTCGGTCGCGAGCTCGTAGACGAGCCGCGTCCCGCGCGCCTCCGTCCCCGCGTCGCGGAGCACCGGGCTCCCCTCGCAGGTGACCCGGTCGTGCGCCGTCTCGAAGACCGCCCGCTCGCAGGTCACGACCCGCGCTCCGCGGGCGAGCCGGACGTCGCCCGAGCAGGCGGCGGTGACGACCTGTCCCGCCTCGTCTGTCCGCGCGACGAGCTTGCGGCAGGTGAGGGTCGCGTCGTCCCGGGTGAGCGTGACGGGCTTCGCGGCCGTGCCGCTGAACGTGACCTCGCGCTTCTGGAAGGCGTAGAGGACCTCCCCCGCGACGACCCGCACGGGCCGCGCTCCGGCGGCGGCCGAGGCCGCGAGGAGGACCGCGAGCGCGGAGGCCGCGGAGGTCAACGCCCGATCCCCCGTCCCGCGACGAGGCGGGCGTCCCCGCGGATCCGGATCTCCGAGGTGGCGGGGTCGAGGGAGAAGCCCGTCCCCTCGAGCCGGTAGCCCCGCCCCTCCACGACGACCGGATCGTCCCCGGCGAGGGTCCCGCCCCGCCCGGAGGGCTCCCAGCGGGCGGTCCCGGTCCGGACGAGGTCCGTCCCCCGGGAGACCTCGACGCCGCCCCTCGCGACGTAGGTCCGCTCCGAGACGATTCCCCGCCCCTCGGGGGCGGCGACCTGGACCTCTCCGCCGGGGCTCGGAATCCGGGCAGCGAGGCCAACCGCCGTGAGCTCGGTGGAGTCCCGCCGGAAGGCGACCGTCTCCGCCTCCCCGGCGAGGCGAAGGGAGTCGCCGCGGTGGACGCGGAACCGGACTCCCTCCAGCTTCAGCTCGGGCAGCACTTCCTGGGACTCCCCGGATCGGGCCGGCCGGCACCCCGGCGCGGCGACCGCCAGAAGGCAGAGGATCGCGGCAGCGGCCCTCCCCGACGGACAATTCCCCAGGAACATAGCATTCTTTCCGTACCCGATCGAAGGGGGGCACGGACCTTGCTAAGGATCTTTACTCGTTACTCGCCCGAAAGCCCAGGGCTTTTCGGCACCGTGTTTGCTTGGGTCCCCTCGGTGGGGCTCGGCCGGGTCTTCCAGCGCTCGTGCATCCAGACCCACTCCGCCGGCCGGTCGCGGATCACCGCCTCGAGCTGGGCGGTGAGGGCCGCGGTGAGCCGCAGGACCTCCGCCTCCCGGTCGGTCGCGTCGGCGTCGTAGGGGATCTCCACGGCGTCGAGGTCGTGCCCGTCCTCCGGCCCCGGGCCGCGCCTCCCGCACCAGCCCACGACGACGGGGGGCCGGATCCGCAGGGCGAGGTCGGCCGCTCCGCGGGGCGTGTAGGCGGGCCGGCCGAAGAACGGGACGAAGACCCCCTGCACCTTCGTGTCCTGGTCGATGAGGAGGCCCAGGACCTTTCCCTGCCGGAAGCTCCGGATCATCGCCCGGGCCGTGGAAGGGTCCTCCCGCCAGAGCAGCTCCATCCCCCCCTCGAGCCTCGCCTCCGCGACGAGCCGGTTCAGCTTCGGGTCGTTCCCGGCGCGCGCGATGGCCGACGAGGGCCAGCGGGCGGCGACGCGCTGGGCCATGAGCTCCCAGTTCCCCACGTGCCCCCCGACGAAGATCACCCCCCGCCCCTTCGCCACGAGCCCGTCGATGAGCGCCTCCGCCCCGGGGGTGATCCGGACGTACTCCCCGAGGCGCGCGCGCCAGCGGGGCAGGGTCGCGATCTCCGCCGCCACCCTTGCGAGGTGCACGAAGGACGCCCTCGCGATCGTCTCCCGCTCCTCCCGGCTCCGCTCCGGGAAGGCGATCGCGAGGTGCTCGAGCATGAGGCGGCGCGTCCCGCGCGCGAGGTGCCAGGCCGCGCGCCCGACGAGGGTCGCGAAGGCGAGCGCCGGGCGGAGGGGCACGCGGGCGAGGAGCCGGACGAGGGCGCGGAGGAGCGCGGAGCGGACGGACCGCTTGATCCGCTTCCCGAGGGGAACGGTCATCGGCCCCTGGCCTTCAGGACGAGATCGCAGAGCTCGCGGACGGCGCCGCGGCCGCCGGGCGAGCGGGCGACGAAGTGGACCGCCTCCCTCACCTCCGGCCGCGCGTCGGCCGGGCAGGCGGAGAGGCCGACCTTCCGGAGCAGGGGGACGTCGTTCACGTCGTCCCCCATGTACGCCACCTCCGCGTCGGCGAACCCGAGGTGGGCGAGCTTCGCGTAGCCCTCGAGCTTGTCCCGCTCGCCGAAGACGAGGTGCTTCACGCCGAGCTCCTCGAGCCTCCGCTGCGAGGCCTTCCCCGGCCGCCCCGAGATGACGCCGAAGTCGACGCGGTCCCGGAGCATCACGACCCCGTGGCCGTCCTTCACGTCGAAGGCCTTCAGGGCCTCGCCCTCCGGGCCGTAGTAGAGCCGGCCGTCGGTGAGGACGCCGTCCACGTCGAGGAGGACGAGCCGGATCCGCGCCGCCTTCGCGACGAGCGCCTGGGGGGAGATCCGGGCGCGCGACCTCGGCCTCTCGCTCACGGCCGCCCCAGCGCTCTTCGGACGGCGAGGACGTCCCGGAGGATGGCGTCGGCCATGTCGAAGTCGAGCGAGTTCGGCCCGTCGGACTTCGCCGCCGCCGGGTCCTCGTGGATCTCCATGAAGAGGGCGTCGATGCCGACCGCCGCCGCCGCGCGGGCGAGCGGCGCCACGAACTGGCGATCCCCGCCCGTCACGTCGCCGCCGCCGCCCGGGAGCTGGACCGAGTGGGTGGCGTCGAGGCAGACCGGGACGCCGAGCTCCCGCATCTGGACGAGCCCCCGCATGTCCACGACGAGGTTCCCGTAGCCGAAGCTCGCGCCCCGCTCGACGAGGAGGACGTTCTCGTTCCCGGCCTCCCGGCACTTCGCCACGGCGTGGCGCATCTCCCTCGGGGCGAGGAACTGGCCCTTCTTCACGGAGACGCTCTTCCCGTGGCGGGCGCAGGCCATGACGAGGTCGGTCTGCCGGCAGAGGAAGGCCGGGACCTGGAGGAGGTCCACGACCTTCCCGGCCGGCTCCGCCTGCCAGGTCTCGTGGACGTCCGTCGTGCAGGGGAGCCCGGTCTCCCGCTTCACGGCGGCGAAGGCGGCGAGGCCCGCCTCGAGCCCCGGGCCCCGGTAGCTCTTCCCGGAGGAGCGGTTCGCCTTGTCGAAGCTCGCCTTGAAGACGGCGGGGAGGCCGTGCCGCTCCGCGAGGGCCTTCACCCTCCGGGCGTGGGCGAGGGCGTGCGCCTCCGACTCCATCACGCAGGGGCCGGCGATGAGGAGGAGCTTCCTCCCGTCCCCGACCTCGTGCCCGGCGATCAGGGCGAGTACCTGGCTCAAGACCGCTCCTGGGACGGCTTCCCGACGGGCAGCTTCGTGACCGCCGCCCCGGGGGCCCGCGCGACGCCGTCCCGGTGCTCCCGGGCGGCGAGGACGAAGCCCGCGAAGAGCGGGTGGGGGGCGAAGGGCTTCGACTTGAACTCCGGGTGGAACTGGCACCCCACGAAGTGCGGGTGGTTCACGAGCTCGATCATCTCGACGAGGTTCAGGTCCGGGTTCAGGCCCGAGAAGATCATCCCCGCCGCCTCGTACTGCGCCCGGTAGGCGTTGTTGAACTCGAAGCGGTGGCGGTGGCGCTCCTGCACGAGCTCGGACCGGTAGAGCTCCCTCGCCCTCGTCCCCTCCTTCAGGGCGCAGGGGTAGGTGCCGAGCCGCATCGTCCCGCCCTTGTCGGCGACCGCCTTCTGCGCCTCCATGAGCGTGACGACGGGGTGGGGCGTCCGCTCGTCGAACTCGAGCGAGTTCGCCTTCTCGAGGCCGAGCACGTCGCGGCCGAACTCGATCACCGCCATCTGCAGCCCGAGGCAGATGCCGAAGAAGGGCATCTTCCGCTCGCGCGCGTGGCGCACGGCGAGGATCTTCCCCTCCGTCCCCCGCACGCCGAAGCCGCCCGGCACGAGGATCCCGTCCACCCCCGCGAGGTCCCCGAGATCCCCCTGCTCGAGCTTCGTCGAGTCGATGAACACCTGGCGCACCCGGACGTCGCTCGCGATCCCGCCGTGGGTGAGCGCCTCGTTCAGGCTCTTGTAGCTCTCGTGGAGCTCGACGTACTTGCCCACGACGCCGATCCGGACCTCGCCGAGCCGCGGGTTCTTCACCTTGTCGACGACCTGCTCCCAGCGCTCGAGCCGCGGCGCGCGGCTCCAGATGTTGAGCAGCTCGGCGAGCTTGTCGTCGAGCCCCTCCCCGTGGAGGGCGAGCGGCACCTCGTAGATGGAGGAGACGTCCTTCGCCGTGAAGACCGCCGAGGGATCCACGTTGCAGAAGAGGGCGATCTTGTCCTTCATCTCGCGCGCGATCTCGCGGTCGGACCGGCAGAGCAGGATGTCGGGCTGGATGCCGATCTCGCGGAGCTCCTTCACCGAGTGCTGCGTCGGCTTCGTCTTCAGCTCGCCGGCCGCGGCGATGAACGGCACGAGGGTGAGGTGGACGTAGAGGGCGTTCTCCTCCCCCACGTCGTACTTCATCTGCCGGATCGCCTCGAGGAAGGGGAGCGACTCGATGTCGCCGACCGTGCCCCCGACCTCCACGATGAGGATGTCGGCGCCGCCGGCCGCCTCGCGGATCACCGCCTTGATCTCGTCGGTGATGTGGGGAATCACCTGGACGGTCTTGCCGAGGTACTCGCCCCGGCGCTCGCGCTGGATCACGGTCTGGTATATGCGCCCGGTCGTGTAGTTGTTCTTCCGGGTCATCTTCGCGCCCGTGAAGCGCTCGTAGTGCCCGAGGTCGAGGTCCGTCTCCGCCCCGTCGTCGGTGACGAAGACCTCGCCGTGCTGGAACGGGCTCATCGTGCCCGGGTCCACGTTGATGTACGGGTCGAGCTTGAGGTGCTGGACCTCGAGCCCCCGGTTCTCGAGCAGCGCGCCGATCGAGGCCGCCGCGAGCCCCTTGCCGAGGGAGCTCACCACCCCGCCCGTGACGAACATGTACTTCGTCTTCTTGCCTCGCCTCACCATGTCCGGCCCCCTTCCTCCACTCCGCCCCGCGCCGAGAGGATCGCCCTGGCTCTCTCGAGATCCTCCGGCGTGTCGATCCCGAACCCGCGGTACGCCGTGTCGGCGACCCGGATCCCGTGCCCGTGCTCAAGCGCCCTCAGCTGCTCGAGCGACTCCTCCGCCTCGAGCCGCCCGGGCGGCAGCGAGGCGAACTCCTGCAGGAAGGCGGACGTGAAGGCGTAGATGCCCACGTGGGCGCGGGCGAGCGCGCTCGGCCCGCCCGCCCGGCGGTGCGGGATGGGGGCGCGCGAGAAGTAGAGCGCGTTCCCCGCGAGGTCCGTCACCACCTTCACCACCTGCGTCCGCTCCGCCTCCCCCTCCTCGAGGGGCCGGGCGAGCGTCGCCATCTCCACGCCTTCCGCCATCGCGCCCACGAGCGTCTCCACCGCCTCGGGCTCGATGAGCGGCTCGTCTCCCTGCAGGTTCACCACGACGTCCGCGCGGGGCGTGAGGGCCCGCGCCGCCGCCGCGACCCGATCCGTTCCCGTCGCCGCCTCGCCCGTCATCACCGCCTCGGCCCCGGCCGCCTTCCCGGCCGCGGCGATCCGCTCGTCGTCCGTCGCGACGAGGACCACGTCCACGCCGCGAGCCCGCCGCGCGCGCTCCACCACATGGGCGACGAGGGGTCGGCCCGCCAGGTTGGCGAGCGGCTTTCCGGGAAATCGCTGGGCTCCCCAGCGGGCCGGGATGACGACGGCGATGCGCCTCAAACCGGGGCCCCAAGCTAAGGGATGGGATCGATCACGTCAACCGTCCCGTCCACCCGGCGGGCGGACGGTCCGGGCGGCCGTCAGCGGATGCTCACGGGGCTGGGGTCAGGAAGCCCCGTGGGTCCGCCGGAGGAGGTCCACGTCGACCCCGAGGGGCTCGCAGCCCTGGATGGCCTGGGCGAACTCGGAGCTCGCGAACGGGTTCGGGCCGGCGTTGCCCCGGAGCGCCTCGGCCCGTGCCTCCACCGCCGTCGTCTGGGGCTTCCGGTCCTTCGCCACGTAGCCGAGCATCCTCCCGAGCGCCTTCGTCTGGGCGGCCTGGACGCTCGTCACCGAGCCCGCCGTCGAGGAGTCGAGCACCCGGAGCGCGGCGAGGCACGCCTCGGCCGACGAGCGCAGCTTCTCGGCGGGTACCTTCGCCACCGCCTTCGCGAGCGCCAGGAGCGGCTCCGATGCGAGCCCGATCTCCTCGCACGCGGCCGCGTCCGGGGGGGCCCCTGCGCCCAGCGCCTCCACGTCGCCGGGGGAGATCCTCGTCTTCATCGCGATCCAACCGGTGAGCCCGTCGTACAGGTCCTGCCGCACGATGCCCGCGGGGACTCCCTTCTCCTGGAGCTGCTTCACGAACGAGACGCAACGTCCGAGGCGGGCCCGCTGGGAGCCGCTCGCCTCGGCCTTCGCGAAGGGAGCCGCCCACAGGGCGAGGAGGAGGGGGAATGTCGCGCTACCACGAATACGCATGGGTGTTCCTTCGCCCGCCCCCCGGTGAGCCGCCAGGACCTGCAAACCTCGTTCCCGATGCAAATGCCCCCTTTGGGCCAAGCCCTACCGGACGATCTCCACCTTCGTCCCGCCCGTTTCCCGGCCGGCCCGGTTCGGCCGGTCGCGCGCCGGGATCTCGTAGAGGCGTGGCCGGATCTCCACGGTGCCGCCGGCCGGGACCTCCACCCAGACGGGCGCGGCGTCCTGGTGACCGGGCAGGGAGACGCGGACCTCGTGCCTCCCCGGCTTCACCCTCCGCGTCACCGGGGTCGTCCCGGCCGCGACGCCGTCCACGACGACCGCGGCGCCGGGGACGTCGGTGACGACCTGGAGCACACCCGTCACGTCCTCCCCTCCGCCGAGGAGCGCGGAGGCCGACGCGGCCACGTCCCTCTGCAGCCGCCGCGAGGCGACGGGGACCTCCCGCTCGACGCCGCCCAGCCGGGCGCCGGTCCTCGCGTCCGCGTGGACGAGCGAGACGCGGTAGACGCCGTCCTTCCTCCGGAGCCAGCCGCCCACGACCCGGTCCACGCCGAGGGGCGCGGCCTTCTCGGAGAGGCACCTCGCGTCGTCCGCGCAGCGGACGAGCTCCCGGGCCGCCGCGCGCCCGAGCCGCTCCTCGACGAGCGAGGGCGAGAGCACCCGGACCCCCTCCTTCTCCGCCTCCCGCGCGAAGGCCTCGGAGGCGCTCTTCCCCATGAAGAGGAGCTCGGGGGGAGCGTCCAGGGAGGCGACCGCGAGCCAGCGGTCCGCTCCGCGGGTGGGGGCCGCGGCGAGGAGGAGGAGCGCGAGGAGGAGGCGGCGGCTGGGCATGGTGCGCGATGGTCGCAAAGGCGAAGCTCCCCGTTCAAGTGGTATGTTGCCCGACGTGTCGCAGGTCGTCCGGGTCCGGTTCACCGTCGAGCGCAACTACGCGGGCTGGCGCCTGGATCGTTACCTCCTCGAGAAGATCCGGCGGCTCACGCCCGAGCGCGTCGAGCACCTCATCCTGAACCGGCTCGAGAGCGACGACGGCCGGCGCCTCGAGCCGTCCACGCCGGTGACCGCCGGTCTCTCCTTCGCGCTCCTCCGCGACGTGGAGCCGGAGCCGGACGCGCCCCGCGACTTCCGGGTGGTCCACGACGACGGGGAGCTCGTCGTCGTGGACAAGCCCGCCGGGCTCCCCGTCCACCCGACCGCGCGCTACCTCGTGAACACCTTCACCTCCGTGGCGAAGGAGCGCTTCCCCGGGAGGAAGATCGACCCCGCGCACCGGCTCGACCGGGAGACCTCGGGTCTCCTCGCCTGCGGCGGCGCGCCGGAGTGGACGAAGCGGCTGAAGCGCGAGTTCTCCCTCGGGCGCGTCGCGAAGACCTATCTCGCCCTCGCGACCGGGAGCCCCGCGTCCGCGCGCTTCACCGTGGACGCCCCGCTCGCCCTCACGGGCGCCTCGGGGGTCCGGGTCCGGATGCACGTCACCGAGGGCGGGCTCCCCTCGGTGACCGACTTCGAGGTCCTCGGGGGCCGCAACACACCGGACGGCGCACCCGTCGCCCTCCTCGCCTGCCGCCCCCGCACCGGGCGGCAGCACCAGATCCGCGCCCACCTGCTCCACGCCGGCCTCCAGATGGTGGGCGACAAGATCTACGGGCCGGACGAGATGATCTTCGACCGCTTCACCCGCCGCGCGATGACCGGCGAGGATCGCGTGGCGCTCCGGCTCGAGCGGCACGCCCTCCACGCCTGGCGGCTCGAGCTCCCCCACCCGCGCACGGGCGAGCCCGCCCTCCTCGAGGCTCCGCTCCCACCAGACCTCGCCGCCTTCTGGGACTCCTGCGCGGCCTGAGCCTGTCGAAGGGCGAACGTCGCGGCCGGTGCTCCCCCGGCGTAGACGGCCGCTGGCCGCCCGGGCCGCCGTTCCCCTTGCCCCTGCCGCACGCTGGCCGCCCGGGCCGCCGTTCCGCCGTGTGCTCGGCGCGCACGGCGTGGGCGTGACGCGCGCGCTTGCGTGCGCCGCTCGACGCGCGTCGGTCCGAACTCGCTTCGGCGCGTCGCTTCGCGGCGCCGAAGCTCAAACAACGGACCTCCGCGCCCTCGGGTGAGTCGCGACGCGCGCGTTCCTCGGATCGTCGCCGCGGGCGCGCCTCACGAACACGCCCTTCGACAGGCTCAGGGCGAACGGCCGCGGGGTGCGCGGAGGCGTCTCGCGCTGTGTCTCGGGGAGGAGCGCTCCGAGAGGTTGCGCTGGAGATCCTGGATCCCCCCTCCCCCCCACGGCGCCGCAACGCGCCGGCTTCGGGGCTCCGCAGCGACCGGCGCGACTGCGCGTCTTCTGAAGGCGCCTCCCCCACGGCCCGCACTGCAAAGGGCGGGACACCGCGCCCCCGAAGCCTCTCGGAGCCCCCGCGCGGTGGCCCGCACGGCTTTGCAGGCGGGGAGCGGGCATGGCGGGACGATCCCCCCACGGACCCGTCTCTGGCGCGCGGAGCGCCGGGAGTCGCGGAGCCCCGAAGGACGGCACGCAGAGGCGCCACGCCCATTCCCGAATGCCGGCACGCGGCGACGCCGCCCCAATTCCCGAGTCGCGCGCGTTGGCTCAGCGCTCCCGCCGGCCCCTTCGCTCGGCGACCCGCTCCGCCTTCGCGATCTTCGCGCGCTGCTTCACCGCGAGGACGTAGAAGCGCTCCCGGAGGGCCGCCGCCTCCGCCTCCTCGAGGTCCCCGTGCCGGCCCCGCTCCGCCTCGCGCCGCTCCACCGCCTTCGCGAGCGAGACGGCGGCGGCGACGGAGACGTTGAGCGACTGCACGAAGCCTCGCATGGGGATCGCGTAGGTCGCGTCGGCGAGGGCGAGGGTCTCGGCGGACACGCCGCGGTGCTCGTTGCCGAAGACGAGGGCGACCTTCCCGGCGAAGGAGAGCTCCTCGAGCCGCCGCGATCCCTCCCCGAGGTGGGTCGCGTAGATCGCGAACCCCTCCGCGCGCAGGTGCTCGAGGCACTCCCGCGAGGAGCCCCAGCGGCGGACGTCCACCCACTTGTCGGCGTTCTGGCTGATCTTCTTGTTCCGGTCGTAGGGCTTCATCTTCCCCTCGACCGCGTGGAGCGCCTGGACGCCGAACGCCTCGCAGGTGCGGAGCACCGCGTTCACGTTCTGCGGGTCGCAGAAGGCCTCCATCACGACGGTGAGCGTGCGGGTCCGGCCCGCGACGACCTCGTCGATCCGCGCCCGCCGGCCGGGGACGAGGAAGTCCCCCTTGTTCGCGCGCCCGCCCATGCGCGGGGAGCAAAGCACGCCCCCGGGGGGCGCGTCACGCCGCCGGTGCGGGCGCACGGCGCGGAGACCCGCCGAACCCCTCCGGCGCGGCAGCGCGGGGAGAGGGCTACCGCTTCGCGGACCGCGGCTTCCCGAGCCTCCGCCCCTGCCCCGCGCGCCGCGGCTCCGCCGCGCGGAAGAGCACCTTCGCGACCGCGTCGAGGAGCTCCGGGATCCCCTCGCCCGTGACCGCCGAGACGAGGTGCACCTTCACCGGCCGCTTCCGGCGGCCGAGGGCCTTCGCGAGCTTCTCCCCGCCCGCCCTCGCCTCCGGGACGTCCACCTTCGTGACGGCGATGATCTGGGGCTTCGCGGCGAGCTCCCTCGAGTAGAGGGCGAGCTCCCGGTCGATCGCCTCGAGGTCCGCCTTCGGCGTCCGGCCCGGCCCCGGGTTCGCCCCCTCGACGAGGTGGACGAGCACGCGGCACCGCTCCACGTGGCGCAGGAACTGGTGGCCGAGCCCGGCCCCCTCGTGCGCCCCCTCGATGAGCCCCGGAATGTCCGCGACGACGAAGGTCTTCTCCCCGCGCCAGGAGACGACGCCGAGGTTCGGGACGAGCGTCGTGAACGGGTAGTCGGCGATCTTCGGCCGGGCGCGGGAGATCCGGCTGATCAGGGTGGACTTGCCCGCGTTCGGGTAGCCCACGATGCCCACGTCGGCGAGGAGCTTCAGCTCGAGGACGAGGTCGCGCTCCTCGCCCGGCGTGCCGTCCTCGGCGAACCGCGGGGCCTGGTTCGTCGAGGTGGCGAAGTTCATGTTCCCGAGGCCGCCGCGCCCGCCCTTCGCGGCGACGAAGCGGTCGCCCGCCGCGCCGACGTCGGCGAGGGTCTCCCCCGTCCCCGCGTCCTTCACCACCGTCCCCGGGGGGACGCGGAGCACGAGGTCCGGGCCGTCCTGCCCGTTCATGTCCGAGCCCATCCCGTGGCCGCCGCTCTTCGCGCGGTGCTCGCGGACGTAGCGGTAGTCGAGGAGGGTCGAGAGCTGCGGGTCGACGACGAGGACGACGTCGCCGCCGTTCCCGCCGTCCCCGCCGGCCGGGCCGCCGCGCGGGATGAACTTCTCCCGGCGCCAGGCGACCGCGCCGTTCCCGCCGTCCCCCGCCTTCACGTGGATGCGGACCTCGTCGACGAACTTCACGGGGGGGCCTCCGCGCCCGCCTTCGCGGGTCGCTCCGTCCCCCCCGAACCCCCCGGCGCTCGCTCCGCCGCGGCCGCGTCCGGCTGCGGCTGCGCTCGAGGGCTGGAGGGTCGGGCTCGGACGGCTCTCATGACGAAAGCGCCGCGAGCCCCTGGCCCGCGGCGCCGTGAACCTCGCTCGGCCCTGAGCTAGGCGCCGGGGACGATCGACACCACGCGCCGATCGCCGCGAGCCCGGGTGTACTTCACGGTCCCGTCCACGAGGGCGAAGAGGGTGAAGTCCTTCCCCATCCCGACGTTCGCGCCGGGGTGGACCTTCGTGCCGAGCTGGCGGACGAGGATGTTCCCGGCCGCCACCTTCTCCGAGCCGTAGACCTTCACGCCGCGGCGCTGCCCCGGAGAGTCGCGCCCGTTGCGAGAGGAGCCCTGTCCCTTCTTGTGAGCCATCGCCTGCTCCGATCCTTACGCGCGAACGTCGGTGATGAGGATCTCGGTGAACGGCTGGCGGTGCCCGCGCTTCTTCGTCCAGCCTTCCTTCTTCTTGCGGAAGTGGATGACCTTCTTGTGCTTGTCCTGGGCGACGATCTCGCCCTCGACCGCCGCGCCGCCGACCGTCGGCGTGCCGACCTTCGCCTCGCCGTCGCCGCCGACGAGGAGCACCTCGAAGCTCACCTTGCCGCCGACGTCGCCGTCGAGCTTCTCGATCCTCACGCGATCGCCCTTCGCGACGCGGTACTGCTTGCCGCCGGTCCGAATCACCGCGTACATCGCCTTCTCCTCGGATTCTTGGAGGTTTTCACCGAGGCGCAGCCCTCTGAGGACGCGCCCTCCGGCCTCCGGAAGGGCGGTTCTATACGATCCGAGCCTCCTTCCTGTCAAGGAATACCGGGGGTTGGGCTTCCCGGCCGGGGCGGCCTCGCGCCGATCGGGGGGGCGGGCTCCCACCTTGCCTCGCGGTCTGGATCGGCCGATCCTCCCGGGATGCGCAGACACGCTCTCTGGATCGCCCTCGCCGGCGCCGTCGCCCTCCCCGCCACCTCCTCCGCCCAGGCGTCGGCCGGGGCGTCGGTGGAGCTCCGGCTCGATCTCCCGGTCGTGCTCCCGCAGCTCGTCGTCGTCTCGCCCGGCGTGCAGGTCGTGAGCGATCTCGACCACGAGGTCTTCTTCCTCGACGGCCTCTACTGGGTGCGCCACGGCGGCGGCTGGTACCGCTCGAAGAGCCACCGGAGCGGCTGGGTGCTCGTCCCCGCCCGCGGCGTCCCCGCGAAGCTCGTGAAGATCCCTCCGGGCAAGTACCGCCGCTTCAAGCCGGAGAAGGCGAAGGCCGGGCGGGACGACGACCACGGGAAGAAGGGCAAGAAGCAAGGCAAGCCCGACTGACGGGCCGTCTCCCCAGACGAGCGCGAGGCTTCGGACTTCAGGCCTCAGGCTTCAGGGAATGCACCTCTGCCGCCGTTTCCGAGGCCTGACGCCCGAGGCCTGGGGCCGATCGCGAATCGACGAGGGGCCGATCACAGCCCGAAGTGCGCGGGGGAGAGCCCCTTCCACGCGCAGTAGTCGCGGAGCTCGCGCTTCAGGAGCCCCCAGGTGAGGGCGAGCGCGACGACGTCGTCGGTGAAGCCGAGGGGGAAGAGGAAGTCCGGCACGAGGTCGAACGGGGTGACGACGTAGGCCACCGCCACCGCGACGGCCGCGATCGCCTTCCAGGGGACCTTCCTGTAGGTCCCGTTCGCGTAGTCCCGCATCACCATCCCGAGGAGGCGGAGCTTCGCGGTCACGCCCCCGGGCGTCCGCTTCGCCCACCAGGGCGGACGGGAGGCGAAGCCCTCCGCCTCCCGGGCGCGGTCGCCGATCGAGTCCGGGGTGATGTCCGCCGCCCCCCGGGCGAGCTCCCGCGCGGCCGCGTCGCGGCACGAGACGCAGCCCGCGTTCGTCCCGAGCGCCTTCCCGCAGGCGGCGCACTCCTTCCGCGGTGCCATGGCGCGATCGTAGCCCGGAGGGCGGCCGGGGGCGACGCCCCCCGCCGGGACTCGCCCACGGCCGCGTCCGCCTTCGCCGCTCCCGGCCGCTCGCCCCGAGCCTGCCCCGAGCTCGTCGAAGGGTCCGTCGACGACGAAAGGGCCATTCGCCCCGAGCCCGCCCCGAGCTCGTCGAAGGGTCCGTCGACGACGAAAGGGCCGTTCGCCCCGAGCCCGCCCCGAGCTCGTCCGAAGGGTCCGTCGATGA
>JBBIPT010000014.1:0-28251 GCA_037442705.1 Anaeromyxobacter sp.
AGTACGGGGGGGGAAAGGCGCCCGAGGATCTGCCGGCGGAGCTGCGGCGGCGCGAGTCGCGGCGAAGCCGGATCCTGGAGGCGAAGGCGGCGCTGGAGAAGGAAGCCGCAGAGGCGCGGGCCGAGGAGTTGCGCGAGCAGGCGCAGGCTCAGCGCGCGAAGGCGGGCGACGCGAGCCGAGGAAGCCGAACGGAAGGCACGCGAGTTGGTCGGGAAGGACGACGGCGGGGGTGGCGGCGGCGCTGCGACGAGCGACCTTCCACACCATCGCGTGTCCGCCGAGCCGGACGGAAAGCCCAAGCCGACTGCGCAGCGCAACTAGCAGGCGAGGGGCTTTCGCCGCTTCTCCTTCCGCGGACTCCAAAGCGTGAGGGCGGAGTGGTCCTTCGTCTGCGCGACGCACAACCTGCTGAAGCTCTTCCGGGGCGGCTTCCGGCCCCTACTGGCCGCGGCGCAGGAGTAGCCGCGCCCGCAGGCGCAGGCGCAGCCGCAGCCGCAGCCGGAACGGCAACCGCAACCGGGCCCGCAACGGCAGCCGCTACCGCATCCGTGACCGCATCCGAACGGCAGCCGCTGCCGTCCGACCAGGCCCCCGCGTAGCGCGCCAGCGGGAAGCGGGGGCCCAACGCCCTACGGGCTCCTAGATCCGCCGGAGCCAGCCGCGCGTGTCCTTCGTCTCCCCCTGCTGGATGGCGACGAGGGCGGCGCGGAGCTTCCGGACGTGGGGGCCGACGTCGCCCGAGCCCACCCTGATCTCCTCGCCGCGGTAGACGAGGGTCCCGACGCTCGCGAGGACCGCGGCGGTGCCGGAGAGCGCCGCCTCCCCGGTCTTCGCCCACTCGAGCATCTCCTTCACGTCGAAGACCCGCTCCTCGACGGCGTAGCCGAGGTCGGGCGCCATCCGGAGGAGGGAGTCCCGCGTGACGCCGTGGAGGAAGGTGGAGTCGAGGCTGCGGGTGAGGATCTTCCCGTCCCGGACGAGGAGGAAGTTCGCGGCGCCCGTCTCCTGGACCTCGCCCCCCGGGCAGAAGAGGACCTGGTCCACGCCGTACTTCCTCTTCGCCGCGAGGGTCGGCCCCATCGCCGCCGCGTAGTTCCCGCCCGTCTTCACGACGCCGAGGTGGGAGGCGCAGCGGGTGGCCTGGTCCTCCACGTGGATCTTGAGGGGCTTCAGCCCTCCCGCGAAGTAGTCCCAGACCGGGCTCGCGAGGACGATGAGCGTGACCTCGGCCGGAGGGGAGGCGGCGGCGCCGATGTTCGGGGTCGTGCCGAAGAGGACGGGGCGGAGGTAGAGCGCGCCGGGCGCCTCCGGCACCTCCGCGCGGTTCCGGTCGATCACCGCGACGATCATCTCGCCGAGCTGGGCGGGATCCGGCTCGGGGAGCGCGAGGGCGCGGGCGCTCTGGACCATCCGCTCCACGTGCCGATCCATCCGGAAGACGTTCACGCTCCCGTCGGCCCACCGGTACGCCTTGAACCCCTCGAAGATGGTGCTCGAGTAGTGGAGCACGTGCGCCGCCGGGCTCAGCTCGATCGGGCCGACCTTGCGCACGTCGTGCTTCGACCACTTCCCGTCGCGGCAGGTCGCGACGGCCATGGTCCCGGCGAGGACGCTGCCGAAGGAGGGACGGGCCGCCGGGGGGGTCTGGGTCTGCGCGCTCATGGTGATCGTTCCTTGCTCGGGGCGCGGTGGCCGCCCGGCCGCCGCGAGGGCGAACATCATAGCGGATCCCGGGCGCTCGCCGGTGCGATGGAGCCGAGGGTGGCCTCCGCGAGCCGGCGGCCGAACGGCGTCGGGACGAAGGTGCGCGCGCCGATGACGGAGCGGCAGAGGAGGGCGAGCGAGCCGTCGAAGGTCACGGGGCCTTCTACCCGGCGGCCCGTACGGCCGGCAACGGGCGATCCGGCGCGGAGGGGGTGCCCCGACAGGGACCGGGGTGCGCGAAATAGCCGCCGGGGGCTCCCGTAGTGCCGGGCAAGGAGAACGAGACCATGATGACCCGCAAGCTCGCCGTCGCCGCCCTCACCGCCGCCGCCCTCGCCGCCCAGTCCGCGATCCTGTACGTCGCCGTCGCGCGCCCGCTCGCGAGCGCCCTCGGGAGCCTCGAGAACGCTCCCGCCGCCGTGGAGACGACGGTCACCGCCACGGCGCCCGAGGCGCCCGCCCGGGCGACGCGCTCGTAGCAGCACCCTCCGTCCCACGGCCCCGTCCGCGTCGCGCGGGCGGGGCCGTCGTGTGTCCGGGTGCGCTCTAGCGGCCCTTCCGGGAGCCGGCCGCGGCGCGGATCCTCTCGGAGACCGTGGGATCCCCCGCCCGCCCCCACCGGTGCAGGCCGCAGACGAAGTCCCACTGGCGATCGCACTCCGAGAGGAACACCTGGCAGAAGTTCGTGAACGAGAGGTGCTGGGCGCGCCTCAGGTCGGCGCGGTACGCGCGCTCGCTCTGCACCGCGGCATGGACCCTGGCCTGCCACGAGGACCAGGGCGGCGGCGCGGCCGCGAGCGAGTCCGGATCCTGCCCGACGCCCAGGACCGGTAGCCGGATCCGTGCCATCTCGGCGAACTGGAGGTACTGGCACGCCGCCCGGGTTCGCGCGAACGGTCGGAGCGGTGTCCCGGTGCCCGTCAGTCGCCCGCCTCGCCTCGTGCGAGTACGACTTCCGACCCGCGTTCTCGGGTCCGATGACGTACCTTACGGAAACGCCCGGGCCTCGGGGACCACTGGTTCCACACCCCGTCAACCCGCGGAAGGAGCCTCCCGCGGCCGCCTGGAGCGCGGCGGGGGCGTCGTCATCCCAGAGCCTTCGAGAGCTCCCGAGGTCGCGAATCGCCCTACTCGCCGACGAGGACGAGCGCTCCGCGCCCCTCGACCCCAGGCCCGCCGCGAGGGCCCGTGCTCGAGGCGCACGGTCCCTCAGCCGACGACGGGCAGGCCGCGACCCTTCGGCCCGCCGGGCGGGCGCCCGCCGCGCGGGAGCGGCCGCGAGGCGAGGGTGCCGTCGCGGGCGACGACCTTCCCCACGAGGTCGTAGTCGGAGGCGTCGGTGATCTCCACGGTGACGATCTCGCCGGGGTAGGCGACGCCGTCGTTCACGTAGGTGAGGCCGTCGATCTCCGGCGCCTGCTGGGCGTGGCGGCCGGCGAGGAGGTGCTCGGTCTCCTCGGAGCTTCCCTCGACGAGGACCTCGAGCCGCCGCCCGATCGTAGCCCGCTGCTGCTCGCGGCTGATCCGCTGCTGGATCTCCATCACCGCCTCGTAGCGGGCGCGCTTCACCTCGTCCGGGACCTGCGCCGCGAGCTCGGCCGCTGGGGTCCCATCTTCCCGGGAGTACTCGAAGACCCCGAGCCGCTCGAACCGCTGCTCCTCCACGAACCGGAGGAGGTCCCGGAAGTCCTCCTCCGTCTCCCCCGGGAGGCCGACGATGAGCGAGGTCCGGAGCGCGATCCCGGGGACCCGCGCGCGCATCCGCGCGAGGAGGTCGCGCAGGAAGACGGAGTCCCGTCCGCGCTTCATCGTCCGGAGCAGCCGGTCGGACGAGTGCTGGAGCGGCATGTCGAGGTACTTCACGATCTTCGGCTCCTCGGCGATCGCGTCGAGGAGCGCGTCCGGCACGTCGCGCGGGTAGGCGTAGTGGAGCCGGAGCCAGCGGATCCCGCCCACCTTCGCGAGCTCCCGGAGGAGCGCGTGGAGCCGGGGGCGGCCGGGGAGGTCCGTGCCGTAGGCGGTGAGGTCCTGGGCGACGAGGGAGAGCTCGATCGTCCCCTGGCCCGCGAGCGCCTCCGCCTCCCGCACGACGTCCTCGGCCGGCCGCGAGCGCTGCGGGCCGCGGAGCTTCGGGATGATGCAGAAGGCGCAGGTGTTGTCGCAGCCCTCGGAGATCTTGAGGTAGGCGGTGTGCGAGGGGAGGGAGTTCACCCGGGGCGTCGCGGCGGAGTGGACGAAGTCGGGGTCGGGGACGACGAGCCGCTTCGCCTGGGCGTCGGAGACGACCCGCGCGATCTCGGGGTAGGCGCCCGTGCCGAGGAAGTGGTCCACCTCGGGGAGCTCGGCCGCGAGCTCGTCCGCGTGGCGCTGGACGAGGCAGCCGGTGACCACGAGCTTCTTCGCCCGCCCAGACCGCTTCAGCTCGGCGAGCTCCACGATCGCGTCGATCGACTCCTCCTTCGCGCTCTCGATGAAGCCGCAGGTGTTCACGACCACGATCTCGGCCTTCTCCGGGTCCTGGACGAGCCGGTAGCCCGCCTCGAGGAGGGTGCCGAGCATGATCTCGCTGTCCACCCGGTTCTTCGGGCAGCCGAGCGTGTGCATGTAGACGCGGGTCGACATCGCGGTGCGGAGAGCCCCCGCCGTGGGCGCGGGCCGGCGCGGATCTAACAGACCGGGCGGGGCGGGGCAACGCGGGCCCTCCTCCTCTTCTTCTTCGTGACCGGGGTCCTCCTCGCCGCGCGGAGCCGGTCCATCCACCCGAGCGGGAGAGCGTGGAGCGGCTCGAGGAGTGGCGCCACGACGCGGAGCGGCACGCCCACGTGCCGGTGCGGGCGGTCGTCCGCGTCGGCGACCCGGCCTCGGAGATCGTCGAGTGGGCCGACGAGGAGGGCTGCGACCTCGTCGTCGTCGGGACGCACGGGCGGAGCGGGATCCCGCGCCTCATCCTCGGATCGGTGGCGGAGCGGGTCGTCCGCCAGGCCCACGTCCCCGTCCTCGTCGCCCGCAACCACGCGCGGCGCGAGCGCGAGCGGGACGCGGGCGAGGCGGCGCGGTACGTGTGACGGCGAGGCGCTACAGCGTCGCGAGATCGATCACGAACCGGTAGCGGACGTCGCCCCGGAGCATCCGCTCGTAGGCCTGGTCGATCGCCTTCATCGGGATCACCTCCACGTCGGCGGCGATCCCCTTCGCGGCGCAGTAGTCGAGCATCTCCTGGGTCTCGGCGATCCCGCCGATGAGCGATCCCGCGAGGCTCTTGCGGCCGCCGATGAGGGAGAAGGCGGGGACGGGCGCGGCCTCGGGCGGCGCGCCGACGAGCACGAGCGCGCCGTCCACCTTCAGCGTGCCGAGGAGGGCGCCGAGGTCGTGCGGCGCGGAGACCGTGTCGACGACGAGGTCGAAGCGCCCCGCGAGCCGCTTCGTGGCCCCCTTCTCGCCCGTGACGACGAGCTCCGCGGCACCGAGCCGCTTCGCGTCCGTCTCCTTCGCGCGGGAGGTGGAGAGGACCGTGACCTCCGCGCCCATGGAGGCGGCGAGCTTCACCGCCATGTGGCCGAGGCCGCCGAGCCCCACCACGCCGACCCGGTGGCCGCTCTTCGTCCTCCAGTGGCGGAGCGGGGAGAAGGTCGTGATCCCGGCGCAGAGGAGGGGCGCCGCCCGGGCGAGGTCGGTGCCCGGCGCGAGCCGGAGCGCGAAGGCCTCGTCCACGACGATCCGCTCGGAGTAGCCACCGTGGGTCGGCGTCCTCCGGTCCATCTCCGTCGAGGCGTAGGTCCAGGCCGGGCCCTTCTCGCAGAACTGCTCGAGGTCGCGCCGGCAGCTCGCGCAGGCGCGGCAGGAGTCGACGAGGCAGCCCACGCCGGCGAGGTCGCCCGGGGCGAGCTTCTTCACGGCCCGGCCGACCCTCGACACCTTCCCCACGATCTCGTGGCCGGGGACCATGGGGAAGTCCGCCCCGCCCCACTCGTCCCGGACCTGGTGGAGGTCGGAGTGGCAGACGCCGCAGAAGGCGATCTCGATCTGGACGTCGTGGTCGCCCGGCTCCCGGCGCTCGATGGCGTGGGGGCCGAGGGGGGCGCGGGCGGCGGGGGCGGCGAAGGCGCGCGTGCGGATCGTGGGCATGCCGCACGATAGCCGGACCCGCCTCCCCGCGCCGCGGCCGGGAGGGTCGTGGCCGGGGGTCTCGCGTGGCGCTACGATGCCGGCCCATGAACGGCAACCGGCTCGGACTCGGTCTCCTCGCCGCCCTCCTCTGCGCGGACGCCGCCGCGGCCAACCGCTCCGAGGGGCACATGTTCGCGACCCGCTCCGTCGTCCACGCGCGCCACGGGATGGTCGCCTCGGCCCACCCGCTCGCGACGCAGATCGGGGTCGAGATCCTGAAGAAGGGCGGGAACGCGGTGGACGCGGCCATCGCGGTGAACGCGGCGCTCGGCTTCCTCGAGCCGGTGGCCTGCGGCGTGGGCGGCGACCTCTTCGCGATCCTCTGGGATCCGAAGACGGGGAAGCTCCACGGGCTCAACGGCTCCGGCCGGGCGCCGAAGCTCGCCCGCGCCGAGGCGATCCCGGCCGAGCCCGACGGCACGATCCCGCTCCACTCGCCGTGGGCCTGGACCGTCCCGGGCGCGGTGGACGGCTGGTTCGCCCTCCACGCGCGCTTCGGGCGGCTCCCGATGAAGGAGGTCCTCGCCCCCGCGATCCGGATCGCCGAGGGGGGGGCGCCCGTGCCGCAGATCATCGCGGGCGCCTGGGCGATCGGCGCCGCGCGCCACCGGGAGAAGCCGGGCTTCGCGGAGACCTTCCTCCCCGGAGGGCGCGCGCCGCGCGAGGGCGAGGTCTTCCGGAATCCCGCGCTCGCGCGGACCTACCGCGCGCTCGCGGAGAAGGGGCGCGACGCCTTCTACCGGGGGGAGATCGCGGACGCCCTCGACGCGTTCTCGCGGAAGTCCGGCGGGTTCCTGCGGAAGGACGACCTCGCGGCGCACCGCTCGGAGTGGGTGGAGCCCGTCTCCACGACCTACCGCGGCGTGGAGCTCTGGGAGCTGCCGCCGAACGGGCAGGGGATCACCGCGCTCCAGCTCCTGAACCTCGTCGAGCGGCTCGACCCGAAGGTCTTGAACCGGGAGTCGGCCGACTTCTGGCACGCGATGGTGGAGGCGAAGAAGCTCGCCTTCGAGGACCGGGCGAGGTTCATCGCCGACCCGGCGTTCGCGAAGGTGCCGGTCGCGGGGCTCCTCTCGAAGGAGTACGCGGCGGAGCGGGCGAAGCTCGTGGACATGGCCCGGGCCGCCCGCAAGGTGGAGCCCGGGAACCCCCGCTTCGGCCACGGCGACACGACCTACCTCGCGGTGGCGGACGGCGAGGGGGGCATGGTCTCCCTCATCCAGTCGAACTACACCGGGTTCGGCTCGGGCTACGCCCTGCCGGGCTTCGGCTTCGGCATCCAGAACCGCGGCGGGCAGTTCGATCTGCGCCCCGGCCGGGCGAACTCGCTCGAGCCGGGCAAGCGCCCCTTTCACACGATCATCCCGGCCTTCGTGACGAAGGGGGACAAGCCCTGGATCGCCTTCGGGGTCATGGGCGGGGACATGCAGCCGCAGGGGCACGTCCAGGTGCTCGTGAACCTCCTCGACTTCGGGATGAACCTGCAGGAGGCGGGGGACGCGCCGCGCTTCTACCACACCGACTCCTCCGAGCCGGACGGCACCACGATGACGACGGGCGGCCTCCTCTCCCTCGAGCCCGGGATCTCCGACGAGATCCGCAGGGACCTCGCGAGGCGGGGGCACCGGTTCCAGGAGGTCTCGCCGCTCGCCTTCGGCGGGTACCAGGCGGTGGCGCGGGACCCGGAGACGGGCGTGCTCTCCGGGGCGAGCGAGTCGCGCAAGGACGGCTGCGCGCTGGGGTACTAGGGTCGCCGCCTCGACGCGAGGGGAGCGGACGGCGCTCTACGCGGGGACGGTCGTCGCGTACGGCGACATGTACGTGACCCAGGCGATCCTCCCGGACCTCGCCGCGGAGTTCTCCGTGGGAGCGGCGCGGGCGGGGCTCACCGTCTCGGCCGTCGTCCTCGCGATCGCCGTCGCCTCCACCTTCTACGGTCCGCTCTCCGACGCGCTCGGGCGGCGGCGCGTGATGGCGGGCGCGAGCGCCCTCCTCTCCCTCGCCACCCTCGCCTGCGCCTTCGCTCCGACCTTCGGGGCGCTCGTCGCCCTCCGGGCGCTCCAGGGCGCGCTCGTGCCGGGGATGACCGCCGTCTCCGTCGCCTACGCCGGCGATCGCTTCCACGTGCGGGAGCTCCCCGGGGTCGTCGGTGGGATCATCGCGGCCTCCGTCGTGGGCGGGCTCCTCGGCCGCGTCCTCTCCGGGGCGATCGCCGCGCGCCTCGGCTGGCGGGCGGCATTCGTCGCCTTCGCCGTCCTCACCGCGGCCGCGGCGGTCGTCCTCGCCCGCCGGCTCGTCGGGACGGAGGCGCGGGAGCGCAGGGGGCTCGCCGCCTCCTGGGCGGGGATGGTTGGGCACCTCCAGGATCCCCGTCTCGCCGGCGCCTACCTCGTGGGCGGCGCCCTCTTCTTCGGCTTCATCGGGATCTTCACCTATCTCCCGTTCCACCTCTCCGCGCCCCCCTACCTCCTCTCCACCGCGGTGATCTCGAGCGTCTACCTCGTCTACGCGCCGGGCGTCCTCGTCTCCCCCTTCGCGGGCCGCTTCGCCTCGAGGCTCCCGCCGCGGCGGATCATCGCGGCCGGGCTCGCGGTCGCGGCGGCGGGGATGCTCCTCCTCCTCGCCCGGCCGCTCCCCCTCGTCGTCCTCGCGCTCGTCGTCCTCGTCCTCGGGATGTTCACGGCGCAGGCCGTTGCGCCCTCCTTCGTGAACGTCACCGCGGAGACCTCGAAGGGCGGGGCGAGCGCGCTCTACCTCACCTCGTACTACGTCGGCGGGACGCTCGGCTCCTCGCTGCCCGGGCTCGCCTACCAGGCGGTGGGCTGGCCAGGGGTCGTCGCCTCCTGCGTCGCGGCGGTCGCGATCGCGCTCCTCGCGAACGCGGTCCTCTGCGGAAGGCCGCCCCCGGCGAGGGGCGCGGCACCTCCGGGTCGCGCGGCCATGGGGCGGGACGGCTCGGGGCACTGCGCGCCGCGGTGACCGCACCCGCCTGGCGCGGGGGGAACTCCGGCGACGTCATGGCGGTGCCCGCTTCGATCGATCCCGCCCGTTCGTGGTTCGACAGGCTCACCACGAACGGCTTTGCTTGCACGCGAGCGGCCCTGCACGCCCCGAGCCTGTCGAAGGGCGAACGTTCCGGCTCGACGCGAGTGACCACGGCCATCAGCCGCCGGACCGCTCGAGGTGGCGGAAGACGTCCATCCCGAGCCGGTCGAAGCTCTGCTCCGCGGCCTGTCGGACCGCGCGCCGGAGCCGGGCCCAGGCCTCGGGGTCGTCGAGGTCCACGGTGAGGACGATCTCCGTCTGCCGGCCCCGGCGCTCGAGGAGGAAGTCGAGCCGGTGACGCGGGGCGGAGAGGTGGTCCACGACGACGCGGCGCGCCGGCTCGAGCGAGACGAAGCGCGCCTCGACCGCGTGCTCGGTGCCGTCGGGCGCCCGGGCGACGAAGCGCCACTCCCCCTCCGGGCGGAAGTCGAAGGCGAGGAAGCGGGTCTCGAAGCCCGCGGGGCCCCACCAGGCGGCGAGCCGGGCGGTATCGGCGAAGGCCGCGAAGACGTCCTCCGGGGAGGCGTCGAGGAGACAGCTCGCGACGATCGGTTCGGGGGTCGGGATTTCGCTCGCCATCTCCTCCTCGCGCGCGGCCAGCTTCCCCGGCGGCGCGCCCACCCTACTACGGGAAGAAGGGCCGGGAAGCGAAACGCTCACTCCTGGACCCGCCCAGGACGGACACCCGCGCTGCGTCCGTTTCCGGATCCCGGTTCGGTCGTCTAGGATCGCCGCGTGGCGGATCTCTTCTACCACTCGGTCCTCTCCGGTCTCTCGGAGGCTGGCGTCCGGTTCGTCGTCGTCGGGGGCGTCGCCGTGAACCTCCAGGGCGTCCCCCGCTTCACGGCCGATCTCGACCTCGCCGTGGCGCTCGACGGCGACGACCTCGCGACGACCGCTCGCGTGCTCCGCGGGCTCGGGCTGCGAAACCGCCTGCCGGTCGCCGAGGAGGAGCTCGCACGGCCGGGCGCGGTCCGCGAGTGGATCCGGGAGCGGAATCTCCGCGCCTTCACCTTCATCGACCCCGCCGACCCTCTCCGCGAGGTCGACCTCGTCCTCGAGTCCCCGGTCCCGTTCGAGGAGATGGAGCGCACGGCCGATCGCATGGCGGCGGGTGGGCTCACGCTCCTCGTCGCGAGCATCGACGTCCTCGTCCGGATGAAGAGCGGGACCGGCCGGGCGCAGGACGCCTCCGACGTGGAGGCCCTACGCCGCCTGAAGGAGCTCCTCCGTGGCCGATGAGCAGCCGGCGCGCGGGTTCGCACACCACCACGAGGACGAGGAGCTCCTCGCCTACCGGGCGCTGCCGGCGGAGCAGAAGCTCCGCTGGCTCCATGCGGCGTGGCGGCTCACCGCGGACTTCCTGCCGCCCGAGCGGCGCGAAGCGTGGCAGAAGCTGCGGGAGGGCAGAGCGTGACGGCGGAGGCCCGCTCGGCAGGCCGCCCGGTGGGCTCCGTGCGGGCGCTCGTCCTCGCGGGGCTCGTCCTCGCGGCCGCCACTCCGGCGCTCGGCGAGGCACCTCAGCGGGCGGGCCCCCCGAGCCCGTTCATCGACCGCGGCGTGTGTCCTTTCGAGGGGTGCTCGTATCGCAAGTGGACCGCGAGCGCCGACGTCGCCCTCCTGGATCGACCCGGGGGATCGAGGACGGGCGTCGTGGTGACCGCGGGTGAGAGTGTCGATGCCGTCACGGGCGAGGTTCACGTCGTTCCGCTGCGAGTCGTCGCCCGGAGGCCGATGGCGGTTCCCGGCGAGCACGTCGCCCAGCTGGAGGCCGGAGAGGTCTTCTACCTTCTGAGCTACGTCGGGGAGGGGTACTTCCGGACATGGGTTCGGGGCGAGATCCGGGTGATGGATGTCGACTTCGGCTGGCAGGGACGGGGCACCTGCTCCGAGTCTGCGGCGGGTTGCGACTCGGAGCCCGAGGGCGGACGCAGTGCCTTCCTGAAGTGGAGGAGCGGTGGCGCGGTCTGGTGGGTCAAGGTGAGGACGAGCACCGGCGCCGAGGGATGGACCCGCGAGGCCGTGTCTTTCCGCGGGAAAGACCTCCTCGAGTAGGCCTGCAGTCGTCGACGATCGCCGCTCCGCCCTCACTCCCCCCGCGCGGCGTCTCCCGCCTCCACCTCGAGCTCCACGAGCTCGACCCCCTCGGTGACCTGATCGCCCGGGCCGAAGAGGAAGGCCTTCACGACGCCGGCGCGGGGGGCCTGGACGGTGTGCTCCATCTTCATCGCCTCGAGGACGAGGAGCGGGGCCCCCTTCTCCACCCGCTTCCCGGCCTCGGCGAGGAGGGCGATCACCTTCCCCGGCATCGGCGCGCTGAGCCCACCCCCCGCCTCCTCCCCGTCGGCCGAGAAGGCCTGGGCGCTCACGCAGACGAAGGGGAAGGTCCGGCCCTCGAAGAAGACGTGGCGCTTCTCCTCCGCCACGATCACCGCGGCGCGGAGCCGCCGCTCGCCGATCCGCGCGAGGAGGCGGCCGTGCCCCTCGAAGGATCCCGAGGCGAGGACGCGCCGGCCGTCGAGGACGAGCGCGTAGCCCTGGGGGACGTACTCGACCCCGACGTCCCGGGTCCGGTCTCCGAGCCTGAGCGTGATCGTGCGGCTCGCGCGGTGGTTGAGCCGCCAGCCGTCGCGCGCGGCCCAGGGATCGTGCCGGGGCGGAGGGGCCTCCTTCCGCGCGCGCTCGAGCTCCGCGACGGCCGCGAGGAGCCAGGCCTCCTCCGGTGTCTCGCGCTCCGCCGGGAAGAGGAAGGCCTGCTCCCGCTCGATGAGCCCGGTGTCGAGGTCGGCCGAGGCGAAGGCGGGCGAGGCGACGAGCCGGGAGAGGAACTCCACGTTGTTCGCGACGCCGACGATCCGGAACTGGGCGAGGGCGACCCGCATCCGGGCGAGGGCGGCGGCCCGGTCCCGATCCCAGACCACGAGCTTCGCGATCATCGGGTCGTAGTGGGTGGAGATCTCGTCCCCCTCCTCGACGCCCGCGTCGATCCGGACGTGGTAGGAGGGCTCGGGCTGCGAGAGATGGAGGAGGCGGCCGGTGGAGGGGAGGAAGCCCTTCTCCGGGTCCTCGGCGTAGACGCGGGCCTCGAGGGCGTGGCCGTCGATCTCCACCTGCTCCTGCCCGAGCGGGAGCCGCTCGCCGCCCGCGACGCGGAGCTGCCACTCCACGAGGTCGAGCCCGGTGATCATCTCGGTCACCGGGTGCTCCACCTGGAGCCGCGTGTTCATCTCCATGAAGTGGAAGCGGCCGTCCGGGTGGACGATGAACTCGACCGTGCCGGCGCCGACGTAGCCCACCGCCCGGGCGGCGTCCACCGCCGCCTTCCCCATCGCCGCGCGCCGCTCGGGGGTCATGCCGGGCGCGGGCGCCTCCTCGAGCACCTTCTGGTGGCGCCGCTGCACGGAGCAGTCGCGCTCGAAGAGGTGGACGCAGTTTCCGTGGCGGTCCGCGAAGACCTGGATCTCCACGTGGCGCGGGCGGACGACCCACTGCTCGAGGAGGACCCGGTCGTCGCCGAAGGCCTGGAGCGCCTCGCGCTTGCACGCCGCGAGGGCCGCCGCGAAGTCCCCCGCCGCGTCCACCCGGCGCATCCCCTTCCCGCCGCCCCCCGCGCTCGCCTTGATGAGCACCGGCCAGCCGATCCGCCCGGCCTCGGCGGCGAGGAAGGCGGGGTCCTGGTCATCGCCGTGGTAGCCGGGCGTGAGGGGGACGCCGGCCTTCCCCATGATCGACTTCGCCTCGGACTTCGAGCCCATCGCGCGGATGGCCGAGGCGGGCGGGCCGACGAAGACGATCCCGGCCTTCTCGCAGGCCTCCGCGAAGTCCTCGTTCTCGGAGAGGAAGCCGTAGCCCGGGTGGATCGCCTGGGCGCCGGCCGCCCTCGCGGCGGCGAGGATCTTCCCGGCGTCGAGGTAGCTCTCCCGGGCCGGGGCGGCGCCGACGAGCACCGCCTCGTCGGCGAGCCGGACGTGGCGGGAGTTCGCGTCGGCCTCGGAGAAGACGGCGACCGTGCGGATGCCGAGCCGGCGGGCGGTGTCCATCACCCGGCAGGCGATCTCCCCACGGTTCGCGACGAGGATCTTTCCGAACATGTGGTTCCCTCGCGCCGGAGAGGTCAGCGTGCCTGCCGTTCGCCCCGAGCCTGTCGAGGGGCGGAATGCTCGTGGCTCACGATGTCACATCCGGAAGACGCCGAAGCGCGTCTCGGGGATCGGGGCGTGGAGCGCCGCCGAGAAGGAGAGGCCGAGGACGCGGCGGGTCTGGGCGGGCTCCACGATCCCGTCGTCCCAGAGCCGGGCGGTGGCGTAGTAGGGGTGGCCCTGCTCCTCGTACTGGGCGCGGATGGGGGCCTTGAAGGACTCCTCCTCCTCCTTGCTCCAGCTCTTGCCCGCAGCCTCGATCCCGTCCCGCCGCACGGTGGCGAGGACGCTCGCCGCCTGCTCTCCGCCCATGACCGAGATCCGGCTGTTCGGCCAGGTCCAGAGGAAGCGCGGGGAGTAGCCGCGCCCGCACATCGCGTAGTTCCCGGCGCCGAAGGAGCCGCCGATGAGGACGGTGACGCGGGGGACGGCGGAGGTCGCGACGGCGGTGACCATCTTCGCGCCGTCCTTGGCGATGCCCGCGTTCTCGTACTTCCGCCCGACCATGAAGCCGGTGACGTTCTGGAGGAAGAGGAGCGGGATCCCGCGCTGGGCGCAGAGCTCGATGAAGTGCGCGCCCTTCTGGGCCGACTCGGAGAAGAGGATGCCGTTGTTCGCGACGATGCCCACGGTGAGGCCGAAGAGCCGGGCGAAGCCGGTGACGAGGGTCGCGCCGTAGCGGGCCTTGAACTCGTCGAGCCGGGAGCCGTCCACGATCCGGGCGATCACCTCGCGGACGTCGAAGGGCCTGCGGGTGTCGGAGGGGATGATCCCGTCGATCTCGGCCGGGTCGTGGAGCGGCTCCTCCACGGCGGCGAGGGGCGGGCCGGGGGGCCTCGCCCGGTTCAGGTTCGAGACGATGCGCCGGGCGATCTCGAGGGCGTGGGCGTCGTTCTCGGCGAGGTGATCGGCGACGCCGGAGAGGCGCGTGTGGACGTCGCCGCCGCCGAGGTCCTCCGCGCTCGGGACCTCGCCCGTCGCCGCCTTCACGAGGGGCGGGCCGCCGAGGAAGATCGTCCCCTGGTTCCGCACGATGACGGTCTCGTCGCTCATCGCCGGGACGTAGGCGCCGCCCGCGGTGCAGGAGCCCATGACCACCGCGACCTGCGGCACGTTCAGGGCGGAGAGGTTCGCCTGGTTGTAGAAGATCCGTCCGAAGTGCTCGCGGTCGGGGAAGACCTCGTCCTGGCGCGGGAGGAAGGCGCCGCCCGAGTCCACGAGGTAGACGCAGGGGAGCCGGTTCTCGAGGGCGATCTCCTGGGCCCGGAGGTGCTTCTTCACGGTGACCGGGTAGTAGGTCCCGCCCTTCACGGTCGCGTCGTTGGCGATGACGACGCACTCCTGGCCGTGGACCCGGCCGATGCCGGCGATCATCCCGGCCGCCGGGGCGTCGCCGTCGTACATCCCCCAGGCGGCGAGCTGGCCGATCTCGAGGAAGGGGGTCCCGGGATCGAGGAGCCGGTCCACGCGATCCCGCGGGAGGAGCTTCCCCCGCCCGGTGTGCTTCGCGCGGGCGGCCGGGCCGCCGCCCTCCGAGACGATCCGCACCTTCTCCCGCAGGTCCTCGACGAGCGAGCGGACGGCCGCGGCGTTCGCCTGGAACTCGGGGGAGCGGGTCTTCACCCGCGACTCGATGACGCTCATCTCAGGCGGTCTCCTGGAAGAGCTCCCGTCCGATCAGCATCCGCCGGATCTCCGAGGTGCCGGCCCCGATCTCGTAGAGCTTGGCGTCGCGCCAGAGCCGGCCGGTCGGGAACTCGTTGATGTAGCCGTTTCCGCCGAGCGCCTGGATCGCCTCGCCCGCCATCCAGGTCGCCTTCTCCGCGGCGTAGAGGATGGCCCCGGCCGCGTCCTTTCTCAAGCCCCGCGCGTGATCGGCCTGGTCGCAGGCGCGCCCGAGCGCGTAGACGTAGGCGCGGCAGGCCTGGAAGGTCGTGTACATGTCGGCGAGCTTCCCCTGCATGAGCTGGAACTCGCCGATGGGCGTGTCGAACTGCCTGCGGTCGTGGACGTAGGGGAGGACGGCGTCGAGGCAGGCGGCCATGATCCCGATGGGGCCGCCGGCGAGGACGGCCCGCTCGAGGTCGAGGCCGCTCATGAGCACCTTCACCCCGCCGCCCACCTCGCCGAGGACGTTCTCCGCCGGCACCTCGCAGTCCTCGAAGAAGAGGGGGACCGTGTTCGAGCCCCGCATCCCGAGCTTGTCGAGGTGGCTCCCGGCCGAGAAGCCCTTCGTCCCCCTCTCCACGAGGAAGGCGGTGAGCCCCCGCGGGCCGCCGGCGGGGTCGGTCCTCGCGTAGACGACGACGACGTCGGCCTCGCCGCCGTTCGTGATCCACATCTTCGAGCCCTCCAGGACGAAGCGGTCGCCCTTCCTCGTGGCCTTGAGCCTCATCCCCATCGCGTCGGAGCCGGCGTTCGGCTCGGAGATCGCGAGGGCGCCGACGAACTCGCCCGAGACGAGCTTCGGCAGGTACCTCCGGCGCTGCGCCTCGTTCCCGTTCCGGCGGATCTGGTTCGTGCAGAGGTTCGAGTGGGCGCCGTAGGAGAGCCCGACCGACCCGGAGGCGCGGGAGATCTCCTCCATCGCGACGACGTGGGCGAGGTAGCCGAGGTTCGCTCCGCCGTACTCCTCGGGGACGGTCATGCCGAGGACGCCGAGGTCGCCGAGCTTCTTCCAGAGGTCGGCGGGGAACTCGTTCCTCCGATCGATCTCCGCGGCGCGCGGGGCGATCTCCTCCTTCGCGAACCGGCGCACGCTCTCGCGGAGGAGGTCGACCGTCTCGCCGAGGCCGAAGTCGAGTCCGGGATTGGGGGCCATGAGCTCTCCTCCAGGTGGTGAGGAGGACGCTACTTGCCGCCCGGGCACGGGGGGGGCCAGAATGGTTGCAGATCGTGCCAATAGACCCGAAAGGGACCCGCCTGGCCCGTCGCCGCCGGCCCGCCGCGCGCGCGACCCCGATCGCCTTCGTGAAGGCGATCTTGCTCGCGTTCGAGCGGTACGGGGAAGATCCGTCCGGGGCTCTCCGGGCGGCAGAGATCACGCCACGAGACCTCGCCGACCGGGAGACCCGGATCACCGCCGCGCAGCTCGAGAGCTTCACGGCGGTGGCGATGCAGCAGCTCGACGACGAGGCCCTCGGCTGGTTCTCGCGCCGGCTCCCGTGGGGGAGCCTCGGCCTCCTCTGCCGGGCGTCGCTCGGCGCGCCCGACCTCGGGATCGCGCTCCGGCTCTGGTTCCGGCACCACCGGCTCCTCACCTGCGACCTCGGGATCGAGCTCGAGGTCGAGTCCGGTCCGTCCGGGAGGACGGCGACCGTCTCCCTCCGCGAGAGCCGCGACCTCGGGGCGATGCGCGAGTTCTGCCTGCTCTCGTACCTCCGCTTCGTCCACGGCTACGCCTGCTGGGCGATCGACTCGCGCCTCTCCCTCCTCGAGGTCGCCTTCCCCTTCCCGCGGCCGCCGCACGGCGGCGTCTACCCGCTCCTCTTCCCCGGCCCGGTCTCCTTCGACGCGCCGCGCGCGAGCTTCGCCTTCGACGCGAGGTACCTCGCCCTCCCGCAACGCCGGGACGACGCGGCGCTCCGCGCGATGCTGAAGCGGGCCCTCCCGCTCACCGTGCTCCCCTACCGGCGCGACCGTCTCCTCGCCCGGCGCGTCCGCCAGCTCCTCGCGGAGGACCTCGCCGCGGCCCCGGACGCGCGGGAGGTCGCCCGCCGCGCTCACGTCTCCGTCCGCTCGCTCCACCGGCACCTCCGCGAGGAGGGGACGTCGCTCCAGGGGCTGAAGGACGAGGTCCGGCGCGAGCGCGCGGTGGAGCTCCTCTCGCGCACGGAGAAGCCGGTGAAGGCGGTCGCGCGCGCCGCCGGCTTCCGGAACGAGAAGAGCTTCGCGCGGGCGTTCCGCGCGTGGACGGGGAAGAGCCCGCGGCAGCTCCGGACGGGGAAGGGCGCGGACTGATGGCCGGTGCTCGGTTGCGATGACGCTCGCGATGGGGGGTCTGCGGGGGGAGAGTCTCTCCCCCCGCGCAGAGGCGCCGAAGGCGCCGGACCTCCTCATGGCGGCGGCGGAACCGTTCCGATCGAGTCAACCGGGCGCCGCCTGGACCGCCGCCCGCTCGCCCTTCGACAGGCTCAGGGCGACCGGTCCGAGAGCGTGACTGCGACCGGAGATCGGATGCTCAGCTCCCCGACCGCACCACCGCGACCATCCGCGAGGGCGCGTCGCCGAGCCCGCGGAAGAGGTGCGGCTTCGTCGCGTCGAGGTAGGCGCTGTCGCCGGGGCGCAGGGTCGTGCGCTCGCCGTCGTAGAAGAGCTCGATCGCCCCGTCGAGGACGTAGACGAACTCCTGCCCGGGGTGGGCGAGGGGCTTCGCGTCCGTGACCCGGGGATCGAACGTGAGGAGGAACGGCTCCATCTCGTGCCCGGGGGTGCCCGGCCGGGTGAGGCAGGAGAAGGTGTAGCCCTGCTCGGTGTCCCCCTGCTCGAAGCCGACCCGCGCCTCGTCGGCCCGGGTGACGGTGAGCTCCTCGGAGGCGACCCCCGCGCCGTGGAGGATCCCGCCCACGTTCGAGCCGAGGACGCGGGAGAGCTTCACGACGACGCCGATCGACGGGACCTCGCGCCCCTCCTCGAAGGCCGCGAGCCGCTCGGCGGTGATCCCCGCCATCCGGCAGACCTCCTCCCGGGAGAGCTCCTGCGCCTCCCGCATCCGCCGGATCCGCTCGCCGATGTCCCTGCGCATCGCCGCCTCCCTCTCCCCGAGCCTACCGCGCCCGTTCCGCCGGCACGATCCGGCCGCTCCGGGAGCGGAGCTCGCGCCAGTGGCGCTCGATCGCGCCGCGGAGGTCCTTCGCCTCGACCCCGGACTTCTGGAAGCGGCGCTGCAGCGAGAGGTAGAGCTCGAGCGCCTCCTCGGAGAAGTCGGGCTCCACGCTCACGACGAGCCTCCGCCCCTCGAAGACCTCGAGGACCGGGAAGAGGCCGGAGCGGACGGCGAGCCGGACGAGCTCGACCCCGAGGGCCGGCTCGGACTTCCAGCCGGTGGGGCACGGGGAGAGGACGTGGAGGAAGCGGAAGCCGCGGCCGTCGAGGGCGCGGCGCATCTTCCGCATCGCGTCCTCGGGGTGGGCGATGGAGAGGCTCGCCGCGTAGGGCACCCGGTGGGCGGCGACGATGGCGAGGATGTCCTTCTTCTGCTCGGCCTTGCCGGAGGGCGTGTTCGTCGTCGCCGCGCCCGCCGGGGTCGCCGACGAGCGCTGGCCGCCCGTGTTCCCGTAGATCTCGTTGTCGTAGCAGACGTAGAGGACGTCCTCGTCCCGCTCCGCCGCGGCCGACAGGCTCGCCATCCCGATGTCGTAGGTGCCGCCGTCCCCCGCCCAGACGACGACCCGCGTCTCCTCGCCGTTGAGCCGTGCGACGCGGGAGAGGCCGGTCGCGACCGCGGAGGCGCCCGCGAAGGTGCTGAGGACCGTCGGGGCGCCCACCGCGGAGAACGGGAACGGCCCCACGGCCACCGCGGCGCAGCTCGCCGGGACGACGAGCTGCACGGGGCGGCCCTCGGCCGCCCGTCCGAGGAGCTGGAAGGCGACGGACATCCCGCACCCGCCGCAGTTCGAGTTCCCGGGCCGGAGGAGCGGCGCCGGTTCGGGCGTGGGCGAGGACGGCCTCGCGAGCGTGGCTTCGGTCATGACCCGGCCTCCACGAGGACGGGGCTCCCGGCGAGGGAGCGCCCGGCGAGATCGGCGAGCATCGACTCCACGTGCCCGGGGCGGACGTCCCCGCCGCCGATCCCGGTGACGTAGCCCTGGACGAGCGCCCCGGGGGCCGCGAGCCCGCGGGCCTCCCCCCAGAGGACGCCGCCGAGGCCGAGGGAGATGTTCCGGTCCACGACCGCGATCCGGCGAGCGCGGCGGAAGAGCCGGGCGAGCGGCTCGCCGGGGAACGGGCGCATCATCCGGACCCGCACCGCGCCGACGCGCTCGCCCCGCTCCCGCGCGGCGTCCACGACCCGCTCGACGGTCGAGGCGATGGTCCCCATGGAGACGACGAGCGTCTCCGCGTCCTCGGTCCGGTACGGGACGACCGCGTCCGCCGGCCGCCGGCCGAACACCGCCTCGAACTCGTCCTGGATCTCCCGGTAGACCCCCGGGACGCGGTCCATCGCCTCCTGGTGCTGGGCCCGGTGGATCTCGGTGGAGCGGGGGACGTCGATGCCGCCGAGGACGCGCGGCGTCCGGGTCATCCGCGCGGGGTTCTCGAGCGGCGGCAGGAAGCGGTCCACCGCGTCCTGCCCGGGCACGTCGGTCTGGATCGCCGTGTGGGAGAGGACGAAGGCCTCCTGGCAGACCATCACCGGGAGGAGCACGCGGCGGTCCTCCGCGAGCCGGAAGGCGAGGAGGACCGTGTCGAGGATCTCCTGGATGTCCGCGCAGTAGAGCTGGATCCAGCCCGAGTCCCGCAGGAGCAGGGTGTCGCCGTGGTCGGCCCAGATGTTCCAGGGCGGGCCGAGCGTCCGGTTCGCCGCGACCATGACCACCGGGAGCCGGAGGAGCGCGGCGGAGACGACGTTCTCCGCCATGTAGGCGATGCCGTTCGAGGCCGAGGCGGTGAAGGTCCGCGCCCCGCCGGCGGCGGCGCCGATGCAGACCGCCATGGCGGAGTGCTCGCTCTCCACCCGCACGACGCTCCCCTTCTCGATCTCCTGGTTGCAGAGGAGCTCCATGCACTCGGTGGAGGGCGTGATGGGGTAGACGCCGGAGCAGAAGCCGCGGGCCGTCCGGTTCGCGCGCCCCGCGAGGGCGGCGGCGAGGGCCGCGGCGTGGTTCCCGCTGATGAGCTGGACCGCCATCGTTCACCTCGCCGCCGCGTCCGCGGCCATCTCCATCGCCCGCCGCGGACACTCCGCCACGCACATCCCGCAGCCCTTGCAGTAGGCCTCGTCGATCACGTACCCCGCGCCGTCGCGCCGGATGATCCCCTCCGGACAGTAGCGGAGGCAGGTGTCGCACGAGGTGCAGCTCCCGCAGGAGAAGCACCGCGCCGCCTCCGCGGGCCCGGCGAGCCCGAGGTTCACCTCGTCGAAGCTCCGGCGCCGCTCCTCCGGGAGGTGGCGCACGCGCTGGGGCGGCGCGACCTCGAAGTGGCCGAACCGGACGTGGGCGGGGGAGACGACCTCGTCCCGCGCCGGGAACGGCCGGGGCGGCCCCTCCCGCCCCTCGAGCGCGGCGAGCGCGCACGCCGCCACCCAGCGGCCGTGCCCCACGGCGTGGGTGACCGTCCCCTCCCAGGTCGCGACGTCCCCGGCGAGCCAGACGTTCGTGGGCCGGTCGCCGTCGTGGATCCGTCCGTCACGTGCCTCCCAGCCGCGCGGGAGGAGGGAGAGGTCGGCCCCCTGGCCCACCGCGAGGAGGACCGCGTCGCAGGCGACGAGGCTCTTCCGGTCCGAGACGACGGGCCGGCGGCGGCCGCTCGCGTCGGGCTCCCCGAGGTCCACCTCGGCGAGCTCGACGGCGGTGACGGCGGCCGCCCCGTGGAAGCGGACCGGCTGGCGGTGCGTGAGGAGGACCACCCCTTCGCCGAGCGCCTCGTCGATCTCCTCGGCGATGGCCGGCATCTCCTTCCGCCCGCGGCGGTAGGCGATCGTCACGCGGGAGGCGCCGGCGCGGAGGGCGGTCCGCGCGCAGTCCACCGCGGTGTTCCCTCCGCCCACGACGAGGACGTGGCCGGAGAGGCGCGGGATCCTGTCGCTCTTCCCGTTCTTCGCGTCGTCGAGGAAGCGGAGCCCGTCCACGACGCCGGGGAGCGGCAGGCCCGGTGCGTCGAGGCCGGTGGGCCTGGGCAGGCCCACGGCGAGGACCACGGCGTCGTGCCCCTCGGAGAGCATCCGCAGCCCGTCCGCGTCCACGACCGCCCCGCAGCGCGCCTCCACGCCGAGCGCGAGGATCCGCTCGAGGTCCCGGTCGAGCACGTCGTGGGGGAGCCGGTAGGACGGGATCCCCGTGCGGAGGACGCCGCCGAGCCGCGGCTCCCGCTCGAGGAGGGTCACCCGGTGTCCCTGCCGGGCGAGGACGAAGGCGGCGGCGAGGCCGGCGGGGCCGCTCCCGGCGATCGCGACGCTCCGGGGGACGGCGGCGCGCTCCCAGGGCTCGACCCCGGCCGCGGCGTGATCGCCGATCCAGCGCTCGAGGGCCCGGACGTTCACCGCGCCGTCGTACGCCTCCCGGTTGCACGCGCTCATGCAGGGCGCGGGGCAGACGCGCCCGCAGACGGAGGGGAGCGGCTGGGTGCGGAGGAGGACCTTCGCCGCCGCCTCGACGCCGCCCCGGGCGAGCGCCTGGACGAAGCCGACGACGTCGTTCCCCGCCGGGCAGGAGGCGTTGCAGGGCGCGAGGTGCGAGCGGTAGCGGGGCGCCTGCGTCCGCCAGGAGCCGGTCTGGAGCTCCGTGGGGAGGTCCTCCACCTGCTCGGCGATCCCGGGCACCGGCGGCGCGGGCGGGGGCGCGATGCGCGCGGCGGGAGGGCGAGCGCGCGGGGCCGAGGGCTCCCGCACCCGGACGAGCTCCCAGGCCTCCTTCGCCGCGCCGAGGTCGTCCTCGAGGCCGAGGGCCGCGAAGCCGCGCTCCACCGCCTCCCAGGGGAGGCCGAGGGCCTTCGCGTAGGCCCCGGCGATCGTCGTGTTCACGACGACGAGGGCGGTGGAGCCGATGCCGTGGCGCCGCGCGACGGCGGTCGCGTCGAGGGTGGCGAAGCGGAAGGGGGCGTACCGATCGCCGAAGGCCCCGGGGGGACGCGCCGTGTTGAGGAGGAGGAGCGCGCCGGGCTCGGCGCCGTCGAGCACGTCGTCGCCGAGGAGCCCCGCGTCGAGGACGAGGAGGTGGTGGGGGCGGTAGACCTTGTTCCAGTTCGCGATGGGGGAGGTGTCCACCCGCGTGAAGGCCCGCACCGGGGCGCCCGCCCGCTCGGAGCCGTAGTCGCCGAAGGTCTGCACGCGCAGGCCGAGCTCGCCGTAGATGCAGGCGAGGAGCTTCGCGCAGGTCACGCCCCCCTGGCCGCCCCGGCCGTGGACCCGGATCTCGAGCGGGAGGGGAACGCCCGCGAGGGGCGGCGCCTTCGCGGCGGGGGTCGCGGTGGCCATTCCCCGAGGTAGAGCAAGGTGCGCGCCGGCCGACCGGACGAGTCCATTTTGGCGTGATCGTTCGGCAAGTTGGGAAGTGGAGCGAGTGACATGAAGGCCCTTTCATGCTCATGATTTCATGCACACCGGAGGGCCGGCCATGGCGATCGCGGGGACGATGACCCTCAGGCAGCTCGACGCCATCCTCGACGCGGCGATCGAGGGGCTCATCGCCGTGAACCCCGAGGGGAGGATCGTCCTCTTCAACCGGCGCGCGGCGGAGATCCTCCGCCTCCCCGACGCCCGCGTCCTCGGCCGGCCCGTCGCCGACGTCGTGCCGAACACGCGGCTCCCGCGCGTGCTCGCGAGCGGGAAGGACGAGCTCGACCGGCAGCAGGACGTCGGCCCGACGACGATCGTCACGAACCGCGTCGTGGTCCGCGGAGAGGGGGGGCGCATCGAGGGCGCGGTCGCCATCTTCCGGGACATCGGCGAGATCCGCGCGCTCGCCGCGGAGGTCCGGACGCTCCAGGAGATGCGCGAGCTCTCCGAGGCGATCGTCCGCTGCTCCCAGGAGGCGATCTCCGTCGCCGACGAGAAGGGGAACACCGTGATGGTGAACCCCGCCTACACCGCGCTCATGGGGCTCTCCGAGGCGCAGGTCCTGAACCGGCCGGTGACGGTGGACATCGCCGAGGGGGAGAGCGTGCACCTGCGCGTCCTCCGGACGCAGAGGCCGATCAAGGGGGCGCGCCTGCGGGTGGGGCCGCGCCAGCGGGACGTCGTCGTGAACGCGGCGCCCCTCCTCGTGGGAGGGCGGCTCCGCGGGAGCGTCGGCGTCATCCACGACGTCTCGGAGCTCCGCCGGCTCTCCGAGGAGCTCGCCACCGCCCGCCAGGCGCTCCGCCGCCTCGAGTCCCGCCACACCTTCGAGGACCTCGTCGGGACGAGCGGCGCGATGGAGCGGGCGCGGGAGAAGGCGCGCCGGGCGGCCGCGACGCCGGCGACGGTCCTCCTCCTCGGGGAGAGCGGCACGGGGAAGGAGCTCTTCGCCCACGCGATCCACCACGCGAGCGACCGCCGCCACGGCCCCTTCGTCCGGGTGAACTGCGCCGCGATCCCCGAGGGGCTCCTCGAGAGCGCCCTCTTCGGCTACGAGGGGGGCGCCTTCACCGGCGCCCGCGCCGCCGGGCAGAAGGGGCACTTCGAGGCGGCCGACGGCGGGACGCTCTTCCTCGACGAGATCGCCGAGGCCCCGCTCTCCCTGCAGGCGAAGCTGCTGCGCGCCCTGCAGGAGAGGGAGATCACCCGCGTCGGCGCGAACCGGCCCGTCCCGGTGGACGTGCGGCTCGTCGCCGCGACGAACGCCGACCTCGACGCCCTCGTCGCGCGCGGCCGCTTCCGCCAGGACCTCTACTACCGGCTCTCCGTGATGCCGATCCGGGTGCCCGCCCTGCGCGAGCGCCCGGAGGACGTGGCCCCGCTCTCCCGCGCCCTCCTCGCCCGCATCTGCGGCGAGTACCGGGTGGCGCCCCTCGACCTCGCCCCGGAGACGCTCGCCTTCCTCGCCCGCCAGCCGTGGAAGGGGAACGTCCGCGAGCTCGAGAACGTGCTCCGCCGCGCGGTGATCAACGTGCAGCCCGGCGACGAGGTCCTCCGGCTCGCCCACCTCGAGCCGCCCGCGCCGCGGCGGGCGGCGGGGGCGCCCGCGAGGGAGGAGCCGGCGCGGCCGCTCGCGGAGCGGAAGGTGGACTTCGAGCGGGCGGTCCTCCGGGAGGAGCTCGACCGGAACGCCGGGAACCGGGAGGCGACCGCGCGCGCCCTCGGCATCACGGTCCGGAACCTCTACTACAAGCTCCGGAGGCTGGGGCTCTCCTGAGTCCAAGAGCGATCATGGGGAGGCCGTTCGCCCCGAGCCTGTCGAAGGGCGAAGGCGGACGAGACACCGCGTGCGGCACCGCGCGGCCCGCGGTAACCTGCGCGCCGCGTGGGCACCTGGACGAGCGCCGCCGAGGCCGCGACCACCATCCGCTCGGGCGACCGGGTCTTCGTCCACAGCGTCGCCGCGGCCCCCCGCCTCCTCGTCGAGGCGATGGCCGCGCGGGCGGGGGAGCTCCGCGGCGTGGAGGTCGTCCACGTCCACACGGAGGGGCCCGCGCCCTACGCCGCGCCCTCCGCGGCCGCCGCCTTCCGGCACAACGCCCTCTTCGTCGGCGCGAACGTGCGCCGTGCGGTGCAGGAGGGCCGGGCCGACGTGACGCCCGTCTTCCTCTCCGACGTGCCGCGGCTCTTCCGGAGCGAGGTCCTCCCCATCGACGTGGCCCTCGTCACGGTGAGCCCGCCCGACCGCCACGGCTTCTGCTCGCTCGGCGTCTCCGTGGACGCCACGAGGGCGGCCGTGGACACCGCGGGGACCGTGATCGCGCAGGTGAACGCCCGGATGCCGCGGACCCACGGGGACGGGCTCGTCCACCTGGACGACCTCGACTGGCTCGTGGCGGGCGACGAGCCCATCCACGAGCTCGCCCGTCCCGCGACGGGCGACGTGGAGCGGGCGATCGCCCGGCACGTGGCGGAGCTCGTCCCGGACGGCGCGACGCTCCAGATCGGCATCGGCGGGGTGCCGGACGCGGTCCTCGCCGCCCTCTCCTCCCACCGCCGGCTCGGCGTCCACACCGAGATGCTCTCGGACGGCGTCGTGGAGCTCGTCCGCAAGGGGGTCGTCACCGGAGAGGAGAAGCGGATCGATCCCGGGCGGATCGTGGCGGGCTTTGCCCTCGGTACCAGGGCCCTCTACGACTTCGTGGACGACAATCCCCTCGTGCAGATGCTGGACGTCGCCTACGTGAACGACACGGCGGTGATCCGGCGAAACCCGAGGGTCACCGCAGTGAACGGCGCGATCGAGGTGGACCTCGGGGGGCAGGTCTGCGCCGACTCCATCGGCGAGCGGATCCACTCCGGGGTGGGCGGGCAGCTGGACTTCGTCCGCGGCGCGGCCCTCTCCGAGGGCGGGCGGCCGATCTTCGCGCTCCCTTCCACGACGAGCGCGGGGGAGCCGCGGATCGTCGCGACGCTGAAGCCGGGCGCCGGGGTCGTGACGACGCGGGCGCACGTCCGCTTCGTCGTGACCGAGCACGGGATCGCCGCGCTCCACGGCCGGAACCTCCGGCAGCGGGCGGAGGCGCTCGTCGCGATCGCGCACCCGCGCCACCGCGAGGCGCTCGCCCGGGAGGCGCGGAGGCGCTTCGGCTCGGGCCCGGCGTGGTGACGTGCGTCGTGGCGGCGACCGCTCGAGCCGATCCTGGACGTCCGTGGTTCCCCCGAGCCTGTCGAGGGGTGACGACGAACGGCCTTGCTCCCGCGCGAGCGGCCCCGCACGCGGCCGTTCGCCCTTCGACAGGCTCAGGGCGACCGGCTCCCTTCCTGCCCGTTCGCGGTGAGCCCGTCGAACCACGAACGACCCGGATCGACGCAAGCGGGCACGGTCATCGGTCGAAGATCACATGGGGGTTCATCTCCCCCGGATCCCGCCAGCGGATGCCGTACTCACGCTCGAGGAGGGGCTTCTTCGCCTGCCAGTAGACGTGGAAGGACCCGCGCCGCTCCGCCGGGTCGCCCGCGAGCAGCGCCTTCACCTCGTCGTCGATCTTCCGGAGGACCTCCGCGTGGCGAGGATCGTCCTCCACCGGGTCATGGGCGAGTCCGGAGGGGCGCCGGGGGGGAGGTCTCCGCGCCGGTCGAGCCCTTGGGTCCCTCCGGCGCGGGGCGGGCGGCGGGCTCGCAGAGCGCCCGGCAGGCCTCCATCGTCTCGAAGGGGACCACCGGGCCGCAGCCGTCGTAGACGTACTCCACGCAGCGCCCCGTCTTCGCGTCGAAGCGGTAGCGATCCATCATCGCCTTGCACTGCCCGTTCACGGGCTCGAGGCGGCAGCGCTCGGGGAGGGCGGCGGCCCGGTCCGAGCCCGCCGCGGGAGGGGCGAGGAGGAGCCCCGCCGCGAGGAGGAAGGTGCCCGCCAGGCCGTTCGAGGATCCGCTCCGCGCCATGTCCGTCTCCCGTGGAGGTCCGGCGCGAGTATACCCGCGCCGGGCCCATACGCCCGAGCGCGATTCGGAAACACCCGGGGCTTCAGGCCTCAGACTTCAGACCTCAGGAAATGCATCTCTGCCGCCGTTCCCGAGGCCTGAGGCCCGAGGCCCGGGGCCGATCACGAATCGCGAGCGGCCGTTCAGAGGTTCGCGATCCGAAGGCCGACGGCGCCCGCCGCCCGCCGCAGCCGCTCGTCGTAGGCGGCCAGCGCGACGTCCTGGTTCCGCTCCGCGAGGAAGAGCGCGGTGGCGAGGTGGAGGGCGTCGAGCGTTCGCATCGCCGCGGGGAAGGGCTCGATGGCGCGGGCCAGGACCGGGGGAGCGAGCTCCACGAGGGCGACGCGCGAGAGGACCTCGCGCGCGGCCTCGGCGTGGGAGCGCGTGGCCCCCCGGGCGCGGACCCGCGTCCAGAGCTCGTACTCGAGGAGCCGGCTCGAGACGAGCGGTCCCTCCCAGAGCGAGGCGGGCGGGCGGCGGTCCTCGGCGAAGAGCTCGGCGAGGGCGACCGAGGTGTCGAGGTAGGTCACCGCTCCCCCCGGTCCAGGTCGAGTTCCGCGAGGATCTCCGCGAGCCGCGCGCCGCGCGGGTGGGGAACCTCGAGCGGCCGCCCGGGTGACAGGGGCGGTGTGACGAGCCCCTCGCGGACGAGCTCGGCGAGGACGGCGTCCGAGACGCGCTCGGCCCGGCCGGGCTCGGGTGGGACGAGCTCGGCCACGACGCGATCGCGGTCGGAGATGAGCACCCGCTCGCCGGAGGCGGCGAGCCGGACGTACTCGGCGAGCCTGTTCTTCAGGATCTTGAGACCGACGGTGCGCACCAGGCCAATGTAGCTTCCGGTAGCTACCTTGGCAATGCCCGCCGGGGTGACGAGGGGTCCACACGAACGGACGGCAGACAGTCCGTTCGCCCTTCGTTCAGAAGCTCCGGAGGTAGTGGCAGGTGTAGCCGCCCGGGTTCTTCACGAGGTAGTCCTGGTGGTAGTCCTCCGCGCGCCACCACTTCCCCGCCTTCGCGATCTCCGTCACGATCGGCCGCTTCCACTTCCCCGAGGCGTCCACCCGGGCCTTCACCGCCTCCGCCGTCCGCCGCTGCGCGTCGTCCACCCAGAAGATCGCGCTCCGGTACTGCGTCCCCACGTCGTTCCCCTGCCGGTTCGCCGTCGTCGGGTCGTGCATCCGGAAGAACCACTTCTCGAGGAGCTCCTCGAAGGAGAGGCGCGAGGGGTCGAAGACGACCTTGACCGCCTCGGCGTGCCCGGACCTCGAGCCGTGGGTGTCCTCGTAGCGCGGGTTCTCGACCCAGCCGCCCGTGTAGCCCGCCTCCGTCTCGAGGACGCCCGGGATCTTCCGCAGGATGTCCTCCATCCCCCAGAAGCATCCGCCCGCGAGGATCGCGACCTCGCGTCCCGCGGAGGGGGCCGGCCCCTTGCCGCCCACGGCCGAGGGGGCGGCGGCGTTCCCCGGCGCGGGGGCGGCGAGGAAGGCGGCGCCGACGAAGGAGAGCGCGAGCCTCACGGGGTGCGCGCGGGGGACGAGGACGGGAGAGCCCATGCGCCCGATCTAACGAGGGCCGCCCCACCCGCCACGAAGGTATCCTTCCGGGCACCTCGATGATCCAAGGCGCCCTCGCCCTCCTCGGCTCCGCCCTCCTCCACGCCGCCTGGAACGCGCTCCTGAAGCGCGAGCGCGATCCGGAGACGGCGGTGGCCGGCGTCCTCGCCGCGGCGCTCGCGGTCGCCGTCCTCGCCGCGGCGCTCGATCCCGCGCCCGCCTTCCCCACCCGGGCGGGGCTCGGCTGGGCGCTCGGCGCCGGGCTCTTCGAGGGCGTCTACTTCTTCACCCTCGCGGCGGCCCTCGCTCGCGCGTCCTACGGCGCCGTCTACGCGATCGCCCGCGGCGGGGCGCTCCTCGTCGTCTGGCCCGCCTCGATCCTCCTCCTCGGCGAGGGGGCGCCCTGGCCGACCCTCGCCGGCGCTGCGATCGTGGGCGCCGG
>JBBIPT010000015.1:0-27517 GCA_037442705.1 Anaeromyxobacter sp.
CACGGCTGCGGGCACGGCTGCGGGCACGGCTGCGGGCACGGCTGCGGGCACGGCTGCGGGCACGGCTGCGGGCACGGCTGCGGGCACGGCTGCGGGTGCGGCTGCGGAAGCCGCTGCGACGGGCCGCTGTCGCAGGCGGTCCGCACCACCGGTGTCCTTGCCTGCGTGGCAGCTTGGTGCTCACGTCACACGTCAGGCCGAGGCTCGAGGGACCGAAAGGCCATCGGGGCCGACGGATGGGTTTGTTCGAGCCAGAGGGGCTTCATCCTCACCGGCCGCGAGGAGTTCCTGGAGCCGCTCCAGGGCGCGAAGGAGAGGTCGGGCGAGATCCTGGCTCGGCTGAAGCGGATGATGGCCGACAACCCGATCCAGCAACGGCGCCTCGCCGCGCTGGAGCCGATCGTCGAGGAGCGGTTCGCCGTGTTGTGGCGGGTCGTGGAGATCCGGCGAGGAGACGGGTTCGAAGCGGCGCGGGCCCACATCGATGGAGGCGAAGGGAAGCGGCTCCACGATCGAATCCGGGCGGCCGTGGCCGAGCTCGGCGCGACCGAGCGCCAGCTCCTCCAGGCCCGCGAGCGGAGCGCCGACCGGGCGGCGCGGCTCGCACGCGGGGACGCGCTCGGCGCGAGCCTGATCGGCGCGGCGGTGTTCGCCGCGGCCGCGATCCTGCTCCTTCGATCCCTGAGGCACCGCAGGGACACCATGGCGGCCCTGGAGGTCACGAACGTGGCGCTCCGGACCGCCACCGAGAAGGCGATCTCCGCCGACCGGCTCAAATCGGCGTTCCTGGCGGCGATGTCCCACGAGCTTCGCACGCCGCTCAACTCCATCATCGGCTTCACTTTACGGGTATCCTGATCCAGGAGCTGGCGGGGCCGCTCAACGAGGAGCAAGGCCGGCAGCTCGAGATGGTCAGGGGGAGCTCCCGTCACCTGCTCGCCCTCATCAACGACATCCTGGACCTGTCCAAGATCGAGGCCGAGCAGCTCGAGGTGGAGAGCGAACCGCTCGACCCGTGTGCGTCCGCCCGGGCGGTCGCGGATCTCGTGCGTCCGCTCGCCGACAAGAAGGGGCTCGCGCTCCGCGTCGACGCGCCGCCGGGCCTGCACCGGGCGGTCGGCGACCCTCGACGGGTCCAGCAGGTCCTGCTGAACCTGCTCTCCAACGCGATCAAGTTCACGGAACGGGGCGAGGTGGGCCTGGCCGTGTCGCCGGGCACGACCGGGGAGCCGCCGCGGATCCGCTTCCGGGTCTGGGATACCGGCCACGGCATCGCCCCCGAGGAGCTGCCCACGCTGTTCCAGCCTTTCCACCAGCTCGACTCGGGGCTCTCGCGCAAGCACGAGGGGACCGGGCTCGGCCTGTCCATCTCCCGGAAGCTCGCCCGTCTCATGCGGGGCGACCTCACCGCGGAGAGCGAGCCCGGCCGCGGGAGCGCCTTCACGCTCACCCTGCCGATGGAAGGAGCGCCGTCGCCATGAGCGCCACCATCCTCGTGATCGAGGACCACCCGACCAACCTCTACCTCGTCACGTTTCTCCTCGAGAAGCGGGGACACCGCATCGTCGCCGCCGGGGACGGACCGCGCGGCATCGAGCTGGCCGGGGAGCTGCGGCCGGATCTCATCCTGCTCGACATCCAGCTTCCGGGCCTGGACGGTTACGGCGTGGCGCGGGCCCTCAAGGGCGACCCGGCGCTCCGGGCCATCCCGATCGTCGCGGTGACTTCCAGCGCCATGGCCGGGGACCGGGAGAAGGTGCTGGCGACCGGCGCGGATGGCTACCTGGAGAAGCCCATCGATCCGGCGACCTTCGTGGCGGACGTGGAGGCCTTTCTTCCACCTGGGGTGAAGGGAAGGCCACGAGGAGGGTCCTGGTCGTCGACGACGTGCGGGAGAACCGGTACCTCCTGCGAGCCCTCCTGGGTGGGCACGGCTACGAGGTCGAGGAGGCGCGGGATGGCGTGGAGGCTCTCGAGGCGGCAGCCCGGGAGCCGCCGGCCCTCGTCGTCTCCGACCTCATGATGCCCCGCATGGACGGGTTCGAGCTCCTGCGCCGATGGAAGGCGGATCCCCGGCTGCGCGGCGTGCCCTTTCTCGTCTACACGGCCACCTACACCGAGCCCAAGGACGAGCGGCTGGCGATCGGCCTCGGCGCGGACGCGTTCCTGGTGAAGCCCGCCGAGCCGGCGCCGTTCCTGGCCGCCGTGGAGGAGGTGCTGGCCCGGTGCGGCCAGGAGGCGAGCGCCGCGCCCGGTCGCCCGCGCGAGGAAGCGAGCGTCCTCCTCGAGCAGCAGGCCCAGGTCCTCGCCAGCAAGCTCGAGGCCAAGGTGGCCCAGCTCGCCGCCGAGCGGGGCCGGCTCGGCGACGCGGTCGCCATCCACCGGGGCGTGATCGAGGCGAGCCGGGACCCGATCTTCTCGGTCGATCGGAGCTACCGTTACACGAGCTTCAATCGGGCCCACCTCGACGCGATGGTCGCGGCCTACGGCGCGCGTCCCGAGCTCGGCCACCCGCTCTCGGAGGCTCAGCGCGTGCGGGAGGACTGGGAGCGCGCGCAGCGCAACCTGGATCGAGCGCTGGCGGGTGAGTCCTTCGTCGAGGAGGCCTTCTCCGGGGAGCCGGGACCCCGCCGCTCCTACTTCGAGGTGGCCCATGGCCCCATTCTCGACGCCGGCGGCGCCGTGACCGGCGTGGCGGTCTTCGCCAGAGACGTCACGAAGCGCCGGCTCGCCGAGGAGGGGCTCCGGGCGAGCGAAACGCTCCACCGCACGCTCTTCGAGACCGCGCCCAACGGCGTGGCACTGGCCAGCCTCGATGCGACCGTTCTCAAGGCCAACGGCCGGCTCGGGACGCTCCTCGGCGCACCGGACCCGGTCGCCCTGGAGGGCCGCCGCCTGGTGGAGTTCGTGATCGCCGAGGACCGGGAGCGGGCCGAGGACTGGCTGTCCTCGCTCCCGGCAGAGCGGGGCGCGACAGCCGCTCGCCTGCGGTTCCGTACCGGGGAGAGCGAGTTCGACGCCGACGTGATGACGGCGGCGACGACCAACCCGGAGGACGGGACCGCCGCGATCGTCGTCCGATCCTGTCGGACCTCATCATGCCGGAGCTGTCGGGCATGGATCTCCACGATCGGCTGAAGGCGGACCGCCCCGATCTCGCCGCCCGGATGGTGTTCATGAGCGGGGGCGCCTTCACCGAGCGCGCCGCGAGGTTTCTCCAGGGCCCCGGAAGGTCCCACGTCGAGAAGCCGTTCGACTCGGCAAGGCTGCGCGACCTCGTGAGAGGGCTCGTGGCAGCCCGCGCTGGCGGCTGACCGGCGTGGCGGGCCGCGGACCGATGGCCGCGATCGCTCGCGTCGAGCCGCGACCGTCGCCCTTCGACCCTTCGACGAGCTCAGGCTCAGGCGAACGGGTGAACGGACGTCCGCGATCGATCGGGCCGCGCCGGAAGAAGGCGACGCCCGGCGGGCCGGAGGGCCGCGCCGGGCGTCACGGGGGTCCCCGTCTCCCGATCCTAGCTGCAGCCCGTCGTCGAGCCGCAGTTCGTGCACTTGTAGCAGGCGCCGTTGCGGACGGTGATGCTCCCGCAGGTGGGGCAGGGGGGCGCGTCGGACTGGGTCCCTGCGCTCCCGTTCTTCCCCGCCGAGCCGCTCGACGGCGCCGGGAGCGCCTTCGTCGCCTCGATCGTGTTCTCCGAGGCGCGGCGCGGGGGCGCCGGCTCGACGCCGGGGAGGTACGGCTGCGTCACGCCGCCCGCCTCGGCCGGGAGGAACTTCAGGGCGAGCCACCGGAAGATGTAGTCGGTGATCGACTTCGCGATCGGGATCTCCGGGTTGCCCGTGAACCCCGACGGCTCGAACCGGGTGTGGCTGAACTTGTCGGAGAGGACCTGGAGGGGCACGCCGTACTGGAGCGCCATGGAGATCATCGTCGCGAAGTTGTCCATGAGCCCCGAGACGACCGACCCCTCCTTCGCCATCGTCACGAAGAGCTCGCCGGGCGTGCCGTCGTCGTACATGCCGACGGTCATGTAGCCCTCGTGCCCGCCGATGCTGAACTTGTGGGTGATGGAGCGCCGCTCGTCGGGGAGCCGGCGGCGGGCGAGGCGCGCCTCGGCGGCGGCCTCGGGCTTCTCGTCCTCCTTCGCCTTGGTGTTGAGCGGCTGGCTCCGCTTGCAGCCGTCCCGGTAGACGGCGATCGCCTTGAGCCCGAGCTTCCAGGCCTCCACGTAGGCGGTCTCGATGTCCTCGGGCGTCGCCGAGCTCGGCATGTTCACCGTCTTCGAGATCGCCCCGGAGAGGAAGGGCTGGACGGCCCCCATCATCCGGATGTGGCCCATGTAGTGGATGGAGCGCATCCCGTCGTGGGGCTTGAAGGCGCAGTCGAACACGGGGAGGTCGCGGGGCTCGAGCCCCGGCGCGCCCTCGATCGTCTCGGCCTCGTCGATGAACTGGAGGACCGAGGAGATCGTCGCGGCGGAGTAGCCGAGCCGCTTCAGGGCGAGCGGGACCGTGTTGTTCACGATCTTGAGGACGCCGCCGCCGACGAGCTTCTTGTACTTCACGAGGGCGATGTCCGGCTCGATGCCGGTCGTGTCGCAGTCCATCATGAAGCCGATGGTCCCGGTGGGCGCGAGCACGCTCACCTGCGCGTTGCGGTAGCCGCTCTCCATCCCGGCGCGGAGGGCGTCGGCCCAGGAGCCGCGGGCCGCCTCGAGCACCTGACGATCCACGAGCGTCGGGTCGATCCGGTCCACGTGCTGGGCGTGCTTGCGGATCACCCCGAGGAAGGGCTCCCGGTTCCGCTCGTACCCGGCGAACGGGCCCACGCGCTCGGCGATCCGGGCGCTCATCGCGTAGGCCTCGCCGGTCATGAGGGCGGTGATCGCCGCGGCGTAGGCGCGGCCGCCGTCGGAGTCGTAGGGGAGGCCGCTCGCCATGAGGAGCGCCCCGAGGTTCGCGTAGCCGAGGCCGAGGGGCCGGTAGTCCTCGCTGTTCTTGCGGATCGCCTCGGTCGGGTACTTCGCGTTCGAGACGAGGATCTCCTGCGCGAGGATGGTGAGGTCCACCGCCTTCCGGAAGGCGTCGGCGTCGAACGTGCCGTCGAAGTTCCGGAAGTGCATGAGGTTCAGCGACGCGAGGTTGCAGGCCGAGTCGTCGAGGAACATGTACTCGGAGCACGGGTTCGACGCGTTGATCCGGTCCGTCCCCGGGCAGGTGTGCCAGGCGTTCACCGTCGTGTCGAACTGCATGCCGGGATCGCCGCAGAGCCAGGCGGCCTCCGTGACCTTGCGCATGAGCTCGCGCGCCCGCACCTTCTCGACGACGTCGCCTCCGAGGCGCGCCCGGAGGTCCCACTCCCGGTCCTCGATCACGGCGCGCATGAAGGCGTCGGTCACGCGGATGGAGTGGTTCGCGTTCTGGAAGAAGACGGAGTCGTAGGCCCCGCCCCGCACGTTGAAGCCGCCGTCGTAGCCGGCCTCGATGAGGGCCCAGGCCTTCTTCTCCTCCTCCGCCTTGCAGCCGACGAACTCCTCGACGTCGGGGTGGTCCGCGTCGAGGATGACCATCTTCGCCGCGCGCCGCGTCTTGCCGCCGGACTTGATCACGCCGGCGAACGCGTCGAAGCCGCGCATGAAGGAGACGGGGCCCGAGGCCTCGCCGCCGCCCGAGAGCCGCTCGCGGGAGGAGCGGATCTTGGAGAGGTTGGAGCCCGCCCCGGAGCCGTACTTGAAGAGCATCCCCTCGGTGTGGGCGAGCTTCAGGATGGAGTCCATCGAGTCGCCGACCGAGTTGATGAAGCAGGCCGAGCACTGCGGGTGCGCCTCGACCCCCACGTTGAACCAGACGGGGGAGTTGAAGCTCATCTTCTGGCGGTAGATGAGGTGCGAGAGCTCGGCCTCGAACGAGACGGCGTCCTCCTCCGTCTGGAAGTAGCCGTCCTTGCGCCCCCACGCCCCGATCGTCCGCACGACCCGGGAGACGAGCTGGCGGACGGAGCGCTCCCTCGACGCCGTGCCGAGGGTGCCCCGGAAGTACTTCGAGGCGACGACGTTCGTCGCGAGCAGGGACCAGGTCTTCGGGACCTCGACGTCCTTCTGCTCGAAGATCATCGCGCCGCCCTCGCCGCTGATCGACGCGGTCCGCGTCTCCCAGGCGAGCTCGTCGGCGGGGTCCACCCCCTTCGTCGTGAAGTGCCGGTCGATGGCGAGCCCACGCTTCGCCGCCTTCCTCGACTGCCTCCCCTTGGCCTTCTGGATGCCGGTTCCGACCTCGCGCTCCATCATCTCTCCATCCTCCGCCCCTCGGGGACCCCGTCCCCGGGCAAAGACCTACCCCTTCGGAGGCGCGCCATCGCGCGCTTCCGCCCGTTCGACTGGTGGCTCCCCTGGCCGGCCCTCGTTCAGTGAACCAGGGGATCTCTATCGGGATGTCTGCTGTGTGCCCCCGGTGACTCGCCCGTCCACGCCCACCCGCCCTCCTCTCCGCCAAGACCCACCCGCGGAGCGTCCCCGGCACTCTAGCAGCCGGAGATCACCTGTCAACCGCGTTACCACAACATATAGTGCCTCAAGTGTATGTCCACACAACAGCATGCGTTTTATCGACCTGAACCCCATCAGGGGGGGAGCTTGCCGAACGGTCGGCCACCCTAGCGCCGGGCTCTGACATCGGGGGGCGGTGGCGTAGCCGCTCGGGAACGCGCGTGCTACAAGCCGACCGCCCCATGGCCCCGTCGAACGCACACATCCGCAACTTCTCGATCATCGCCCACATCGATCACGGGAAGTCGACCCTCGCGGACCGGCTCCTGGAGCGGACGGGGACCGTGTCCGAGCGGCACGCGCAGGCCCAGTTCCTCGACAACATGGAGCTCGAGCGCGAGCGCGGGATCACCATCAAGGCGCAGACCGTCCGGATGACCTACCGGGCGCGCGACGGCCGCTCCTACGAGCTCAACCTCATCGACACCCCCGGTCACGTGGACTTCGCGTACGAGGTGTCCCGCTCCCTCGCCGCCTGCGAGGGGGCGATCCTCGTCGTGGACGCGACGCAGGGCGTGGAGGCCCAGACGCTCGCGAACGTCTACCAGGCCCTCGACCACGACCTCGAGATCGTCCCGGTGATCAACAAGATCGACCTGCCGAGCGCCGACGTGGAGGCGGTCCGGCAGGAGATCGAGGACGTGATCGGCCTCGACGCGAAGGACGCGGTGCCCGCCTCCGCCAAGGAGGGGGTGGGGATCGAGGAGATCCTGGAGCAGATCGTCCGGCGCGTGCCGCCGCCCCGGGGCGACCCGGAGGGCGCCCTCAAGGCGATCATCTTCGACTCCTGGTACGACTCGTACCGGGGTGTCGTGATGCTCGTCCGCGTCTTCGACGGGACGCTCCGACCGAAGCAGAAGATCCGGTTCTGGTCGAACCGCAAGGAGTTCGAGGTCCAGGAGCTCGGGATCTTCTCGCCGTTCGCGAAGCCGGCCGGCGAGCTCGCCGCGGGCGAGGTGGGGATCGTCGTCGCGAACGTGAAGGAGGTCCACGACGCGAAGGTCGGCGACACGATCACCGAGGCGGACCGCGAGACGGCCGAGCCGTTCCCCGGCTTCAAGGTCGTGAAGCCCATGGTCTTCTCCGGCGTCTTCCCCGTGGACGCCCAGGACTACGAGCAGCTCCGCGACGCGCTCGAGAAGCTCTCGCTGAACGACTCCGCCTTCACCTTCGAGCCGGAGACCTCCCAGGCGCTCGGCTTCGGCTTCCGCTGCGGCTACCTCGGCCTCCTCCACATGGAGATCGTCCAGGAGCGGCTCGAGCGGGAGTACGAGCTCGCCCTCATCACGACCGCCCCGTCCGTCGTCTACCGGGTCACGGACACCGCCGGGAAGATCGTCGAGATCGACAACCCGGCGAAGCTCCCGCCGGTGCAGAAGATCGCCCGGCTCGAGGAGCCGATCCTCGTCTGCCACATCCACGGGCGGGCGGAGGACGTGGGGGGGATCCTGAAGCTCTGCCAGGAGCGGCGGGGCGTGCAGCGGGACATCAAGTACCTCGGGACCCGCCGCGTGCAGATCACCTACGACATCCCGCTCGCCGAGGTCGTCTTCGACTTCTTCGACAAGCTGAAGTCGGTGTCGCGCGGCTACGCCTCCCTGGACTACGAGCTCAAGGGGTACGAGGAGGCCGACCTCGTGAAGCTCGACATCCTCATCAACGGCGAGCCGGTGGACGCGCTCTCCGTGATCGTCCACCGGGAGCGCGCCTACCAGCGGGGCCGGGACCTCTGCCAGCGGCTGCGCGAGGTGATCCCGAAGCAGATGTACGAGGTGGCGATCCAGGCGGCGATCGGGGCGAAGATCATCTCCCGGGAGACGGTGAAGGCCTTCCGCAAGAACGTCCTCGCGAAGTGCTACGGTGGGGACATCTCCCGCAAGCGGAAGCTCCTCGAGAAGCAGAAGGAGGGGAAGAAGCGCATGAAGCAGGTGGGATCGGTGGAGATTCCCCAGGAGGCCTTCCTCGCCGTGCTCAAGGTGGAGGAGTAGGGGGGCGTGGGCGACCCGATCCGCAAGATCGAGCGCGCACGCAGGGAGGCGCGCCGCTTCGCGAAGGACGCCCGCAGGGCGGCGTCCCGGCTCGGCAAGAAGCTCCCGAAGAAGGCCCGCGAGGAGATCGAGGCGGCCGCCGCCGAGGCGGAGGCCGCCGCGGACGAGGGGGACTCCGGCCGCCTCTCCGACGCGCTCCGCGCCCTGGACGCGCTCTGGGGAGAGCACCTCTCCCGCCACGGGAAGCCGGCGTGGCGCGAGTACCTCGAGGTGGCCGTCGCGGCAGTCCTCCTCGCGCTCGTGGTCCGCGGGTTCGTCGTCGAGGCGGTCCGGATCCCCTCCGGGTCGATGGCCCCGACCCTCCTCGCGGGAGACCAGGTGTTCGTCTGGAAGCTCGCCTACGGCGTCCGGATCCCGTTCACGAGCACCCGGGTGCTGCACGGCCCCCCGCCGCGACGGGGCGACGTCGTGGTCTTCGAGAGTCCGAAGGATCCCGGCCGCGACGTGGTGAAGCGGATCGTCGGAGTGCCGGGCGACGTCGTCGAGCTCCGCGACGGCGTGCTCGTCGTGAACGGCGTCCCGCAGCCCCGGTCGCCCGCGGGCGAGCTCGCCTGGGAGGAGCCGGGCGACGGACGCGCCCCCCCGTCGCGGGACGCGTGCCGCGTCTACCGCGAGGCGCTCGCGAAGGGCGAGCTCGCGTTGCCCGATCCGGAGCTGCCCGGCGCCGCCGAGGCGAGCTGGCAGGGCGCGGCCGCCTCCGGGATCGCGAGCTACGAGGTGATGCAGTGCCGCAGGGGGCGGATCGCCGCACGGGAGGGGCCGTTCGAGACGGTCCGCCCGGGGCACGTCTTCGTGCTCGGCGACAACCGGGATCGCTCGGCCGACAGCCGTGGCGCCGGCGGGTGGCAGGTCCCGCTCGGAAGCGTGAAGGGGAGGGTGGCGGCCGTCTACTGGAGCTGGGGGCTGGGCGGCGCATGGCCCTCGGGGGACCGGGGACTTCGCCTCGAGCGGCTTTTCAAACCGGTCGAGTAGCGCTACAAGCACCCCCTGATGAGCGTCCCCGTCCTCGACCGCCCGCGGGCCGGCCGCCCGGCGGGATCGTTCCCCCCCCGGGCCCCGCGGCGCGACGAGCGGGGGATGACCTGGGTCGGCTTCCTCATGCTCGTCGCGGTCGTGGCGGGCGCCTACCTCGCCTGGGTCTGGGTCCCCGTCTACTTCGAGAACTACGCCGTGAGGCAGACGGTCCGGGACTTCATGAACCAGGCGATCAAGAACCGCGACGACGCCCAGCTCGTGGCGAACATGGTCGTGAAGGTCCGCTCCCTCTCCGACCGGGAGGGCGTGGACGAGTGGGGCCGCCCCGCCCTCGTCCCGGCGGTCCCCCTGCTCGAGGGAGACGTGACCTGGGTGCGCGACACGACGGTCGAGCCGCCCGTGCTGCGGGTGTCCTTCGAGTACGCGCGGGAGGTGACCTACCCCGTGCTCGAGCGCACGGCCGTGAAGGTCTTCGCCGTCTCGCTGGAGAACACGCTCGCCGTGCCGAACTGGGGGCCTCCCCGCTGATGGAGGAGCGCATGAACGCGCAGGACGTGGATCGGGCGGTGCGCCGCCTCGGTCGCGACATCGCCGAGCGGGCGAAGGCGGCCGGGGCGGGGAAGGATCTCGCGATCGTGGGGATCCGGCGCGGCGGGGTGTTCCTCGCGCAGCGGCTCCGGAAGGAGCTCGCGGCGGCGCTCGGCGCCGAGCCCCCGCTCGGGACGCTCGACATCGCGCTCTACCGCGACGACCTCGCCGAACGGGGGGCCGCGCCGGTGATCGGGCCGACCGACGTCCCCTTCTCCATCCAGGGCCGGACGCTCCTGCTCGTGGACGACGTGCTCTACACCGGCCGCACGGTCCGCGCCGCGCTCGACGAGATCGTGGACTTCGGCAGGCCGCGCCGCGTGTGGCTCGCGGTCCTCGTGGACCGCGGCGGACGCGAGTTCCCCATCGCCGCCGACTTCGCAGGGGAGCGGATCGAGGCGCCGGCCGACCACGACGTGCAGGTCCGGCTCCGCGAGGGCGGCGCGCCGGAGGACGGCGTCGTCGTGGGGCCGAGGAGGGGGCCGTGATCGGGCGACACAGGCACTGCATCGCGCTCGAGGAGTATTCCCGGGAGGAGATCCTCGAGGTCCTCGACCTCGCGGTCTCGATGAAGGAGGTCCTCCAGCGGCCCATCAAGAAGGTGCCCTCGCTGCGGGGCAAGAGCATCGTGAACCTCTTCTTCGAGGCCTCGACCCGCACGCGCAGCTCCTTCGAGATCGCCGCGAAGGTCCTCTCCGCCGACGCCCTGAACTGGACGTCGGCCGCGTCCTCCGTGACGAAGGGCGAGACCCTCGTCGACACGGCGCGGAACCTCGAGGCGATGCGGCCGGACGTCCTCGTGATCCGCCACGCCGCGAGCGGCGCGCCCCGGCTCGTGGCGGAGCGGGTGGGCTGCTCGGTCGTCTCGGCCGGGGACGGCGCCCACGAGCACCCGACGCAGGGGCTCCTCGACGCCTTCACGCTCCGGGAGAAGCTCGGCCCGCTCGACGGCAAGACCGTCGCGATCGTCGGCGACATCTCCCACTCCCGGGTCGCCCGCTCGAACCTCCACGCCCTCCCGAAGCTCGGCGCGAAGGTCCGGCTCTGCGGCCCCCCGACGATGATCCCCGCGGGCGCCGCCTCCCTCGGCGCGACCGTGCACCACGACCTCCGGGAGGCCGTCTCGGGGGCGGACGCGGTGATCGTGCTGCGGATCCAGCACGAGCGGATCGGCGATCCCCTGATCCCCGGGACGCGCGAGTACTCGAAGCTCTGGGGGCTCAACGTGAAGAAGGCGGAGGAGTGGCTCACCCCCTCCTGCGTGATCCTCCACCCCGGCCCGATCAACCGCGGCGTCGAGCTCTCGCCCGAGCTCGCCGACGGGCCGCGGAGCGTGATCCTCGACCAGGTGCAGAACGGGGTGGCGGTGCGGATGGCGGTCCTCTACCTCCTCGCCGGCGGCAAGGCCGGCGAGGGAGAGGCGAGGTCGTGAGCGGCGCGCCGCGCCGGGACGGAGACCGAGGGGACGGACATGCCTGATTCGCTCTTCATCGAGGGAGGACGCGTCATCGACCCCGCGAGCGGGACCGACGGGGTCCGGACGGTCGTCGTCCGCGACGGCAAGATCGCGGAGGTCTCCGAGCGCGCGGAGCGGCCGCGGGACGCGAAGGCGGTCGACGCGCGGGGGCGCTGGGTCGTGCCGGGGTTCGTGGACCTCCACGTCCACCTCCGCGAGCCGGGCCAGGAGTACAAGGAGACGGTCGCGACGGGCGCCCGCGCCGCCGTCGCGGGCGGGTTCACGACGATCTGCGCGATGCCCAACACGAAGCCGGTGAACGACAACGCCTCGGTCACCGAGCTCGTCCTCGCCCGCGCCGCGGCCGCGGGGCTCGCCCGGGTCCTCCCGGTCGGCTGCGCCTCCCGCGGGCAGGCGGGGGAGGAGCTCGCGGAGTACGGCGAGCTCGCGGCGGCGGGCTGCGTCGCCGTCTCCGACGACGGCCGGCCGGTCTCGAGCTCCTCGCTCATGCGCCGGGTGCTCGAGTACGCCCGCACCTTCTCGCTGCCGGTCGCCGTCCACGAGGAGGATCTCGCCCTCGTCGGCAAGGGGGTCATGCACGAGGGGGCGGCCTCGACCCGGCTCGGGCTGAAGGGGATCCCCTCCGCCGCGGAGGACGTGATGGTCGTCCGCGACCTCGCCCTCCTCGAGCTCACCGGCGGCCACCTCCACGTGCAGCACGTCTCGACGCGCGGGGCGGTGAGGGCGATCCGCGAGGCGAAGGCGCGCGGGCTGCCGGTGACCGCCGAGGTCACGCCGCACCACCTCGCCCTCTCGGACGAGGACCTCGCCGCCTCCGGCTACTCCACGGACTTCAAGATGAACCCCCCGCTCCGCTCCGTGGACGACGTCGCGGCGCTGCGGGAGGGGCTCGCGGACGGGACCCTCGACGCGATCGCGACCGACCACGCGCCTCACTCGGCCGTGGAGAAGGACCTCGAGTTCGACGCGGCGATGAACGGCGTCATCGGCCTCGAGACGGCCTTCCCGGTCTGCCTCGAGCTCGTGCGCAGGGGCGTGCTCGGGGAGAGGCGGCTCGTGGAGGCGCTCACGGCGGGGCCGGCGCGGGCCTTCGGCCTCGGCGCGGGGACCCTCGCGCGAGGCGCGGCGGCCGACGTGGCCATCCTCGACCCCGCGGCGGAGTGGGTCGTGGACCCCGCGCGGCTCCTCTCCAAGAGCCGGAACACCCCCTGGAAGGGGAAGCGGCTCTCCGGCAGGTGCGTGATCACGATCGTGGGCGGGCGGATCGTCCACGAGGAGGGTGGGTCGAGGCGATGACGAAGCGGGCGATCCTGGCGCTGGCGGACGGGACCACGTTCGAGGGGCTCTCCTTCGGCGCGGCCGGCGAGGCCTCCGGTGAGGTGGTCTTCAACACCTCGATGACGGGCTATCAGGAGATCCTGACCGACCCGTCCTACGTCGGGCAGATGGTCTGCATGACCTACCCGGAGCAGGGGAACTACGGCACGACGCGCGCCGACGAGGAGTCGGCGCGGCCGCACGCCACCGGCTTCGTCGTCCGCCACCACGCCGAGGAGCCCTCGAACTTCCGCGCGGAGAAGAGCCTCCACGCCTACCTCCAGGAGCACGGGGTCGTGGGCATCTGGGGGGTCGACACCCGGCGCCTCACGAGGCACATCCGGACGGCGGGCGCGCAGATGGGGGTCATCTCCACGGAGGGGAGCGCGAAGGCCCTCGTCGACCGCGCGCGGGCGCTCCCCGGGATGGAGGGGCAGGATCTCGCGAACCTGATCTCCACGAGGACGCGCTACGAGTGGCGGGAGATGGGGGCCGATCTCTGGACGGACGCGGAGCGCAAGGAGGTCTCCTCCCCCCGCTTCCACGTCGTCGCCTACGACTGGGGGCTCAAGCGGGCGATGCTGCGGCTCCTCGCGGAGGCCGGCTGCCGCGTCACGGTCGTCCCGTCGAGGACGACCGCGGCGGAGGCGCTCGCCCTGCGCCCCGACGGGATCTTCCTCACGAACGGCCCGGGCGATCCGGCGGCCGTCGTGGGCGCGCGGGAGACCGTCGCCGCGCTCCTCGGCAAGGTCCCGGTGTTCGGGATCTGCCTCGGCCACCAGATCCTCTCGCTCGCGATCGGCGCGAGGACCTTCAAGCTGAAGTTCGGCCACCGCGGGGCGAACCAGCCGGTGAAGGATCTCGCCACCGGCAAGGTGGACGTCACCTCGCAGAACCACGGGTTCGCGGTGGACGACGCGAGCCTCGGCAAGCGAGCCCGGGTGACCCACGTGAACCTGAACGACGGCACGGTGGAGGGGATCGAGGTGCTCGACGCCCCGGCCTTCTCCGTCCAGTACCACCCGGAGTCGTCGCCGGGCCCTCGGGACGCGCGCCACCTCTTCGGCCGGTTCGTCGGGATGATGGAGCGCGCGAGATGACGCTCCAGCAGCTCCACGAGAAGCTGCTCTCGTGGGCGACGGCCGAGCCCCGGAAGGACCTGCTCCTCGCGGCCCGGCAGGAGCACTTCGGCCGCTTCGGCGAGCCCCACGAGGAGGACCGCTCCTACGAGGCCCGGCTCAACGGCATGCTCGACCACTATCTCTACGACTTCCGCCCGGCGGCGGAGGGCGGAGGGGGGACGACGATCGAGCGGTTCCTCTCCGAGGTCGGGACGGCCCTCTCCACGGACGAGAAGGAGGCCTACCGGGCGCTCGCCGGGAACGTCCACGGTCTCTTCGAGGTCCGGAGGATCCGCAACGGGCAGCTCCGGCTCCGCGACGTCTTCTCGGGGACCGATCACGACGTGACGGAGCGGAGGCAGACCGCCGGGCTCGAGAAGGGTGACCTCCTCGAGGCGCGGCTGCTCCCGTTCGGCGGCGAGCTCTTCTTCTCCGGGGCCTTCATGTACCACCCGCGCGAGGCGCGGAAGGCGGTCCTCGCCGAGGTGAAGCGGCTGAGGAAGGCCGCGCCGAAGGGAGGGCGGCCGGACGCCGCGGCGTTCCTCGCGCAGCTCGCCCGCATGGCGATGAAGCTCGAGCGGTACCGGAACGTGCGCCTGGAGTCGATCTACGACTTCTCGCCCGACGCGCGGACGACGACCCCGAGGCCGCCCACGCGGGATTGAGCGGCCCGTGAAGCTCGTCGTCGTGAACGCCGACGATCTCGGGTACGACCCGGAGATCGACCGCGGCATCCTCGAGGCCCACGCGCGCGGCATCGTGACCTCGGCGACGGCGATGGTCGAGACGCCCTTCGCGGCGGAGGCGCTGCGGGGAGCGCCCCGGTCCCTCGGCGTCGGCCTCCACGTGGTGCTCGATCCCTCGCTCGGGACCCGCGAGGCGGAGGCGGCCCTGCGGCGGCAGCTCGCCCGCTTCCGGGAGCTCCGCGGCGCCCCTCCGACCCACCTCGACGGGCACCGGCACGTCCACGCGGCGGCGGGGATCCTCGAGGCGTTCGTCGCGGTCGCGCGGCCGGAGGGGCTCCCGGTGCGCGCGGTGGACCCCGCGATGCGGGACCTCCTGCGGGCCCGCGGGATCGCGACGCCCGACCGGCTCCTCGGCGACGCGGCGCGGCGGCCCGCCTGGACCGAGGCGGCCCTCGTCGCGGCCCTCGTCGCGCTGCCCGAGGGGATGACCGAGATCATGACCCACCCCGGTTACGCACCGCGGCACGTCCGCACCTCCTTCGGCCCGGAGCGGGAGGTGGAGCTCGCCGCGCTCTGCTCGGAGGCGGTCCGGCGGGCGCTCGCCGCCTCCGGGGCGACGCCTTGCGACTACGCCCTCGCCCCAAAAACCCGATGATTCCCGGGCCTTGGGTCGTTTCTTCCTTTACAGCTGGGCCGCGTCGGTGATAAACACCCCGCCGCTCCCTTCCCGAAGCGCCACGAAGGGCCCTTACTCGACATGGCCGACGCAAAGCCGGAGGTACCCAGGGGCGGCTCGAAGATCACCCTGGTCTCCGGAAAGCTCAACGTCCCCGACCGTCCGATCATCCCCTTCATCGAGGGGGACGGCACGGGCCGCGACATCTGGCGCGCGAGCGTCCGCGTGCTCGACGCGGCGGTGGAGAAGGCCTACGGCGGGCGGCGGAAGATCGCCTGGACCGAGGTGTACGCCGGGGAGAAGGCGTTCACGAAGTTCAACGACTGGCTCCCGGACGAGACCGTCCGCGCCTTCCGCGAGTACCTCATCGGGATCAAGGGTCCCATCACGACGCCGGTGGGCGGCGGGATGCGGTCCCTGAACGTCGCGCTCCGCCAGCTCCTCGATCTCTACGTCTGCCTCCGCCCCGTCCGCTGGTTCCTGGGCGTCCCGTCGCCGGTGAAGGAGCCGCAGAAGATCGACATGGTCGTCTTCCGCGAGAACACGGAGGACATCTACGCGGGCATCGAGTTCGAGGCCGGGTCGCCCCAGGCGGCTCGCCTCCTCGGCTTCCTCGAGCGGGAGTTCCCGGGCGAGCACCGGAAGATCCGGTTCCCGGAGACCTCGGGGATCGGGCTGAAGCCGATCTCGCGGGAGGGGACGGAGCGGCTCGCGCGCGCCGCGATCGAGTACGCGCTGCGCCTCGGGCGCAAGAGCGTGACCTTCGTCCACAAGGGCAACATCATGAAGCACACGGAGGGCGCGTTCCGGAGCTGGGGATACGCGCTCGCCGAGCGGGAGTTCGGGGACCGGATCCACAGCTGGGTCCGGTGGGAGCGGACCAAGGCCTCGCGCGGCGAGGAGGCGGCGAACGCGGAGCTCGGCGCGGCGCTCTCCGAGGGTCGGCTCCTCGTGAAGGACGCGATCGCCGACATCGCCCTGCAGCAGGTCCTCACCCGGCCCGAGGACTTCGACGTCCTCGCGACGCCCAACCTGAACGGCGACTACCTCTCCGACGCCCTGTCCGCCCAGGTCGGCGGGATCGGGATCGCCCCCGGCTGCAACGCGAACTACGTCACCGGGCACGCGATCTTCGAGGCGACCCACGGGACCGCGCCGAAGTACGCCGATCTCGACCGGGTGAACCCGGGGTCCGTCGTCCTCTCCGGGGAGCTCATGCTCCGGCACCTCGGCTGGGAGGAGGCCGCCGATCTCGTGATCCGCGGGCTCGAGCGGGCGATCGGCGCCCGGCGCGTGACCTACGACTTCGCGCGCCTCATGCGGAAGGAAGGGATGACCGACGCCGTCGAGGTGAAGTGCTCGGAGTTCGGCGACGAGATCGTCCGGCGGATGTAGCCGGACCGCCCGCACGATTCGGAGGGACCTCATGGCCACCCGGAAGAAGATCGCGCTCGTGGGCGCGGGGCAGATCGGCGGCACGATGGCGCCAGCTCGCCGAGGACGAGAAGGCGATGCTCGCGAGATCGGTGGAGTCGGTGAGGAAGTCCGTGGCGGAGACGAGGCTGTAGAGGCCCGACGGCGCGGTGCCGCCGCCGACCCCTGGACGGGGCGGCGAGCGCTCCACCGCAAGGAGCAACGGTGAAGATCCACGAGTACCAGGCGAAGGAGATCCTGCGGAGGTTCGGGGTGGCCGTCCCGCGCGGCTACCTCGCGGCGACCCCGCTCGAGGCCGAGGGAGCCGCACGCCAGCTCGGCGGCGGCATCTGCGCGGTGAAGGCGCAGATCCACGCGGGAGGCCGGGGGAAGGGCGGCGGCGTGAAGCTCTCCCGGTCGCCGGAGGAGGCGAGGCAGCACGCCGAGGACATGCTCGGCATGATGCTGAAGACCCCCCAGACCGGCCCCGAGGGGCAGGAGGTCCGGAAGATCTACGTGGAGGAGGGCTGCCGGATCGCGCGGGAGCTCTACCTCGGCATGACGCTCGACCGGGAGGCGGGGCGGGTCGCCGTGATGGCCTCCACCGAGGGCGGCGTGGACATCGAGCGGGTCGCCGAGGAGACGCCTGAGCGGATCCTCCGCGAGTGGATCGATCCCATCGTCGGCTTCGGCCCGTTCCAGGCGAGGCGGCTCGCCTTCGGGCTCGGGCTCGTCGGCGAGTCGGTGATCGCCTTCGTCCGCTTCGCCACGGGGCTCTACGACGCCTACGTCGCGACGGACGCCTCGCTCGCGGAGATCAACCCGCTCGTGATCACCGTGGAGGGCGGGGTGCTCGCCCTCGACGCGAAGATGAACTTCGACGACAACGCGCTCTATCGGCACCCGGACATCGCGGCGATGCGCGACCCGGACGAGGAGGACCCTCGCGAGACGCAGGCGAAGGAGTTCGACCTCTCCTACATCGCCCTCGACGGCGACATCGGCTGCATGGTGAACGGCGCAGGCCTGGCGATGGCGACGATGGACGTCATCCAGCTCTCGGGCGGCTCGCCCGCGAACTTCCTCGACGTGGGCGGCGGCGCCGACGAGGAGAAGGTGACCTCGGCCTTCAAGATCATCCTCTCCGACCCGGCCGTGAAGGCGGTCCTCGTGAACATCTTCGGCGGCATCATGAAGTGCGACGTGATCGCGAACGGGATCGTGGCCGCCGCGCGGCAGGTCGCGCTCTCCATCCCGCTCGTCGTCCGGCTCGAGGGGACGAACGTGGAGCTGGGCAAGGAGATCCTCGCGAAGAGCGGTCTCGCCATCATCCCCGCCGACGATCTCGGCGACGCCGCGAAGAAGGCCGTCGCGGCGGCACGCGCAGCCTGAGAGGAGGGACCGTGAGCATCTTGGTCGACGCGAACACGAGGGTCCTCGTCCAGGGCATCACCGGATCGGCCGGCAGCTTCCACGGCGAGCAGATGCTCGCCTACGGGACGAAGATCGTCGCTGGCGTGACGCCGAACCGCGGGGGCACGATCTTCCACCGGAAGGTCCCGATCTTCCACACGGTCCAGGACGCCGTGAAGGAGACGCGGGCGAACGCCGCGGTGATCTTCGTCCCGCCGCCGCACGCGGCCGACGCGATCATCGAGAACGCCGAGGCGGGGATCCCGCTCGTGGTCGCCATCACCGAGGGCATCCCCGTCCTCGACATGGTGCGGGTCCGCCGGTACCTCGAGACGCGGCCGAAGACGCGGCTCATCGGGCCGAACTGCCCGGGCGTGATCACGCCGGGGCAGTGCAAGATCGGGATCATGCCCGGGCACATCCACCGGCCCGGGAGGATCGGCGTCGTCTCCCGGTCCGGCACGCTCACCTACGAGGCGGTGAAACAGCTCACCGACCTCGGCCTGGGCCAGTCCACCGCCGTCGGCATCGGCGGCGATCCCGTGCACGGGACCGACTTCGTGGACGTCCTCCAGCTCTTCGAGAAGGACCCGGAGACGGAGGCCGTGATCATGATCGGCGAGATCGGGGGCACGGAGGAGGAGAACGGCGCCGCCTGGATCCGGGATCACATGACGAAGCCGGTCGTCGGCTTCATCGCGGGCCGGACCGCCCCGCCGGGCAAGCGGATGGGGCACGCCGGCGCGGTGATCTCCGGAGGGAGCGGCACGGCGGAGGCGAAGATGGAGGCGATGCGCGAGGCGGGGATCACGGTCGTGGACGGACCGCACCTCCTCGGACGCGCGCTGAAGGAGGCCCTGGGGCGCCCGCGGGCCCGTCCGGCGGCCGCCGAGCGCGGCAAGGCCCGAAAGACGCGGGCGGGCGCGGCCGCACGGGCGCCGAAGAAGGCCGCGAAGAGCGAGTGACGCAGCACACACACGGAGAAGGAGACGAGAGGCAATGGCCATCGAGAGAACCCTGTCCATCATCAAGCCCGACGGCGTCGAGAAGGCGATCATCGGGCGGGTCGTCAGCCGCTTCGAGACGGCCGGGCTGAAGCCCGTCGCGATGAAGCTCGAGCACCTGTCCCGGGCGGAGGCGGAGGGGTTCTACGCCGTCCACCAGGCGAGGCCGTTCTTCGCCGACCTCGTGAAGTTCATGACGAGCGGCCCGGTCGTCCTCATGGTGCTCGAGGGCGAGAGCGCGGTGGCGAGGAACCGCGAGATCATGGGGGCGACCGACCCGAAGAAGGCGGCGGAGGGGACGATCCGCAAGGACTTCGCGACCGACATCGAGAAGAACACGGTCCACGGCTCGGACAGCCCGGAGAACGCGAAGGTCGAGGTCGCGTACTTCTTCCCCGAGATCGAGATCCACCCCTACGAGTGGAAGAAGAGGCAAGCCTAGGTCTTCCTTGACGGAATCCGTGCGGCGCCCCCGCCGGGGGGCGGCCGCCCGGACCCCGACGGCTAGAATGGGAAGGCCCGTCCCGCGGTGGGGCGGGCTTTCGCGTCTCGGGGAGCCTCGGACGGAAGGAGCGGAGCGGCGTGGCTGAGGTGGCGACGTGGCAGTGGGTGCTGGCGGTCCTCTTCATGGTGGGGTCCGCCTTCTGCTCGGGGACCGAGACCGCGCTCACGGCGCTCGGAGAGGCCCGCGCGCGCCAGCTCAGGGACACGGGCCGGCGCCGGGCGGCGATGCTCGGTCTCTGGATCGAGCACCCGGAGCGCGTCCTCTCCACGCTCCTCATCGTGAACACCCTCGTGAACATCGGGGCGGGAGCGCTCACCGCCTCGATCGCCGCGGGGCTCGCCGCGGCGGCGGGGTGGAACCCGGGCACGACGATCGCCGCGGCCACCGGCGTGACCACGGTCGCCATCCTGTTCCTCGGCGAGATCATCCCGAAGACGATCGCGAAGCGGCACCCCGTCCGGGCGTCGCTCCTCGTGATCCCCGCCGTGAGGGTGGTGGCGACGCTCCTGTGGCCCGTGTCGATCGCCGTGACCCGGCTCACGAGCGCGGTGGTGGGGCTCTTCGGCGGCGAGCCGAGGGCGGGGCCGGCGGTGACGAGCGAGGAGATCGAGTACCTCATCGAGATGGGCACGAAGGAGGGGGTCCTCGACGAGGTGAAGGAGGAGCTCCTCAACAGCGTGCTCGAGTTCGCGGACCGCGTGGCGAAGGAGATCATGGTCCCGCGGACGCGGGTCGTCGCGATCGACCGGGACGCGACCCCCGACGAGCTCGTCCGGGTCGTCGCGGAGAACCCCTACAGCCGGATCCCGGTCTACGACGGGACCATCGACGACGTCGTCGGCGTCCTCCTCGTGCGGGAGATCGTCGGGGAGGTGGGCCGGGGCACCTCCATCGCCCTCGAGAAGCACCTGAAGCCGGCCTTCTTCGTCCCGGAGCAGATGAAGATCTCCCGCCTCCTGAAGGAGATGCAGCGGCGGAAGACGCACATCGCCGTGGTCGTGGACGAGTTCGGGGGCACGAGCGGGATCGTGACGCTCGAGGACGTGATCGAGGAGATCGTCGGCGAGATCCAGGACGAGGCCGACGCCGAGACGGCGCCGGTGAAGACCGTGTCGCCCGGCGTCTGGCTCGCCGACGCCGCGATCCCCCTGCACGACCTCGAGGCGTTCCTGAACGGGCGCGCCGGGGGGCCGGGGGAAGGGGGAGGGTCCCCGGCTCCGGAGATCCGCTTTCCCGAGCAGGGGGACTACGAGACGCTCGGCGGCTTCGTCACCGCCACGGCGGGCCGGGTGCCGGCGGTGGGGGCGCTCGTCGCCTGGGACGGGCTCACCTTCACGGTGAGGGCCGGGGACGATCGCCGGGTGACGCGGGTCGAGATCGCGAGGCGCGCCGAGGCGCCCGCCGCGGAGGAGCGGGCCCGGGCCCGCGGGTGAGCGGGCCGTGCGGGAGGAACGCCCCGATCTCCGCGCCCTCTCCCTCGAGGAACTCGGCGCGCTCGTCGCCTCGCTCGGGGAGCGGCCCTTCCGGGCGCGGCAGGTCTTCCGCTGGCTCCACCGGAAGGGGGCCGCCTCGCTCGAGGAGATGACCGACGTCCCGAGGGCCCTGCGGGAGGGGCTGGCCGGAAGGACGTCGCTCCGGACCCTCGAGCGCGCGGCGGAGCAGGTCTCGCGGGACGGCACGGTGAAGTGGACGTGGAAGACCTGGGACGGGAGGTTCGTGGAGTCGGTCTTCATGCCCGAGCCCGGGCGCAGGACCCTCTGCGTCTCGTCGCAGGTGGGGTGCGGGGTGGGCTGCACCTTCTGCCTCACCGGGACGATGGGGCTCGTCCGGAACCTCGGCGCCGGGGAGATGGCGGACCAGGTCCACCGGGCGAACCGGAGGCTCGTGGAGCTCGGGATGGCGGAGGGGGAGCGGCCCCTCACGAACCTCGTCTTCATGGGGATGGGGGAGCCGCTCGCGAACTACGAGAGCCTGCGCGCCGCGCTCGGCCTCCTCCTCGCGGAGGACGGTCCGAACTTCTCGCACCGCCGGGTCACGGTCTCCACCTCCGGGCTCGTCCCGGCGATGCGGAGGCTCGGCGAGGAGACGCCCGTGAAGCTCGCCGTCTCGCTCAACGCGACGACGGACGAGCAGCGGGACGCGATCATGCCGATCAACCGCCGCTGGCCCATCGCCGAGGTGCTCGCCGCCTGCAGGGACTTCCCCATCCGCAACGGGAGGCGGATCACCTTCGAGTACGTGCTCCTCGCGGGCGTGAACGACGCGCCCGAGGACGCCAGGCGGCTCGCCACCCTCCTGCGCGGGATCCCCGCGAAGGTGAACCTCATCCCGTACAACGAGAACCCCGGGCTCGGCTTCCGCGCCCCCGGCGAGGACCGGATCTCCGCCTTCCAGGAGGACCTCGCCGCCCGCAACCTCACGGTCGTCGTCCGCCGGGACCGGGGGCGCGACATCTCGGCCGCCTGCGGCCAGCTCGCGGTCGCGGTCGGCGCCGGACGCGCCCGCGGGGAGGATCCCGCGTTGACCGGGGAGCCCGCCGCGCGCTAGGACGGCGATCCCGTGCGCCTTCGGGCGCGGAAAGGCACGCTCCTCCCATGGCCCTGCTCGCGGTCGGCTCCGTCGCCCTCGACTCCCTCGAGACGCCCTTCGGCCGGAGAGACGACGTCCTCGGCGGGTCCGCCTCCTACTTCTCGACCTGCGCGAGCTTCTTCGGCCCGACCCGCATGGTCGCGGTCGTCGGCGAGGACTTCCCGGAGGAGCACCTGCGCTTCTTCGCCTCGCGCGGGATCGACCTCGGCGGGCTCACCCGGAGCCCCGGCCGGACCTTCCGGTGGAAGGGGCGCTACGAGTTCGACCTCAACACCGCCCACACGCTCGACACCCAGCTCAACGTCTTCGCGGAGTTCCGCCCGGATCTGCCCGGGCAGTACCGGGACTCGGAGTACGTGTTCCTCGGGAACATCGATCCGGACCTGCAGCGCGCCGTCCTCGATCAGGTCCGCGCGCCCCGGTTCGTCGCCTGCGACACGATGAACTTCTGGATCGAGTCGAGGCGGGAGAGCCTCCTCAGGACCCTGAAGCGGGTGGACCTGCTCTTCGTGAACGACGCGGAGGCGAGGCAGCTCGCCGGGGAGCACAACGTCGTGAAGGCGGCGAGGGCGATCCTCTCCTTCGGCCCGCGGGCGGTGGTCGTGAAGCGCGGGGAGTACGGCTCCATCTTCTTCTCGGGCGAGGAGATCTTCGCGGCGAGCGCCTATCCGCTCGCGGCGGTCTTCGATCCCACCGGGGCGGGGGACAGCTTCGCCGGGGGCTTCATGGGCTACGTCGCCCGGAGCGGCCGGGAGGACCACGCGACGCTCCGCCGCGCCATCGTCCTCGGGAGCGTGCTCGCGAGCTTCACGGTGGAGCAGTTCTCCCTCGACCGCCTCCGGACGCTCCGGGCGGAGGAGATCCGCGCCCGGTTCGCCGAGGCGCGGCGGCTGTCCCATTTCGACGACCTCGAGTTGGAGCTCTTCGGCCGGCCGGCCGCGGGTTGACGGACATTCCACGCAGCGGCTACCATCGCGGCCTCGCGTCCGGGCTCGGATCGCGCATGCGCATCGGGATCATCTCCGACATCCACTCCAACCTCGAGGCGCTCGGGCAGACCCTGGCTGCCCTGGAGCGCCACGCGCCGGATCGGATCGTGTGCCTCGGGGACGTCGTCGGCTACGGCGCGAGCGTGAACGAGTGCTGCGCGCTCGTGCGCAAGGTCTCCGAGGTGACCCTCCTCGGCAACCACGACGCCGCGGTCGCCGGGCGGATGGACTACAGCTTCTACTACGACGCCGCGCGGCACGCCCTCGACTGGACCGCCTCCCGGATCGATCCCGACCACCTGGAGTGGCTGCGCTCGCTGCCGTACGCGCACCGGATCGAGGGGGTGCAGTTCACCCACGGGAACCCGGTGAGCCCGGAGGCCTACGAGTACGTCTTCGCGATCGAGCAGGCCCGGGAGCTCCTCCCGCACCTCGACGCCCTCGCAGACGTGAACTTCATCGGCCACTCCCACCTGTGCAAGGCGTTCGCCCTGAACGCGGCCGGCGACGTGGCCGAGGTCGTCGCGACGCGCTTCGGCCTGCGCCGTGGCTACAAGTACGTGATCTCGGTGGGCTCGGTGGGCCAACCGCGCGACTGCGACAACCGCGCCTGCTTCGTCGTCTACGACGCCGCCCAGCGGATCGTCGAGTATCACCGGGTCGCCTACGACATCGAGACGACCGCGCAGAAGATCTTCGACGCCGACCTCGCCCTGAACTTCGGGAAGCGGCTCTTCCTCGGCGTCTGAAGCGCAGGCGAGGCTTCGGCGGCAGGGGGGGACGGAGAGGAAACCCGTTCGCCCTTCGAAAGGCTCGGGGCGAACGGATGCCAACAGGCCGCTCGCGTCCGAGCAAGTCCGTTCGTGGCGACCCCTCGACGGGCTCGGGGGAACCACGAACGGTCAAAGAGGCCACCGCCATCGGACGACGGCAGCGAGCCGAGGTCGGCCCGTCCGCCCTCGCAGGTGGCGAGGAGGCCGTCCTCGTCCAAGATCGCGAGGGCGTCCACGACGGCCCGCGCGTCGGCGGCCCGTGCGGGGCCTCGTTGCCCGCCGGAGGCGAGCGAGGAGCGCCGCGTCGTGACGCCAGCGGTCGCCGTACCGGATCCGGATCATCGCTCGACGAGCATCATCCCGGAATCACGGCGTTTCAACGTTGACACCGCGGGGCGGGCGGAACCAAGATGTCGGCTCCTCATCCTTCCTGACAAGGACGTACATGACGTTCACCGAAGCCGCGATCGAGGTCCTGCGGCGCGAGGGAAAGCCCCTTCACTTCAAGAAGATCGCCGAGATCGCCATCCGGGAGAACCTGCTCGACCACGTCGGCAAGGTCCCGGAGGAGACGATGGCGGACCAGCTCGCGGCCCACTGCAGGCTGCCCCGGTCCGAGCGGCGGCTCATGCCGGTCCTCCAGGGCACGTTCGCCCTCCCGGAGTGGGGCCTCGACGAGGACCCCGCGGGGCTCGACGGGCTCGTCGAGCCGCCGTCGGAGGGGGAGCTCCCCTACCGCGGCCGCGAGCGCCACCCCGTCCCGTCGAGGGACGTCGCCCGCTCGAGCGGCCGGGGCGAGGGGAGGCGGAGGCGCGACGAGGAGGAGCCCAGGCGCGGGCGCCGCTTCCCGCCGCCGTCCGAGGTGGCCTACGAGGTCCTCTCGGGCACGGGACGGAGCCTCACGCTCGTGGAGATCGCCGCGCAGGGAGCGGAGCGGATGCTCATGCCGGACGCCTTCGTCCGGGACACCGGGGCGCTCCAGGGCGCGCTGCTCGAGGACAACCGGCGCCGCGAGGTGGCGGGGCGCAAGCCCCTCTTCCTCATCGAGGGAGACGCGGTGACCCTCGTGGCGCAGCCCGAGCCCGGCGAACGGCCGGCCGCGGTCGCACCCGCGCGGGCGCCGGCGAGCCTCGCGGAGATCCGGCGGGCCGCGCTCGCCTCGTTCCGGCGCCGCCTCCGGGAGCTGGACGGCCCGACGGTGGAGCACGTCGCCGGCGTCCTCCTCGAGCGGCTCGAGTTCCGCGACGTGAAGGTGGCGAAGCGCGGCAGGGAGCACGTCGTGTACACGGGCCGGAAGCGGCTCGGCGTCGCGGAGGTGCGCCACGCGATCCGGATCCTGCGGGGCGGAGCGGACGCGGGCCGGCGCGACGTGGCCGACATGCGCCGCGATCTCGGCCACTACGGCGCCCAGATCGGGATCGTCGTGACCTCCGGAGACGCGGCCCGGGAAGCGCGCGGGGAGGCGGGGGCCGCCGGGCAGCTTCCGGTGGTGCTCCTGTGCGGCGAGGCCTTCGCGGAGGCGCTCGCCGAGGCGCGGGTCGGGTGCGTTCCGGTCGTGGTGCCGGAGGTGGACGAGACCTGGCTCCGCTCGGCCGTCGAGGCCGGGGAACGCGAGGAGGCCGCCCGCCGCGCGAGGCGCGAGGAGCGCGAGGAGCGCGAGGGCCGGGAGGGGCGCGAGGGCCGGGAGGAACGCGCGCGCCGGGACCGGCGGGAGCCGCAGTCCGGCCCGCCCGACGAGGAGGCTCGATCCGTGACCGTCGAGGCGAGCGACCCCGGCCTCGCCGAGCCCGCGGAGGGCGAGGCGGACGAGGGTCCGGAGCTCTCCGACGGAGAGGGCGACGACGAGGGGGGAGATGCCGAGCCGGGGGCGGAGGCACCCGCGGGCGCGGCGAGCGAGGAGGGCGCGGAGGGCGACCGGAGGCGCCGCAAGAGGAGGCGGCGCAGGCGCGGGGGTCGCGGGCGCGGCCGCGAGGGCGGCGCGGGAGCGGGCGATCAGGCGGGAGCCGCGGGAGCGGGGACGGGCGAGGGGACCGCGGGTGGGGCGGAAGCGGCTCCGGACCCGACACCGGCGCCGGAGGAGCGGCCCGCGGCGGGCGAATCCTCCCGGGGGACGGGCGAGGGCGGAGGCGGGGAGGCCGGCTAGTGCCGCGACCCAGGCATGATGCCTACTGCGAGCGCCGATCCTCTCGCTGCGGCGGGCGGCCTCGTCGGTGCGCTGCTCGACGTAGCGCTGCTACGCCTCCGCTGCTCCCTCCTCGGGCGCCCGCCTCGCGTCGGTCTCGGCGCTCTCGTTGCGTCACCATGCCTGGGTCGAGGCACTAGGCCTCCTCGATCGGAAATCGCCGTGCGGGTGGGTCGCCCCCCTGCTACGACGAGCCGGGTGAGGCCTCTCCTCGCCGCAGCCCTGGCCGTGATCGTCGCCGCGTGCGCGCGCGGACCGGGGCCGGTCCACGTCGTCTCGATCCGCGTGGCACAGGGGCCGATCGGCGAGTCCCTGCGCGAGGTGGGGGTCGGGGGCGCGGCGATCGACGACGCGGTCCGCTCGGCCCTCGTCGAGGCCGGCTTCGAGATCGGCGAGGGCGGGCGTCCGCACCGGGCCGAGGTGGAGGTGCTGTCGGTGCGGCTAGCGCCCCCGAACGCCTCGGGCGGCCCGCCGCGGGTCGAGGTGGCCGTCCAGATCGAGCTCACGTCGGCGGAACCCGCGAGGCCCTCCTCGGCCCGCGAGGCCGGCGCCGGGTGGGCGACGCTCGGTCCCTCCCCGGGCAAGGCCTGGGCGGACGCCCTCTTCGCGGCGGCGCGCCAGGCCTCGGAGGGGCTCGCGCTCTCCTTCGCGGCGGAGGCGAAGCCCATCGGGAAGGCGATCGAGGATCTCTCCTCGAAGGACCGGAGGGTGCGCGATCACGCGATCCGCGTCCTCGCGGAGCGCCGCGCGGTGGAGGCGGTCCCCGCGCTCATCGAGCGGCTCCGGGACGAGGACCCGAGGGTCACCCACCGGACGATCGGCGCGCTCGCGCAGATCGGGGACGAGCGGGCCGTGGGCCCGCTCATCGATCTCTCTCGCGCCGGCGATCCGGCCCTCGCGGCCCGCGTCGCCCGGCTCATCGGCGACATCGGCGGACGCGAGGCGGAGGGCTACCTCCTCACGATCGAGGCCGGTCACCCCGATCACCGCGTGCGGTCCGCGGCCGCCGAGGCGCTCGCGGAGATGGCGGAGCGCGGCCGGAAGGCGGCGGAGGCCTCCGCCTCGCGCAAGTGAAGGCGGTCGCCGCGCGCGCTGCGCCGGCGGATTTCCGCTAAGATGCGGCGGCCATGACCCCCAGGAATCTCCTCCCGCTGGCCGCGTTCCTCGTCTCGTGCGCCCACGCTCCCGCGCTCCGCGCGGGGTCCGCGAGTCCCGCC
>JBBIPT010000016.1:0-26799 GCA_037442705.1 Anaeromyxobacter sp.
TCTACTTCCGGACGACGGACGTGACGGGGTCGGTGCAGCTGCCTGCGGGCGTGGAGATGGTGATGCCGGGGGACAACATCGCGATGGAGGTGGAGCTGATCACCCCGATCGCGATGGAGAAGGAGCTCCGGTTCGCGATCCGCGAGGGCGGCCGCACGGTCGGCGCGGGCGTCGTGGCCGAGGTCATCCAGTAGGTAGCACCACTGGCGAACGGCGGAGCGCGCCCGCGAGGGCGCTCCGCGCCGCGCCGAGTGACGGAGAGAAGGCTTTCCGATGGCGACTCAGAAGATTCGGATCCGGCTCAAGGCCTACGACTACAAGCTGCTCGATCAGTCGGCAGGCGAGATCGTGGAGACGGCGAAGCGGACCGGCGCGAAGGTGGCCGGCCCCATCCCGCTGCCCACCCGGATCAACAAGTTCACCGTGCTCCGCAGCCCGCACGTCGACAAGAAGTCCCGCGAGCAGTTCGAGATCCGCACGCACAAGCGGCTCCTCGACATCCTCGAGCCGACCTCGCAGACGCTCGACGCGCTGATGAAGCTCGACCTGTCGGCCGGCGTGGACGTGGAGATCAAGTAGCCGAGGCAGACCATGGCCAAGTTCGACGTCTACGATCTCGACAAGAAGAAGGTGGGCGAGCTCGATCTCGCCGACGCCGTCTTCGCGGGCGAGGTGAACGAGAACCTCTTCTACGAGGTGGTGAAGGCGAAGCTCGCCTCCGACCGCTCGGGCACCCACGCCGTGAAGAACCGCTCCCTCGTCTCCGGCGGCGGCAAGAAGCCGTTCCGGCAGAAGGGCACCGGGCGGGCCCGCCAGGGCTCGACCCGCGCCTCCCAGTGGGTGGGCGGCGGCAAGGCGATGGGCCCGAAGCCCCGCGACTACGCCTACGACGTGCCGCGCAAGGTCCGGAAGGCGGCCCTCCGCTCGGCGCTCGCCCTGCGCAACCGCGACCAGAAGCTCCTCATCGTGCAGGAGTGGGCGCCGGCCGGGCCGAAGACGGCGGCCGCCGCGAAGGTCCTCGCGAAGCTCGGGGCCCGGAAGGCGCTCGTGGTCGACGCCGCGGCGAACCAGGCGCTCGCCCGGAGCGTCCGGAACCTCGCCGGGTCCGACTTCCTCCCGGTGGAGGGGCTCAACGTCTACGACATCCTGAAGCACGAGGCGCTCGTGCTGACGGCGGCCACCGCCAAGAAGATCGAGGAGGTGCTGTCGTGAACCTCGCCATGCAGGACGTGGTGAAGCGGCCGCTCATCACCGAGAAGAACGAGCACGCGCGCGCGACGGCCCGGCAGTTCGCCTTCGAGGTCCACCGCGACGCGACGAAGATCCAGGTGAAGCAGGCCGTGGAGAAGCTGTTCGACGTCCACGTCCTCGCCGTCCGGACGGCCGTCGCCCGCGGCAAGAACAAGCGGGTGGGGCGGAGCGCCGGCCGCCGCCCGAACTGGAAGAAGGCCTTCGTGACCCTGCGGGAGGGCGAGACGATCGCCCTCTTCGAGGGGACCTAGGCAGCCCGAAGGGAGAACGAGATGGGCCTCAAGCAATACAAGCCTACGAGCCCCGCCCGGCGCCTCATGTCGGTGTCCGACTTCGCCGAGGTGACGAGGTCGAAGCCGGAGAAGAAGCTCACGAAGGCGGTGAAGAAGTCCGGCGGGCGGAACAGCCACGGGCACATCACCACCCGCCACGTGGGCGGCGGCCACAAGCGGCGCTACCGGATCATCGACTGGAAGCGCGAGAAGGACGGCGTCCCGGCGAAGGTCGCGTCGATCGAGTACGACCCGAACCGCACCGCCCGGATCGCGCTCCTCCACTACGCCGACGGCGAGAAGCGGTACATCCTCGCGCCCGTCGGCGTGAACGTGGGCGACACGCTCCTCTCCGGCGACGCGGTGGACATCCGGCCCGGGAACACCCTGCCGATCAAGGCGATCCCCCTCGGCACGGTGCTCCACAACGTGGAGTCCCAGCCCGGCTCCGGCGGCAAGATGATCCGCTCCGCCGGCTCCTTCGGCCAGCTCATGGCGAAGGAGGGGCGCTACGCCCAGATCCGCATGCCCTCCGGCGAGGTCCGGAAGGTGCTCCTCGAGTGCAAGGCGACGGTGGGGCAGCTCTCCAACGTCGAGAGCTCCTCCGTCCGGGTCGGCAAGGCCGGCAAGAGCCGGTGGCTCGGCATCCGGCCCACCGTCCGGGGCCTCGCGATGAACCCGGTGGATCACCCGCACGGCGGCGGCGAGGGCAAGTCGGGGCAGGGCAACCCGCACCCGGTGAGCCCGTGGGGCAAGAACACGAAGGGCCAGAAGACCCGCAACAACCGCCGGACGGACAAGTTCATCGTCTCGCGGCGCCGCCCCGGCGTGCGCAACACCCCGCACTAACGGCAGAGAGAGCGACCCATGGCGCGTTCCATCAAGAAGGGCCCGTTCGCGGACAAGCACCTCACCAAGAAGGTCGAGGACGCGAACAAGGGCGGCAAGAAGTCGGTCATCAAGACCTGGTCGCGGCGGAGCACCGTGCTCCCCGACTTCGTCGGCCTCACGTTCGCGGTCCACAACGGGAGGAAGTTCGTCCCGGTGTTCGTGACCGAGAACATGGTCGGCCACAAGCTCGGGGAGTTCGCACCGACCCGCACCTTCCACGGCCACACGGGCGAGAAGAAGGCCGTGGCGGCGCCGTCCGGGCCTCCGAAGAGGTAGCGAGGAAGAGACATGGCCGAGACGAAGAAGACGTCCGAGAAGAAGGCCGCGCCGGCGGGCACTCCCCCGCCGCCGCGCCGGGCGAAGAAGAAGCGGCAGGAGAAGGCGCCGCCGGGCCCGCACGCCCACCTGCGCTTCCTCCGGGTCGCGCCGCGGAAGGTGCGGCTCGTCGCGGGCAACGTGCGCGGGTTGAAGGTCGGGGACGCGCTCGCCGCGCTGAAGTACACGCCGCAGGCCGCCGCGAAGCCGCTCGCGAAGCTGCTCCGGTCGGCGGTGGCCAACGCCGAGCAGAGGGGCGGGCGGGTGGACGTGGACGCGCTCTACGTGAAGACCCTGACCGTCGACCAGGGGCCGAAGATGCGCCGTTTCATGCCGCGGGCGATGGGGCGCGCTTACAGGATCGAGAAGAAGACGAGCCACGTGTACGTGGAACTCGGGACCGCCTAGGCGGCCGGAACCCAAGGGAGCGAGGAGAGAAGCATGGGACAGAAAGTCCATCCGATCGGGTTCCGGCTCGGCGTGATCCGGTCCTGGGAATCCAAGTGGTACGAGGAGAAGAACTACGCGAAGTGGCTGCACGAGGACATCGCGCTCCGCGAGTTCGTGAAGGAGAAGCTCGGGCAGGCCGGGATCTCGCGCATCGAGATCGAGCGGGCGGCGAGCAAGGTGAAGATCAACGTCCACACGGCGCGGCCGGGCATCGTCATCGGCAAGCGGGGCGCGGGGATCGAGACGATCAAGAAGGACATCCAGGCCCTCACGCCGAACGAGATCTACCTGAACGTCGTCGAGGTCCGTAAGGCGGAGACCGACGCCCAGCTCGTCGCGGAGAACATCGCGACGCAGCTCGAGCGGCGGATCGCCTTCCGGCGGGCGATGAAGAAGGCGGTCCAGACCGCCCAGAAGTTCGGGGCGAAGGGGATCCGCGTCGCCTGCGCCGGCCGGCTCGGCGGGTCGGAGATGGCCCGGTACGAGTGGTACCGCGAGGGGCGCGTGCCGCTTCACACGCTCCGCGCCGACATCGACTACGGCTTCGCCGAGGCGAAGACGACCTACGGGAAGATCGGCTGCAAGGTCTGGATCATGCGCGGCGAGGTCCTGCCGCAGTCGGCGGCGGCGCGCGGAGCGCGGACGGCCGGCGGCCCCAGGCCGTAACCGCGCGCGAGACCGCCAGGAGAGACGGAAATGCTTCAGCCGGCGCGAACGAAGTACCGGAAGGCGATGAAGGGCCGCATGCGCGGCAAGGCGTACCGTGGCTCGGACCTGAACCAGGGCGAGTACGGCCTGCAGGCCACCGAGTGCGGGTGGCTCACGGCCCGCCAGATCGAGGCGGCTCGCGTCGCGATCACCCGCTACGTGAAGCGCGGCGGCAAGCTCTGGATCCGCGTCTTCCCGGACAAGCCCATCACGAAGAAGCCCGCCGAGACCCGCATGGGCACCGGCAAGGGGAACGTGGAGTACTACGTCGCGGTGGTGAAGCCCGGGCGCGTGCTCTACGAGCTCGCCGGCGTGGACGACGCGTCCGCGAAGAAGGCGTTCCACCTCGCCGCCCACAAGCTGCCGGTCGCCACCAAGATGGTGAAGCGCGGCGCCACGCTGTAGGAGGACGAGCCATGTCGACCGTGAAGGAGCTGCGCGAGCTCGAGGCGAAGGAGCTCCACGCGCGCGCGGCGGAGCTGAGGCAGACGCTCTTCGAGCTCAGGAACAAGCACTCGACCGGCGTGCTCGACTCGACCGCCGACCTCGAGAAGACCAAGCGCGAGATCGCGCGGATCCTCACCGTGGCGCGAGAGAAGGAGCTCGCCGCGGCCGCCGGAAGGGCGAAGGAGTGACCGACATGGAGCGCGGTAACCGGAAGTCCCGCATCGGCGTGGTGGTGTCGAACAAGATGACGAAGACCGTCGTCGTTCGCGTCTCCCGCCGCGTCGCCGACAGCAAGTACGGGAAGATCGTGACGAGGGCCGAGAAGTACAAGGCCCACGACGAGCGGCAGGAGTGCCGGATCGGCGACAAGGTCCGCATGGTGGAGACGCGCCCGATCTCGAAGGACAAGCGCTGGCGCGTCGCCGAGATCCTCGAGAAGGCGGCGGAGGTCTAGCCATGATCCAGCAGCAGACGATGCTCGACGTCGCGGACAACAGCGGCGCGAAGCGGGTCCAGTGCATCAAGGTGCTCGGCGGGAGCCGCCGGCGCTACGCCTCCATCGGCGACGTGATCGTGGTCTCGGTGAAGGAGGCGATCCCGCAGTCCAAGGTGAAGAAGGGCGAGGTGGCCCGCGCCGTGATCGTCCGCACCGCCCGCGAGGTGAAGCGGCCGGACGGCAGCTACATCCGGTTCGACGGGAACTCCGCGGTCCTCATCAACAAGGACCTCGAGCCCATCGGCACCCGCATCTTCGGGCCCGTCGCCCGCGAGCTGCGCGCCCGCAAGTTCATGAAGATCATCAGCCTCGCGCCGGAGGTTCTCTAGGTCATGCCGGAAATCCGCAAGGGCGACACCGTCCAGGTCGTCGCCGGCAAGGAGAAGGGGAAGAGCGGCAAGGTCCTCGAGGTCCTCCGCGAGGTGGGCCGCGTCCGGATCGAGAAGCTCATGACCGTGAAGCGCCACCTGAAGAAGGGGCGCAGCCAGACGAACGCCGCAGGCGGGATCATCGAGAAGGCCGGGACGATCGCCATCTCGAACGTGATGGTCCTCGCCAAGGACGGCAAGCCCGCCCGGCGGGAGCGGATCGAGCGGGAGCTCGGGGCCAAGGAGAAGGCCCGGCTCGCGAAGAGGAAGAAGTAACGCAGCGAACGCATCGCCCGGCGAACGGAGAGGCCGGCCGAAGGCAAGGAGAGGCACGAGATGGCAGCGCGACTCAGGGAGCGGTACGAGAAGCAGGTCCGGTCCGAGCTCATGAAGGAGCTCGGGTTCGAGAACCCGATGCAGGCCCCGCGGCTCGACAAGATCGTCGTGAACATGGGGCTCGGCGAGGCGATCAACAACGGGAAGATCATCGACGCCTCGATCGAGCAGCTCGCCACGATCACGGGCCAGAAGCCGGTGGTGACCAAGGCGAGGAAGTCCATCGCGAACTTCAAGCTCCGCCAGGGGCAGTCGATCGGCGCGATGGTCACGCTCCGCGGCGACCGGATGTACGAGTTCTTCGACCGGCTGGTCTCGATCGCGCTGCCGCGCGTCCGCGACTTCAAGGGCGTCTCGCCGAAGGCCTTCGACGGGAAGGGGAACTACACCCTCGGCGTCCGCGAGCAGATCATCTTCCCGGAGATCAACTACGACAGGGTCGAGAAGATCAAGGGGCTCAACATCACGGTGGTGACCACCGCTCGGAACGACGAGGAAGGCCGAGCGCTCCTGCGCCACCTCGGCATGCCGTTCCGCCAGTAGAGGGAGAGAACGATGGCGAAGCTTTCCAAGATGGCGCAGGCCAAGCGCAAGCTGAAGTTCCCCGTGCGCCAGTACAACCGCTGCCCGCTCTGCGGACGCCCGCGGGCGTTCCTGCGGAAGTTCCAGATGTGCCGCCTCTGCTTCCGCAAGCGCGCGCTTCAGGGCGAGATCACCGGCGTCATCAAGTCGAGCTGGTAGGAGACCTCCGATGAGCTTCACCGATCCCATTGGCGACATGCTGACGCGCATCCGGAACGCGTCCTCCGCGCGGCACGAGAAGGTGCTCGTCCCGAAGTCGAGGCTGAAGATCCGGATCGCCGAGGTCCTGAAGGACGAGGGGTTCATCAAGGACTTCGTCCTCCACCAGGACGGCGCCCAGGGCGCCATCACGATCCTCCTCAAGTACAGCGCGGACCGCGAGCCGGCGATCAGCGACATCAAGCGGGTCTCGAAGCCCGGGCTCCGGCGGTACGTGCCCACCGGCTCGATCCCGCGGGTGCTCAACGGAATGGGGATCGCGATCCTCTCGACGTCGAAGGGCGTCATGGTGGACCGCGAGGCCCGCAAGCAGAAGGTCGGCGGCGAGCTGATCTGCACGGTCTGGTAACGGAGTCGACCATGTCTCGAGTCGGAAAGCTGCCCGTCAAGATCCCCGAGAAGGTGAAGGTCGCTGTGGACGGCCACCTCGTGAAGGTGGAGGGTCCCAAGGGCAAGATGTCCTTCGCCGTGAACCCGCGCGTCGCGGTGGCGGTGGAGAAGGGCGAGGTGAAGGTCACCCGGCCCACCGAGGACCGGGTCGCGAAGGGGCTGCACGGCCTCACCCGTACCCTGGTGAAGAACGCGGTCGAGGGCGTCGTGAAGGGCTACGAGCGCAACCTCGAGATCAGCGGCGTCGGCTTCAAGGCCGACGTGAAGGGGAAGGAGATCCACTTCACCCTCGGCTTCTCCCACCCCGTCGTGTTCAGGCTCCCCGAGGGCGTGAGCGCCGAGGTGGATCCGAAGCAGACGAAGCTCACGGTGAAGGGGGTGGACAAGCACCTCCTCGGTCTCACCGCCGCGAAGATCCGCGCGCTCCGTCCCCCTGAGCCGTACAAGGGCAAGGGGATCAAGTACGCGGAGGAGAAGATCCGCCGCAAGGAAGGGAAGACCGGCGCCGCGTAGGCCCGGGCCACGCACCGCTCATGCGGCGGCTGATCGGCCGCCGCCGCAAGGAGGAGAACGATGTCGAAGCACGTCACGCCGCGCGACAAACGCAAGGCCCGCATCCGGAGGAAGGTGTCCGGGACCGCGGCTCGCCCGCGGCTCACGGTCTACAAGAGCCTGAAGCACATGTACGCCCAGCTCGTGGACGACACGACGGGGAGCACGGTCCTCTCGGTCGCCACGGTCTCGAAGGCCCTGAAGGGCGAGGTCCAGGAGGACGACAAGACCGCCGCCGCCAGGAAGGTGGGGGCCGCGCTCGCGAAGGCCGCGCTCGCCAAGGGGATCGAGTCGGTCGTGTTCGACCGCAACGGGTTCGACTATCACGGCCGCGTGGAGGCGGTGGCCGCCGCCGCGCGCGAGGCCGGGCTCAAGCTCTAGGCCCTTCGTCAGGCTCAGGGCGAGCGGGAAAGGTAATCAACGAATGGCTACTCCCATCAACGCGAACGAGCTCGAGCTCACGGACAAGGTCGTCCACATCAACCGCGTGGCGAAGGTCGTGAAGGGCGGCCGGCGCTTCAGCTTCTCCGCCCTCGTCGTCGTCGGCGACGGCGCGGGTCACGTGGGCGTCGGGCTCGGGAAGGCGAACGAGGTCCCCGAGGCGATCCGCAAGGGCGGCGACCAGGCGAAGAAGAACCTGTTCCGCGTCCCGCTCGACGGGACGACGATCCCCCACGAGGTCCTCGGCCACTTCGGCGCCGGCTGGGTGCTCCTCAAGCCCGCGGGCGCCGGCACCGGGGTCATCGCGGGCGGCACCGTCCGGGCCGTCCTCGAGGCGGCCGGGATCCGGAACGTGCTCACGAAGTGCCAGGGATCCCGCAACCCCCACAACGTCCTCAAGGCGACCGTCGCCGGGCTCAAGCGGCTGCGCTCCGTCGAGGACACCGCGCGGCTCCGCGGCAAGCAGGCCGCCGAGATCACCGGGGCGTAGGAGGAGAGAACGTGGCTGCCATCAAGGTGAAGCTCGTCCGCGGCCTCGCGGGGTGCCCCGAGAAGCACCGGGTCATCGTCGCCGGCCTCGGCCTGAAGAAGCGCGAGTCTTCGAAGCTCCTGCCCGACACGCCGCAGACGATGGGGATGATCGCCAAGGTCTCCCATCTCGTGGAGTGGGAGCGGGTGGACGCCCCCCCGCCGGCGGGCCGCAAGGCGCGCAAGGCGGCGCGGGCCTAGACGCTCGCGGAACGCGTGATACAAGGAGGACCTTCCGACATGTCCCTTTCAAGTCTGAAAGCGCCCAAGGGCGCGAACCGCGTGAAGAAGCGGGTCGGCCGGGGCCAGGCGTCCGGGCTCGGCAAGACCGCCGGGCGCGGCGGCAAGGGCCAGAAGGCCCGCAGCGGCAACATGCGCTTCGAGGGGTTCGAGGGCGGCCAGATGCCGCTCCAGCGCCGCCTCCCGAAGTTCGGCTTCAAGAACCACTTCCGGCGGGAGCTCGAGGAGGTCGAGGTCGGCGACCTCGAGGGGCTCGGCGGGACCGTGGATCCGGCCGCCCTGAAGGCGGCGGGGCTCGTCCGCGGCCGGGGCGACGGGGTCGTGGTGCTCGGCGGTGGCGAGCTGAAGAGCGCCGTGACCGTGAGGGTGCACCGCGTGACGGCCGGGGCCCGCGCCGCCATCGAGAAGGCGGGCGGCAAGGTGGAGATCATCCCGCCCCCCGTGACGATGTACGAGAAGGCCAGGGCGGCCCGGCGGGCCGCGGCCCAGGCGAAGTAGCCGACCGGGCGGTCGCCCCGAGGTCGGGAAAGGTTCGGCATGGCGAGCGGCCTCACGAACATCTTCAAGATCCCGGAGCTGCGGAAGCGGCTGTTCTTCACGCTCGGGATGCTGGCCGTCTACCGGTTCGGCATCTACGTGACGACCCCGGGCGTCGACCGCCAGGCGATGAGCCGATACATCGACGAGCAGGGGTCCCTGCTCGGGCTGCTCAACTTCTTCTCCGGCGGCGCGTTCGAGCAGCTCTCGATCTTCGCCCTCGGGATCATGCCGTACGTCTCCTCCTCCATCATCCTCCAGCTCCTCACGGTGGTCGTGCCGGCCCTGGCGAAGCTGCAGAAGGAGGGGGAGCTCGGGCGGAGGAAGATCACCCAGTACACCCGCTACGGGACGATCGTCCTCGCCGCGCTCCAGGGTTACGGGATCGGGACCTACCTCGAGTCCCTCTCCGATGGGCAGGGGATCGCGGTGGTCGTCGATCCGGGCTGGGGGTTCCGGCTCCTCACGGTGATCTCCCTCACCGCCGGCACCGCCTTCATCATGTGGATGGGGGAGCAGATCACCGAGCGCGGCGTCGGGAACGGGATCTCCCTCGTCATCTTCGCCGGGATCGTCGCCCAGATCCCGTCGGCCATCTACACGACCTTCCTCGCCTACCGCGCCCCCGGAGCGCGGCTCAGCGAGCTCATGCTGCTCGCGCTGGCCGGGGTCATGCTGGTCGTGATCGGCCTCATCGTCTTCGTCGAGCGCGGCCAGCGGCGGATCCCGGTCCAGTACGCGAAGCGGGTCGTGGGGCGGAAGCTCTACGGCGGTCAGTCCACGCACCTGCCGCTCAAGGTGAACACCTCGGGCGTGATCCCGCCGATCTTCGCGTCCTCGCTGCTCCTCATCCCGTCGACGCTCGCGGGCTGGTTCCCGATCCTCGGCGCGGTGAACGATCAGCTCCAGCCGGGCAGCTGGATCTACAACGTCGTCTACGTCGTCCTCATCGTCTTCTTCGCCTACTTCTACACGGCGGTGACGTTCAACCCCGTGGACGTCGCCGACAACCTGAAGAAGTACGGCGGGTACGTCCCCGGCATCCGGCCCGGGAAGGCGACGGCGGAGTACATCGACTTCGTCCTCTCGCGGATCACGTTCGGCGGTGCGGTCTACCTCGCCGCGGTCTGCGTGCTGCCGACCTTCATCACCGCCGAGTTCAACGTGCAGTTCTACTTCGGCGGCACCTCGCTCCTCATCGTCGTGGGCGTCGCCCTCGACACCGTGCAGCAGATCGAGGGGCACCTCATCACCCGGCACTACGAGGGGTTCACGGGCCCGCGCGGCCCGCGCATCCGCGGGCGCCGGATGACCACGGGCCAGGCCGCCGGCGGCTGAGCCGGGGGCGGCGAGGCCGCACGCACGCGGAGGGCGCGCCGCCCTCCGGGGGGACAACGACGCGATGATCCTGGTCCTGCTCGGCCCTCCAGGGGCGGGGAAGGGAACGCAGGCGAAGCTCCTCGCCGCCGATCTCGGAATCCCGCACGTCTCGACGGGCGACATGTTCCGCGACCACAAGGCGCGCGGGACGGAGATCGGCAAGAGGGTCCAGGCGATCATGGACGCGGGCGGTCTCGTCGGGGACGAGATCACGAACGCGATGATCGAGGAGCGGCTCTCGCGCCCGGACGTGGCGAAGGGGTGCATCCTCGACGGGTACCCGCGGACCACGGCGCAGGCCGAGTGGCTCGAGCGGCTGCTCGGCTCCCGGGGCCGGAGGATCGGCAGGGCGATCTCCTACGAGGTGGGGGAGAGCGTCCTCGTGGATCGGCTGAGCGGCAGGAGGAACTGCCCCACGTGCGGCGCCGTATACCACGTGACGCAGAACCCGCCCCGCAGGGCGGACGTCTGCGATCGCGACGGGAAGGCCCTCGTCCAGCGGGCCGACGATCGGGCGGAGGCGGTCCGGACGCGGCTCCAGGAGTACGCAGCGAAGACCGAGCCGCTCCGGAGCTTCTACCGCGCGCGTGGCGCGCTCTCCGAGATCGACGGCGTCGGCGCGCCCGAGGCCATCCTGGCCGCGGCGAAGCGGGCGATCGGCTCCTGAGGAGTGGACGCGTCCGTCCGCGAGCGGATCCCCCTGCGGACCCGCGACGAGATCGCGCGGATCCGCGAGGCGTGCCTCGTCGTCCACGCCGTCCTCGAGGAGCTCGCCCTCGCGGCGGTCCCCGGCACGACGACCGCGGAGCTCGACCGGATCGCGAACGCCCGTGCCCGCGAGCGGGGCGCCGCGCCCGCGTTCCTCGGATACCAGGGCTACCCCGCGTCGGTCTGTGTCTCGGTGAACGACGAGATCGTCCACGGCATCCCGTCGAGCCGGCGAGTCCTCTCGGAGGGCGACGTCGTGGGGCTCGACTTCGGCGCCGTGCTCGGGGGCTGGTACGGCGACGCGGCGCGCACCGTGGCGGTGGGGAGGATCCCGGACGCGGCCTCCCGCCTCCTCGACGCGGCGGGCGCGGCGCTCGCCGCGGCGGTCGGCGCGTCGAGGCCCGGCGGGCGAGTCGGGGACGTGGGCGCGGCCGTGCAGACGCTCGTGGAGGGGAGGGGCTTCTCGGTCGTCCGGGAGTTCGTCGGGCACGGGATCGGCCGCCGGCTCCACGAGGCGCCGCAGGTTCCCAACTTCGGGCAGGCGGGGACGGGCCCGGAGCTCCTGCCGGGGACGATCCTCGCGCTCGAGCCGATGGTGAACGCGGGCGGCCCGGAGGTGGAGCTCCTCGACGACGGCTGGACGGCGGTGACCGCGGACGGGAGCCTCTCCGCCCACTTCGAGCACACCGTGGCCGTCACGGAAAACGGCCCTGAGATCCTCACCTTGCCTCCGGGGGGCTCCGCCCCGGCCGGGGGAGGAGGGTGAAGGCACCGGAACCCCGGGGAAACCCAAAGGGTTCGACTTGCACAAGAAAATCCCGCGTGTTATAGGGCGCGCTTCGTAAAGCCGCTCGGGAAGGGCGGCCGGTCCGGGAAAGCCCGGAGAATACGGTCGGCTGGGACGGTCGGCACCGAACGTCCGCGCCGCCATCCGCCGGAGGGCTCGTGGTTCGGCAGGCAGGCCACGGGCGCCGGCGGTTCCGTCTCTAGGTCACGGAAGTCAGCGAGGTTCGCGACATGAAGGTTCGCGCGTCGGTGAAGAAGATTTGCGCCAAGTGCAAGGTCATCAGGCGGAAGGGGACCGTGCGGATCATCTGCCCGGCGAATCCGCGTCACAAGCAGCGCCAGGGCTAGGCCCGAGGCTCCTCGGAGAAACGAATGGCTCGCATCGCAGGCGTCGACCTTCCCCGTGAGAAGCGGATCGAGGTCGCACTCCAGTACATCTACGGAATCGGGAAGACCACGGCCAAGGCCATCTGCGAGAAGGCCGGCGTGAAGGTCGTGACCCGCACGAAGGACCTCACCGACGACGAGGTGAAGCGGATCCGCGACACGATCGAGGCGGCCTACGAGGTCGAGGGCGACCTCCGGCGCGAGATCTCGATGAACGTGAAGCGCCTCATGGACCTCGGCTGCTACCGCGGCCTCCGCCACCGCAAGGGGCTCCCGGTCCGCGGGCAGCGGACCCACACGAACGCGCGCACGCGCAAGGGGCCGAAGAAGGGGCTCGTGCGCAAGGCCGTCGCGGCGCCGGCGCCCAAGGCCTAGAACTCCTCACGCCAGAACGGAGAACGCAGAGTGGCCGACGAGAAGCAGACGAAGGAGCAGCCGCCGAAGCCGAAGGCCGAGGAGGCCGCCGCCCCCGCGGCGCCGAACCTCGGCGGCATCGAGCCCATCACCGCCTCGCCCGTCACCCCGAAGAAGGGGAAGAAGCGGGTGAAGAAGAACGTGGCGACCGGCGTCGTTCACATCGCCTCCACCTTCAACAACACGATGATCACGATCACCGACCCCGTCGGGAACGTGATCGCCTGGTCCTCCGCCGGCGCCCGCGGCTTCAAGGGCTCGCGGAAGTCGACGCCGTTCGCCGCGCAGGTCGCGGCGGGCGACGCGGCCGCGAAGGCGATGGAGCACGGCCTGAAGACCGTCTCCGTCCTCGTGACTGGCCCCGGGTCCGGGCGGGAGTCGGCGCTGCGCGCGCTCTCCGCCGCCGGGCTCAAGATCACGCTCATCCGCGACGTGACCCCGATCCCGCACAACGGTTGCCGGCCGCCGAAGCGGCGCCGCGTCTGATCACCTCAGGAGACTCCGAAGTGGCCCGCTACAACGAAAGCGTCTGCAGGCTCTGCCGCCGCGAGAACCTCAAGATGTACCTGAAGGGTGATCGCTGCTACACGGACAAGTGCGCGATCGAGCGCCGTCCCTATCCGCCCGGCCAGCACGGCCAGGGCCGGACGAAGTTCTCCGAGTACGGCGTCCAGCTCCGCGAGAAGCAGAAGGTGAAGCGGATGTACGGCGTGCTCGAGGCGGGGTTCCGCCACGCCTACCAGAACGCGGCCGCCGCGAAGGGGAAGACGGGCGAGAACCTCCTCCAGTTCCTCGAGCTCCGGCTCGACAACGTGGTCTTCCGGCTCGGCTTCGCCGACACCCGGAACGAGGCGCGCCAGCTCGTGCGCCACGGCCACTTCCGCGTGAACGGCCGGAAGGTCGACGTCCCGAGCTACGTCTGCCGCCCCGGCGACAAGGTCGCGGTGAAGGAGCGCTCGAAGAAGGTCGCGCGGATCAGCGAGGCGCTCGAGGCGGTGGAGCGCCGCGGCGTCCCGGCCTGGCTCGAGCTCGACAAGGGCGGCTTCCAGGGCACGGTGAAGACCGCGCCGTCCCGCGAGGACGTCACGATGCCGATCCAGGAGCAGCTCATCGTCGAGCTGTACTCGAAGTAGACGCCGGGTCACCGGCGGGAGAAGGCGGGCCCGATGGACGGCCCCGCGTCCACATCCAAGGGCCGCGCGTCCCACGGTTCCCCGCTCCGGCCGGCTGACCGGAGGCGGGGAGGGGGCGGCGGCCGGGAGACAGCCCATGGCAGTCGATTCGATCGTCACGAAGAACTGGCGCGACCTCATCAAGCCCCGCGGGCTCGCGGTCGACCAGGAGTCCCTCTCCAACACCTACGGCAAGTTCGTCGCAGAGCCCCTCGAGCGGGGCTTCGGCATCACGCTCGGCAACTCGCTCCGGCGCGTGCTCCTCTCCTCGCTGCAGGGCGCGGCGATCACCTCGGTGAAGATCGAGGGGGTCGAGCACGAGTTCATGACGATCGCCGAGGTGGCGGAGGACGTCACCGACATCATCCTGAACCTCAAGGAGGTCCTCCTCCAGATCCACACGAACGACGTGAAGACGCTCCGGATCGAGGCGGAGGGCCCCCGCGAGATCAAGGCGGGCGACATCGTCGCCGACGGGCAGGTGGAGATCCTGAACCCGGGCCACCACGTCCTCACGATCAGCGAGGGTGGGCGGGTCCGGATGGAGATGTCGGCGCGCCGGGGCCGCGGCTACGTCCCCGCCGAGAAGAACAAGGTGCCGGGCCAGCCCATCGGGACGATCCCGGTGGACGCGCTCTTCAGCCCCATCCGCAAGGTGAACTACCAGGTCACTAACGCTCGCGTCGGCCAGCAGACCGACTACGACAAGCTCTCGCTCGAGGTCTGGACCGACGGCTCGGTCGCGCCCAACGACGCGGTCGCGTACGCCGCGAAGATCGTGAAGGAGCAGCTCTCCATCTTCATCAACTTCGACGAGGCCGAGGAGCCCGCCGAGGAGGCGAAGCCGGTGGAGGAGCAGAAGCTGAACGAGAACCTCTTCCGGTCGGTCGACGAGCTCGAGCTGTCCGTCCGCAGCGCGAACTGCCTGCAGAACGCGAACATCAAGACCATCGGCGATCTCGTCCAGAAGACCGAGGCCGAGATGCTGAAGACGAAGAACTTCGGCCGGAAGTCCCTGAAGGAGATCAAGGAGATCCTCGCCGAGATGGGGCTCGCCCTCGGGATGAAGCTCGAGAGCTGGCCGCCCAGGACCCCGCCCCCGGGGGCGCCGAAGGTCTAGCGGCCACCGGCGAAGACAGGAGATCACGAGATGAAGCACCGCGTCGTCGGCCGCCGGCTCGATCGCACCACCGAGCACCGCACGGCCATGCTGAGGAACATGGTGACGTCGCTCATCCGCCACGAGCGGATCCAGACCACCACGCCCAAGGCGAAGGAGCTGAAGCGGTTCGCGGACAAGGTCATCACGCTCGCGAAGAGGGGCTCCCCGCACGCCCGCAGGATCGCCCACCGCGAGGTCCGGGACGTCGAGGCCCTGAACAAGCTCTTCGACACCCTCGCCGGCCGCTACGAGAAGCGGCCGGGCGGCTACACCCGCGTCATCCGCATCGGCCGCCGCGCCGGCGACGCGGCGGAGATGTCGGTGATCGAGCTCGTGGACCGGGCCCCCGCGCCCGAGGCGAGCGAGCCGCCGAAGGGGAAGGCCGAGAAGGCCGAGAAGAAGGCGCCCGCGAAGAAGACGAAGAAGGGCGAGTAGGGACCGGGGCGCGATCTCCCCGATGGCCCGGCTACTGGCCGCCCTGGCGGAGAGCGCGACGGACCCCCGGGTCCTCGCGCTCTTCGCGGCCGCGCTCTACGCCTGGCCCGAGGCCGAGGTTCGCGGAGTCCTCGCGGCCTCCCTGCCGCTCGCCGGCGCGCTCGCCCGGCCGGCCCTGCCGGCCCCGAACACGGTGGCGGCAGGCGCGTTCGCCGCCTGCTCCCTCCTCGCCTACGGCTTGACACGGTGGCTAAGTTGGCGTAAAGAAACCCACTTTTCGCGGAGCACGCGCCCGGCACGGGTGGAAAGCGTCCGCGTTCCAGGGATTTAGGAGGCAGACCTCATGGCTGTGGTTCTTCGGCTCTCGCGTGCGGGCACGCACAAGGCGCCCTTCTATCACGTCGTGGCGACAGACTCGCGGAAGCCCCGCGACGGTAGCTACCTCGAGGACGTCGGGCTGTACGATCCGACCCGCAAGCCGGAGCGGATCGAGCTCAAGGCCGAGCGCATCGAGTACTGGCTCGAGGCCGGCGCGAAGCCGAGCCAGACGGTGGCGATGCTCCTCCGCCGCGCGAAGGGCCGCCAGCCGGCGGCGAAGTGACCCGGACCGGGGCACGGCGATGCGCGACCTCGTCCTCTGGCTCGCCCGCGAGCTCGTGGAGCGGAAGGACGCGGTCCGCGTCGAGACGATCGAGCGGGACCGCTCGACGGTGCTCGAGCTCACCGTGGACCCGGACGACCTCGGGCGCGTGATCGGCCGGGGCGGACGGACCGCGAAGGCGCTCCGGACGGTCCTCGACTTCGCCGCGCGGAGGGAAGGGCGGCGGGCCGTGCTCGACATCCTGGACTGAGGCCTGGATGGGGCTCGTCCGGCTCGGAAGGATCGTCCGCGCGGTCGGGCTCGAGGGGCACGTCGGGGTCGGAGGATCGGAAGGTGCCGTCGCCGGGCTCGAGCGAGTCTCGATCCGGCGCGGCGACGGAGCGCCGGAGGAGCGGCGGATCCTGGAGGCGAGGAAGCAGGGCCGGCTCTGGGTCGTGAGGCTGGAGGGCACGGAGGACCGGGACGCGGCGGAAGGGCTCGTGGGAGCCGAGTTGCTGGCGCCCCGCGAGGCGCTGGGCGAGGCGGGCGAGGGCCTGCACTGGTGGGCCGACCTGGAGGGCCTCCCGGTGATCACCGCGGACGGACGGGCGGTCGGAAGGGTGACGGGGCTCTACCCGACGGGCGGAGTGGACGTGCTCGTGGTGACGGGCGAGGGGGGAGAGAAGCTCATCCCCATGGCCCCCTACGTGGAGGTGGATTCGAAGGCGGGCCGGATCGTGGTGGATCCGCCCGAAGGGCTGCTGGACTAGGAGAGGGAAGGAGGTCCCTCCGGAGACGAGAGGACGAGACGTGGGCGGCGGAATGCAGGTCGAGATCCTGACGCTCTTCCCCCGGATGTGCGAGGGCTACCTCGCGGAGAGCATCCTCGGGAAGGCGAGAGAGTCCGGCCTCCTCGCGGTGAGGGTGACCGACGTCCGCGAGTACGCCGAGGGAAGGCACCGGGTCACCGACGACGCGCCCTACGGCGGCGGCGCGGGGATGGTGATGAAGCCGGAGCCGCTCGGCGCGGCGATCGAGGCGGCGAGGGAGAGGCTCCCCGGCGCCCCCGTCGTGCTCACGAGCCCTCGGGGCCGGATCCTGGATCAGGATCTCGCCCGGCGGTTCGCCGAGGGGCGGCGGCTCGTCCTGGTCTGCGGGAGGTACGAGGGAGTGGACGAACGGGTGACGAGGATCGTGGACATGGAGGTCTCCGTGGGAGACTTCGTCCTGACGGGGGGCGAGCTCGCAGCGCTCTGCGTCGTGGACGCGGCCGCCCGGCTCGTGCCCGGGGTCCTCGGGAACGAGGCGTCCGCGGGCTCGGAGAGCTTCGCGGGCGGTCAGGCGGTCCTCGAGCACCCGCACTACACGAGGCCCCCCGAGTTCCGGGGGATGAGGGTTCCGGAGGTCCTCCTGTCGGGAGACCACCGGCGCATCGAGCGGTGGCGGCGGCGGGAGTCGCTGCGCGCCACCCGGGACCGGAGGCCGGAGCTCTTCGAGAAGCTCCAGCTCACGGAGAGCGACGTCCGGCTCATCGACGCCGGAGACGAAGAGCTGTAAAGGAGAGCACCGTCATGCTGCGCAAGGCGATTGCGGACATCGAGGCGAAGTACGCCAGGAAGGATCTTCCGAGGATGCGGGCGGGCGACACCGTCCGGGTCCACAGCAAGATCCGCGAGGGCGACAAGGAGCGCGTCCAGGTCTTCGAGGGGGTCGTGCTGGCCTACCGGAAGGGGACGCCGGGGAGCTCGATGTTCACGGTCCGGAAGGTGAGCTACGGCGTCGGGGTCGAGCGGATGTACCCGGTCCACAGCCCGCGGATCGAGAAGGTCGAGGTCATGAGCCGCGGCGACGTCCGGCGCTCGCGCCTGTACTACCTGCGCGCGCTCCAGGGCAAGGCCGCCCGGCTCCACCAGGAGGACGCCGGCGCCGAGGAGGCGGCGGCTCCCTCCGCCTAGGTGCCCCCGCTGCCCTTTCCGGGAGGACGCCCGGGCGGTAACATCACGGCCCGGGCGTGATCTTCCTCGAGTTCGCAGCGCAGGGCATCCGTGGCGTGGCGCCGGCCGGCGGCCGCGCCACGCTGCGTCCCGGCTACAACGTGATGGCCGCGGACGGGGCCGTGCTGCGGCGGCTCGCCGAGGCGTTGCTCCACCCCGATCCCAGCGACGGCGACGCGCTGCCCCGCGCGTCCGGCGGCCCGGCCGGCGCTCCGGTCCGGGCGGGGCTCACCCTCGTCGGGAACGACAAGATCACCTACCGCCTCGTCCGCGACTTCGCGGCGGGCTGCCAGCTCCACCGGTTCGACGCGGAGAAGCGGTCCTTCGCCCTCGTCTCGGGAGACCTCGCCCAGATCGGCCGCTTCCTGCGCGACACCGCCGGCGCGCCGAAGCCGGAGCGGCTCTCGGCGCTCCTCGCCGTCGCGGCCGCGGAGCTCCCCTCGAAGTCGGGCGGCGGCGGAGGGCTCGCCCCCGCGGCGGCCGCGCCCCAGCGGGCGACGCTCACGCCGGACCAGGCGAGGAGGCGGATCGCGTCCCTGCGGGGCGAGCTCGAGCGGGCCAGGGCCGCCGAGAAGCTCCAGTACCAGCAGGACGGGCTCCAGTCGCAGCTCTACAAGCTCGACGAGGCGCTGAGGGGCGGCGCCCAGATCCGCGAGGGGCTCGAGCGGGCCGAGGCCGCCCGCGCCGAGCTCGAGGGGGCGGCGCAGGCGGCGGCCCGGCTCGGCGATGCCGAGGCGAAGCTCGCGGCCTTCGAGAAGGCGGCCTCGCGCCGGGAGGAGGCCGCCGCCAAGGTGGCCGCGGAGCGCGAGGGGATCGCGCAGACGGAGGAGGCGGGCGCGCCGAGGCCCTTCTGGACCGATCCGCTCTTCTGGGCGGGCGCGGGGGGAGGCCTCCTCCTCGCCGTGGGAGGGCTCGCCGGCTCGAGCCTCCACCCGGACCTCCGCTACCTCGCCCTCCTCGACGTCCCGGCGTTCGGGTGGGCGGCCTGGATCGCCCTGCGGTGGGTGGGCGGGCTCGAGTCCTGGGAGCGGGTGGCCCGCAGGCGCCGCATCGTGGACGACTGGGAGAGGAAGATCGACGCCCAGTACCAGAAGGACGCCGGAGAGATCCGGGAGGCGATGAAGGCCCTCGGCGTCTCGAAGCCGGCGGAGCTGAAGGACGCGCTCGGCCGCGTCTCCGACGCCGACGCGGTCGTGGCGGAGTGGCGGAGGCGGCTGCAGGAGTGGGAGAGCGCCCCGGAGTCGAAGGGCGCCCTCGCCGAGCGCGCCCGGGTGGCGGAGGCGCTGAAGGGGGTGGAGGAGAGGCTCGCGGGCGAGTCGGGCGGGTTCGTGCGGGACGTGCGCTCGGTGGAGGCGGAGATCGCGAGGCTCGAGGTGGAGGCCGCGGCCCCCGTCCGTCCGGCCGCCCCCGCGCCTCCTCCCGCCGCGCCGCGCCCCGCCGCCTCGGGAGACCCGCTGCGGAGCCTCCTCGAGAAGGCGGCGGCGGAGCTCGGCGGGAGCCCGGCGGCCGCGGCGCGCGGGATCGTCCAGAAGGCCTCCCAGACCCTCTCCGGGCTCTCCTTCCAGCGCCTCCAGGGCATCCAGGTGGACGACCGCGGGAACGTGCAGGTCCAGAGCGGGGGGCGGCCCGCGCCCACGCTCGGGCTCCCGGCCGCGGACAAGGACCTCGTCTTCCTCTCCCTGAAGCTCGCCTTCATGGAGCAGGCCCTCGGCGCCGGGAAGCAGGTCGCGATCGTGGAGGACGTGTTCGGGGGGCTCTCCGAGGGGTCGCGCCGGTTCGCGGCCCGCCTGCTGAAGCAGATCGCGAAGGCCGGACAGATCCTCCACGCCACGTCGGACCCCTCCTTCCGGGAGGCGGCGGACCACGCCGCGGGGTGAGCGGCGTGGCCGGCGATCCGGGGAGCCGTCGCGCGAAGGGCCGCCAGGCGGAGGATCTCGCCGCGGCCTGGCTCGCCCAGCGGGGCTTCGAGATCCTCGACAGGAACCACTCCGCCCGCAGGGGGGAGGTCGACATCGTCTGCCGCGACGGCGACGTGCTCTGCTTCGTCGAGGTCCGCAGCCGGAGCTCGGAGGCGTTCGGCGGGCCCGAGGAGACCGTGGACCGGCGGAAGGCGCGGCGGATCGCCGCCGCGGCCGAGGACTGGGCGGTGCGGAACGGCGGACTCGACCGGGCCATCCGCTTCGACGTCGTCGCGGTCACGCTCGCCGGCGGCGAGCCGCGGTTCGCCCACTTCGCCGGGGCCTTCGACGGGGACGGGAGCCCGGGGCACTGGTGAGCGACGCGAACGAGGCCGGGCGTCCCGGGACGCTCTTCGTCGTCGCGACCCCGATCGGGAACCTCGCCGACCTCTCGCCGCGCGCGGCGGAGGTCCTCCGCGCCGTGGACGCGGTCGCGGCGGAGGACACGCGGCGGACCCTCAGGCTCTACGCCCACCTCGGCGCGGAGCCGCCGGAGATGCTCTCGCTCCCGGCCCACGACGAGCGCGCCCGGATCGCGCGGGTCGTGGAGCGGCTCGGCGCGGGACGCTCCGTGGCGCTCTGCACCGACGCGGGCACTCCGGCGGTGTCGGATCCCGGAGCCGCGCTCGTCGCGGCCGCGTGGGCGGCGGGCGCCACGGTCGTCCCCATCCCCGGCCCGAGCGCGGTCCTCGGGGCGCTCCAGGCCTCCGGCTTCCCTGCGGACCGCTTCGTCTTCGCCGGCTTCCTGCCGAGGAAGGGGCCGGGGCGCGAGGAGGCGCTCCGGTGGATCGCCGGGACCGCCACGACGGTGGTGCTCTACGAGGCGGGGAACCGGACGGCGGCGACGCTCGGGGACCTCGCCCGCGCGCTCGGAGACCGGGAGGCGCTCGTCGCGCGCGAGCTCACGAAGCTCCACGAGGAGCTCCTCCGCGGGCGGCTGTCCGTGCTCGCGGACCGGTTCCCGGAGGACCCGAGGGGCGAGGTGACCCTCGTCGTCTCCGGGGAGGGGGCGATCGCCCCCGTCGAGGAGGCGGCGGAGCCGCTCGAGGCGGAGCTCTCCCGGCGGATCGCGGCGGGGGAGGCCCCGTCGGCCGTGGCGCGGGAGGTCGCGCGGGCCCGGGGGCTCCGGCGCGCGGACGTCTACGCGGAGCTCGAGCGGCTGAAGCGGGGCCCGGTCAGAAGGTGAGCACGCCGCCGAAGGCCACCTGGAAGAGCGAGACCTCGGAGATCCGGAAGCGCCGCCCCGGGGTGTCGTAGCGCGCGTCGAAGTTCGGGTTCGCCGGATCCGGCTCCCCGGTGATGAAGTGCGGGGTCGTGGTCGAGAGCGACGCCGTCGCGTGGAGGGAGACGTAGCGCGACGCCTCGAGGTAGACGCCGAGGAACGCCCCCATGGTGAAGTGGTCCTCGGTCCAGTTCAGCTTCCCGTTCGCGTCGGTGAGCTCGTTGTAGAAGCGGGAGGAGGACGTGTAGTCGCCGCGGAGGCGGAGGTCGATCGCCATCTTCTGCCGCTCGGCGTCGTCCTCCCACGGCACGAGCTCGGTGCCGAGCGTGAGCCCGGCGACCCAGGGGAGCTTCGCCGAGGCCTCCTTCTCCCAGGCGGGGTCGGCGCAGTCCCCAATCGCACTCGGGTTCATCTCCGGAACGGTGCGCGTCGCCAGCGCCGCCACGTGCTCGCAGTTGGAGTAGGTCGCGCTCGACTTCGACATCCGGGTGAGGTGGGCCTTCACGTACGGGTCGATGGGGCCGAGCCGGCGGGAGAGGACGGTGTAGAGGTCCCACTTCCAGACCTTCTCCCCGAAGGGGCCCGAGTTCCCTGAGACGTTGTGGGGGGAGGACCAGATGGTACGCGTGAGCCGGCCGCCCGCCGGGTCGTAGAGGGCGGCGGTGGGGAAGGTCACGTCGAGCCCGACGAGCCAGAAGGGCTTCGTCGGGTCCTTCCGGTCGTTGAACACCCCCCAGGCGACGCCGGCCCTGAGGTCGCCGGCCTTCCCGCCGTGGTAGACGGTGGTCTTCGGGGCCACCGGGAAGAGCGGGCAGGCGACGGTGCACGGCGCCCCGGCCGCGTCCACGGCGTTGCTCTCGATGGAGGAGATGACGGAGGGGATGCCGCCGGTGGGGACGCCCCCGACGAGCCCGAACCGCCACTCCTGGTCGTCGCCGAGCACGTACGGCCACTCGAAGTGGATGGCGAGATCCTTGTAGAGCGCGATCGAGACGCGGGGGACGACCGCGTTCGTCGTCCGCGACCAGCGGAGCTCGTCCCCGTCCACGATGGCTCCCGGGATCGCCCCGTCCGGAACCTCGCGGGTGATCTGGGCGGCGCGCTGGAGCCGGTCCCAGCGGATGGTGACCTGGAGGTCGAAGGGGTTCCCCGGCTCGCCCCGGGACGCGACGCGCGTGATCTCGGCCGCGCCGGCGGGCGCCGGCAGGAGGATCGTCCCGAGGATCGCGGCGAAGGCGCCGAGGAAAAATCGCCCCATGTTTCCTCCGTTTCGGGCTCGGACGCTAGCAGCGGCCCCCGGGTCGGTCAAGTCGAGGGGCCGCGCCGCGCGCTACTCGTCGGAATCGGGCGCGCCGCGCAGCCCGAGCTCCTTCATCTTCACCTGGAGCGACTTCCGGCTGATCTGGAGCCGCTTCGCCGCGCGGGTCACGTTGCCCGCCGTCTCCTCGAGCGCCCGGCCGATGAGCTCGCGCTCGAGATCGGCCTGCGCCTGCCGGACGATCTCCTTCATCGAGGCGCCGCTCGGGGCGGCGATCGCGCCGAGGGGGCCCACCGCCGCGATGGGGACGGGCGGCTGGGGGCCGCGCTCGCGGAGCGAGTCGGGGAGGGAGCTCGCCTGGATGAGGGGCCCGTCGGCGAAGAGCACCGAACGCTCCATCAGGTTCTCGAGCTCGCGGATGTTCCCCGGCCAGGAGTACCCGAGGAGGAGCTCCATCGCCTCGGGCTCGATCCCCTCCACCCGCTTCCCGAGCCGCTCGTCGTACTTCTGGATGAAGTGGCGGACGAGGAGCGGGATGTCCTCCCGGCGATCGCGGAGCGGGGGGAGGGCCACCGGGACCACCGCGAGGCGGTAGTAGAGGTCCTCCCGGAAGCGCCCCTCCGCGATGAGCGCCTTCAGGTCGCGGTTCGTCGCCGCGATGAGCCGCACGTCCACCTGGAGGGTCTTGATCCCGCCCACCCGCTCGAACTCCGACTCCTGGATCGCGCGGAGGAGCTTCACCTGGATCTCGACCGGGACCTCTCCGATCTCGTCGAGGAAGAGCGTCCCTCCGTCGGCGAGCTCGAAGCGCCCCGGCTTCGAGCCGACGGCGCCGGTGAAGGCGCCCCGCTCGTGGCCGAAGAGCTCGCTCTCCACGAGGTCCTTGGGGATGGCGGCGCAGTTCACCTTGATGAGCGGCTTGTCCCGGCGCGAGGAGCCGCGGTGGACGGCCTTCGCGATGAGCTCCTTGCCGGTGCCGCTCTCCCCCGTGACGAGGACGGTGGACGGCGAGTCGGCGACCTTCGCCACGATGTCGTAGATCGCCCGCATCGACGGCGACTCGCCGACGAGGGGCGGGCGGTCGCCGTCGGTGAGGCTCACGTGGACGTTCTGGCGCTCGAGATCGTGGGCGCGCGCGGCCTTCGCGATGACGTTCTTCAGATCCTCCTGCTCGAAGGGCTTCGTGATGTAGTCGAAGGCCCCCGCCTTCAGCGCGGCCACCGCGCTGTCCACCGAGCCGTGGGCGGTGATCACGATCACCGGCACGTCCGGGAAGTCCGCCGAGACCCGCCGGAGGAGGTCCATCCCCCCGAGCCGCGGCATCACGAGGTCGGTGACGACCACGTGGACGGGGGTCCGGTGGAGGACGCCGAGGGCCTGCTCGCCGTCGGCGGCGGTCGTGACCTCGTACCCCTCGCGCTTCAGCATCGCGGCGAGGACGCGCCGGATGTTCACCTCGTCGTCGACGATCAGGACGTGGGCCACGGAGACTCTTTACACGAAGGCGTCCGGCGAGGCACGCGGTTCACGGGGACAGCGGCGTACTCAGGCCCGCTCCTTCTTCCGCTTCCGGCGGCGGCGGAGGCGCGCCGCCGCCCGGGCCCGGCGGCGCTCGCGCTCGCGGGCCCGCTCCTCGTCGGAGAGCGGAGCGCGGTCGGCGCCCGGCGGGCGCTCCTCGCGCAGGCCGGGGAGGGAGAGGAGGAACTCGGCCCCGCCGGAGGGGGAGTCCCGGACCACGATCGTCCCCTGGTGGACCTTCGCGATCCGCTGGCAGATCGCGAGGCCGAGGCCGGTCCCCTTTTCCTTCGTGGTGAAGAACGGAACGAAGACGTTCTCCCGCTCGTCCGCCGGGACGCCCGGCCCGGTGTCGCGGAAGCGGATCTCCACGAGATCGGGGCGCCGCGAGGACTCCCTCCAGGCCGCGAGCTCGTCCCGGGCGACCCTCGTGGAGACGGCGAGCCGCCCGCCGCCGGGCATCGCCTGGAAGGCGTTCAGGGCGAGGTTCAGGAAGACCTGCTTCAGCTGCTCCGCGTCCGCCTGGACGCGGGGGAGCCATCCCGCGAGGTCGAGGTCCACCGCCACGTTCCCGGGCTTCTGCGCCTCGAGGAGCCGGAAGGTCTTCTCGATCACGTCGTTCACGCTCGTCGGCGAGAAGGCGGACTTCAGCGGCCGCGAGTAGTCGAGGAACTGGGTGACGACGCCGTTCAGCCGGTTCACCTCCTCGATCACGATCTCCAGGAACTCGCGGTCCTCCCCCTGGAGCCTCCCGGGATCGAGGAACTGGACCGCTCCCTTGATGGCGGCGAGGGGGTTGCGGATCTCGTGGGCGAGGCCGGCGGACATCTCGCCGAGCGCGGCGAGCCGGTCGCGCTCCTTCATCTGGAGGTAGAGCTTCGAGTTTTCCACGACGAGGGCGCACCGCTCCGAGACCTCGATGAGCGCGCCGATCTCGTCCGACGCGAACGCCTCCTGCACGCGCTCGTCCCAGCAGGCGAGGAACCCGAGCGGCCGGTCGCCGGCCAGGAAGGGCATGCAGATCCCGGCCTTCATCGCGGCCATCGCGGTCCGGGCGTCGGAGAGCCGCTTCAGCTCCTCCGCGACCGCGGCCGGGGCCCCGCGGCCTCCGCGCCCCTCGTGCTCGGACGGGCCGGGGGGGAGGAGGGCTCGCAGCTCCGAGACCCGCCGGTCGATGTTCTCGAGGAGGATCGCCTTCTGGCCGGAGGCGACGGCGGCGAGGAGGGCGCGGCCGGTCGCCGGCTCGAGGAAAGGGGTCGGCGGGGGGCCGCGAAAGTCGAGGAGCCGGTAGCCGGGGCGGTCCTCGGCGACGAGCCAGAGGGAGCAGTGGGTCACGCGGCGCGTCTCGACGAGACCGTCGAGGACCACCGCCGCGAGCCCCTGGGGGTCGATCACGTTCCCGATCCGGTCGCGCAGCGCCTCGAGCTTGCCCACGAGCTCGTACCGCTCGTGGAAGAGCGTCGCCACGACCCACTCCTCGACCTTCTCGCGGAGGGGCTCGAAGAGCGAGAGGATCACGAAGGAGGCGACGACGGTGTTGAAGTAGAAGAGCTCCGGCCGGTCGCCCACCCAGGAGACGAGGCCGCCGTAGATGGTGACGAGGACGAGGCCGAGCGTCGTGACGACGACGATCTTGCCGAGGAGCTCGTGCAGGTCGAGGAGGCGGTGCCGCAGCAGGGTCTGCGACAGGAAGAACATGAAGACCGTGAGCGAGATGGAGCCGAGCCCCTCGGGCGGGTAGGGGATGCCGAGGCGCGGGAGCATGTCCACCGCGGAGAGGACCACCGCGATGAGCGCGCCGGCGAAGAGGTACCTCAGCCGGGCCCGCTCCACCCGCGTCTGGGAGGCGTGCATCTTCCCCCAGAGGACGGTGAGGACCGCGGCGAGGCCGCCCGCCACGTAGCCTGCGACGAGGAGCTTCGCGAGCGCGACGTGGACGAGGGGGGTCGACGCCACCGCCAGCCCGCCGAGCGACCCGGCGAGCATCGCGTTCCGCGCTCGCCGGGCGGGGCGGCGCGCCGTGCCGAGGAACTCGAGGAAGAAGGCGAGCGCCGCGGCGGGCAGGAGCGCCCCGGCGCCGACCGCGATCCGCTCCCACCACCCGGAGGCGAAGGCCTCGCGCCACCGGATGAAGAAGAGCGCGAGCGAGAAGAGGGAGAGGTCGGCGGACAGGACGGCGAAGAGCGTGAAGACCCGCGAGCGGTTGTCCCGGAGGAGCGAGGCCACCGCCAGGGCGAGGGTCACGATCGCGGCGAGGAGGGCGGCCTGTGTGCGGATGTCCACGGAGGCGATCCTAGTCCAGGGGAATCGGAAACTCCCAGGGCTTCAGGCCGGCCTCGGGTCTCAGGCTCGAGGCCTCAGGAACTCAATCTCTGCCGCCGTTCCCGAGGTCCGAGGCCCGAGGCCAGGGGCCGGTCGCGAATCGCGAGCGGCCGTTCCCTCCGGTCGCGGGCGCTTCTCCCGCCGGCGTTCCGGCCGTCCTCTTGACCCGGCGAGGGCTCTCGCCCAACCTGAGAGGGCACCATGCTTCCCGCGGCCGCCGCGCTCCTCCTCGCCTCCTCCCCGCACCCCGGCGCTCCGTTCCTGGAGGCCCGGGAGCACGCGCGGGCCGGGCGGACGGCGGAGGCCCTCGCGGCCCTCGCCGGCCTCGAGGCCCGCGTCCCCGCCATCGCGGACCGCGTGCTCCACCTGCGCGCGGAGGTGCTGGCCGCCGCGGGGAGGACCGCCGAGGCGATCGAGGTCTACCGGGCCGTGCCGGACGGCTCCCTCCTCGCCCCGCGCGCGCGGATCGCGCGGGCCCGGCTC
>JBBIPT010000017.1:0-26737 GCA_037442705.1 Anaeromyxobacter sp.
AGCGGACTCCTCCTGGTCCGCTCGCGGTGACCCCTCGACGGCTCGGGGGAACCGCGAGCGGAGCGGGCGGGGGCAAGCGAGCACCATCGGGGCCGTGCCGGGCGGGCCAGACCTCACCGTCCGGGCCCGCCTACCGCCCCTCCGCCCGATCCTTCGCCTCCTGGGCGAGCGCCCGGACGGAGAAGCCCGGGGTCTGCGAGGCCTCGTCCGTCGCGAGGGCCGGGAACGGCCGGGCGCGGGCCCGCATCTCCGCGAGCTTCTCCTTCGCGATCGCCGCGGAGCCGCGGACGAGCCACGGGTCGGACTCGTAGGAGACCGGCGGCCCCCTGAGCAGCTTCTTCTCGTCCCAGATCTGGGCGGCGCGGTCGTAGGAGGGGGGCGCGTGCTCGCCCGTGTCCATCCGGATCGCGTCCTTCGGGCAGGCCTCGACGCAGAAGCCGCAGACGATGCAGCGCATCTCGTCGATGACGAACTTCACCGGGTACTTCTCGATGGGGTCGTCCTCGACCTCGCCCGCCTCGATGTAGATGCACTGCGCCGGGCAGGCGGTCGCGCACATGTAGCAGGCGACGCAGCGGGGGCGGCCGTCCTCGCGGGGCACGAGCCGGTGCATCCCGCGGTAGCCGGGCGGGTAGACCGCCTTCTCGTCGGGGTACTGGAGCGTCGCGTTCTGGGAGAGGCTCCGGTCCCGGGCGAGGATGTCCGGATTCGCGTCCCGCGTGAAGAAGAGGTTCTTCAGGAAGTTGCGCGTGACGAACCCGATCCCCTTCAGGATCTCGGGGAAGTACAGCTGCTCGCGCAGGTCCGGCGGGCGGTTGTCGATCTGGTAGGGCATGTCAGTGTCCCGCGGCGGCGTGGGCGGCTCCGGCGTGCGAGGACTCACCGGACGACCGGGTGGCGGCGACGGTGACGACGCCGATCCCGACGAGGCAGAGGATCCCGAAGATGGCGAGGAGCCCGAGCGACGGGTCCCAGAGGACGAGGGCGCCGGTGACGAAGACGTTCCCGATCGCCGCCGGGAGGAGGACCTTCCAGCAGAGCTTCTGGATCTGGTCGTACCGGAAGCGCGGCAGGAGCCACCGGATGGTGAGCTGGAGCCAGGTGAGGAGGAGCATCTTCGCGAGGAAGGCCCCCGCCCCCACCGCCGCGTACCAGTGCGCGGAGAGGTTCGTCCGGAGCCAGCCCTCGAAGAAGATCGGGTTCGAGCCGCCGAGGAAGACGGCGGTGACGATGCCGGCGAGGACGACGATCTCGACGAACTCGGCGAGGAAGAGGAGCCCGAACTGCATCCCCGAGTACTCGACGAAGTAGCCGACGATCTCGCTCTCCCCCTCGGGCAGGTCGAAGGGCGCGCGCTTCGTCTCCGCGAAGGCGCTCGCGAAGAAGATGAGGAACCCGATCGGCTGGAGGAGGATGCCGAGCGCCGGGATCCCGCCGAGCACCGGGTTCGCCTGCGCCGCGACCATCTCCTCGAGCCGGAGCGTCTTGAAGGCGATCATCGTGCCGACGAGCGCGAGCCCGAGGGAGACCTCGTAGCTGATCATCTGCGAGACGGCCCGGACGCTGCCGAGGAGCGCGAACTTGTTGTTCGAGGCCCAGCCGGCGAGCGAGGTCCCGTAGACGGAGAGGGACGCGATCGCGAAGAGGTAGATGAGGCCGGCGTCGGGGCTCGCGACCTGGAGGGAGACGGCCACCTTCCCGAGGGCCCCCTCGGCGCCGGTGATCGCCCCCAGCTCCACCGGCGCGCCCACCGGCACGACCGCGAAGAGGGCGAACACCGGCGCGAACGCCAGGACCGGAGCGAGGTCGAAGAGGAACTTCGTCCGGAGGTCGGGGGTGAACTTCTCCTTCGTGAGCATCTTCAGCGCGTCGGCGACGAGGAACGGGAGGCCGCCGAGGGACGAGCCGAAGACGCGGATCCGGTTGCAGCCGATCCGGTTCTGGATGAGGGCCGACCACTTCCGCTCCGCCACGGAGAGGAGCGAGCCCGTGATCATGAGGACCACGAGCATGAGCGTGAGGAGGTTCGCGATCGCGGCGCCCCACTCCGCGGGGACGCCCACCTTCGTGGCCGCGATGACGGCGAAGGTGCCGGCCAGCCAGTAGAAGGCCCAGCCCGCCCCCACGAGGAACGCGAGGAAGGCGCCGAAGAAGAGGAACATTCCGACGAGACGGATCATCTGGTGGCCTCCTCTACGACGTCCGCGCCATGACGCGCCTGTAGTCCTCGCCGGTCTCCGCCGGCACGCGGTCGCGGTTGCCGGCGAGCCGGCCGTCCACGGTCCCCGCGGCGAGCGGGACGATCCCGAACCGCTTCCCCACGGAGGGCAGCGAGTCCCAGCGGAAGTCGCCGAGCGCGCCGCCGAGCCTGGGGCCGAGGGCCGCGAAGACGTCCCGGCCGCCAGCGAACCGCCAGGCGAGGCCGAGCGACGCCGCCACGTCCTGGACGACGGACCAGTGCGGGCGCGACTCGCCGCGGGGGAAGTAGGCCATCTCGAACCGCTGCGCCCGACCCTCGAAGTTCACGAACGTCCCGTCCATCTCGGAGTGGGGGGAGGCCGGGAGGAGCAGGGTGGCGAGCTTCGCGAGGGGGCCGTCGTTCGTCGCCTGGACGACGAGGGCCTCGAGCGCCTCGAGCTTCGCCGTCGCGGCGGCGTCGGGCGTCTCCGCCCCGATCGCCCAGACCGCCTTCACCTCGCCGGCGGAAACCGCGCCCGCGAGGTCGGCGAAGGGGCGCACCGCGAGCCCGAGGGCCTGGGCCACGAGCTCGAGCCCCTTGCGGTTCGGGTTCTCGTCCGCCCGCTTCAGGAAGTCGTCCTCCCGGCCGCCGGGGCGGCCGCCCGCGTAGACCTCCTTCGCGCCGAGGGCCTCCTTCGCGACGGTGGCGGCGGCGAGGAGATCCTCGAGCGACGCGGAGGGCGAGAGGAGCACCCCGAGCGTCCCCGCCTTCGCGTGGGGATCGAGGATCCGGGCCACCTTGCCCGCCGCGACCTTCGCGCCGATGGGCTGCCCATGGGCGCCGCGCCCCTCGCGGGCGGCGAGGATCCGGTCCTGGTTCAGCGGCTTGTACCCGAGCCGCCCGTCGTCGCACATCCACTCCTGGTTCACGGCCTCGTTCTCGCGCGGCCGGTACCGGTAGGAGACGCCGTTCAGGTAGTCGAGGAACGTGTTGCAGCCGCGGGAGCAGCCGGTGCAGACCGACCGGGCCGACGACATGAACCAGACGCGGCCGCGGAAGCGGAAGTCGGTCGAGGTGAGGGCGCCGACGGGGCAGATGTCCACGACGTTCCCGGAGTACCTCGAGTCGAGGGGCTTCCCGGGGAAGGTCGTGATGAAGCTCTCGTTCCCGCGCTCCGCGACGCCGAGCTGCGGCTCCTCCGCGATCTCGCGCATGAAGCGGACGCAGCGGGTGCAGAGGATGCAGCGCTCCTGGTCGATCACGACGGAGGGCCCGAGCTGGACCCGCTTGCCCTTCTTCACCTTGGGCACGTCGAGCCGCGACGGCTGCCCGTCGTGCTTCATGTAGTAGTCCTGCAGCTTGCACTCGCCCGCCTGATCGCAGATCGCGCAGTCGACCGGGTGGTTCAGCAGGATGAACTCGAGGACGGCGCGCTGCTGCTCCTTCACCCGCGGCGTGGCGGTCTGGACGACGACCCCCTCCCCCACCGGGCTCTGGCAGCCGGGCATGAGCTTGCCCATCGGCGCGTTGGACATCTCCACGAGGCACATCCGGCAGTTCGCCGCGATGGAGAGCCGCTTGTGGTAGCAGTAGTACGGGATGTCGATCCCGACCGACTTCGCCGCCTCGATGACGGTCGTGCCCGGCTTCACGACGACCTCCCGGCCGTCGATCGTCGCGGTGACGAACCCCGGGTTCTTCGGCGGCGGCGGCCCGGCGGGCTTCGGCGGCGCGGCGGCGGGCTCGGCGGGCTTCTTCTCTTCGGCCATCGTGGTCTCGCTCCGTGCGTGGTTCGCGGAAGGCCCTACTGCTCCACCTCGCCGGCGATGTAGTTGATGCTGTCGTAGACGGGGACGAGGTCGGCGAGGAGCCGGCCCTTCGCCATGGACGGAAGGGCCATGAGCATCGGCCAGACCGGCGCGCGGATCCCGATCTTGTAGGGGCGGCCGCCGCCGTCGGAGACGAGGTAGAAGCCGAGCTCGCCGTTCGCCGCCTCCGTGTAGGAGTAGGCCTCGCCGGCGGGCACCTTCACCCCCTCCATCATCTGCTTGAAGTGGGCCATCACCCCCTCGATCGTCCCGTAGACGAGCGGCTTCGGCGGGAGGGCGTAGCGGAAGTCGGAGATGACGATCTCGCCCGGCTCCGCCTGGGCCAGCGCCTGGCGGACGATCCGGTCGGACTGGCGGAGCTCCTCGAGCCGGATGAGGTAGCGATCGAACGTGTCGCCGTTCGTCCCGACCGGGACGTCGAAGTCCAGCCGGTCGTAGACGAGGTAGGGGGACGCCTTGCGGACGTCGTAGGCCTCCCCGGTCGCGCGGAGGCACGGCCCGGTGAAGCCGTAGTCGATCGCGTCCTCGCGGGAGATCACGCCGACCCCCCGGGTCCGGTCGAGGAAGATCCGGTTCCGGGTGAGCAGCCCGTCGATCTCGTCGCGGACCTCGGCGACGCGGTCCAGGGTCTTCGACGTCTTCTCGATCCAGCCCTCCGGGAGATCGCGGGCGACGCCGCCGATCCGCGCGTAGTTCGAGGTGAGCCGCGCGCCGCAGAGCTCGGTGAGCCGGTCCCAGACGAGGTCGCGCGCCTCGACCGCGAAGATCACGATCGTCATCGCGCCGAGCTCGAGGCCGGTCGCGCCGACGAGGGTGAGGTGGTCGCAGATCCGGTGGAGCTCGGAGGCGATCACGCGCAGGTACTTCGCCCGCTCCGGCACGTCGATCTTGCAGAGCTTCTCGACCGCGAGCGCGTAGCCCACGTTGTTCATGATCGAGCTGACGTAGTTCAGCCGATCCGTGTACGGGAAGACCTGCGTCCAGGTCGCGTTCTCGCAGCTCTTCTCGAACCCGCGGTGGAGGAAGCCGATCTCGACCTTCACGTCGGCGACGGTCTCGCCGTCGAGCTCGACGAGGAACTTCGTCACCCCGTGCGTCGCCGGGTGGGACGGCCCCATGTTGAGGACCATCCGCTTCGTCGGCAGCGGCGCGTCGAGATCGCTCTCGGGACGCGGCGCCGGCGGCGCCGCCTTCCTCTCCGTCTCCGCGGTACCCCTGGCGTGTGCCATTCCGGAATCTCCCTCGCGTCGTTCCGCCCGCTCGAGCCCGCCGGGGCTAGTCGCGCGTCGCGGGACCGGGCCCGCGGAAGAGGTCGTGGATCTCGCGCTCCTGGACGAGCGGCTGCCGGCCGCGGAGCGGGTAGTCCTTGCGCAGCGGGTTCCCCTCGAACTCCTCGTACATGAGGAGGCGGCGCAGGTCGGGGTGGCCCGAGAAGCGGATGCCGTACATGTCGAAGCAGTACCGCTCGTGCCAGTCGGCGCCGCGCCAGACGGCGGTCACGCTCGGGATCTCCTCCCCCTCGTCCACCTTCACGCGCAGCCGGACGCGGGCGTTCGCCTTCGTGGCGTGGAGGTTGTAGACGACCTCGAACCGGGGCGACTGGCCGAGGTAGTCCACCGCCGTGACGTAGGGCGCCATGTCGAACCCGAGCTCGCCCTTCAGCGCGCGGCAGACCTCGGCGATCCGCTCGCGCTTCACGAAGGCGCAGTCGTCCCCGCCCACGCCGACGTACGGATCCCGCACCGCGTCGGGGAAGCGCTGGACGAGCGCGTCGATGACGGCCTTGGACATGCGTGCCTCGCTAGCGCCCGTCGCCCTGCGCGAGCACGGGGAGGGACTTGCGCTCGAAGAGCCGGTGCGGCTGGCCCTGGACCTTCTTCTGGAGGAGCATGATCGCGTCGATCACCTGCTCCGGGCGCGGCGGGCAGCCGGGGACGTAGACGTCCACCGGGATGATCCGGTCGATCCCCTGCACCGTCGCGTAGTTGTCGTAGAAGCCGCCCGAGCTCGCGCAGACGCCGAAGGCCATCACCCACTTCGGCTCCGCCATCTGCTCGTAGACCCGGCGGAGCACCGGGGCCTGCTTGCAGTTGATCGTCCCGACGACCATGAGGAGGTCGGCCTGCCGCGGCGTGAACCGCGGGGCGGCCGCGCCGAACCGGTCGAGGTCGTAGCGGGCCATCTGCAGGCTCATGTACTCCATGCCGCAGCAGGCGGTGACGAAGGGGTACTGGAAGAGGGAGTACTTCCGCCCCCAGTTCACGCCCTTCGACACGATCGACTGGAAGAAGCCCTGCGCCTCGTCGCGGCGCGTGGCGATCACGGGGAGGTCGTCGAGGTCGCTCTTCATCCGTTGCTCCAGTCGATGACGCCCTTCTTCCAGACGTAGGCGAGCCCGGCGAGGAGCGTGGCGGCGAAGATGCCCATCGTGAGGAGCCCAGCCCAGCCGAGGCCGGGATAGCCCTCGCTCGGGAGGAGGACCACCGCCCACGGGTAGAGGAAGACCGCCTCGATGTCGAAGACGATGAAGAGGATCGCGACGACGTAGAACTTCACGCTGAAGCGCTCCCGGGCGCTCCCCACGGGGATCGAGCCGCACTCGAAGGGGGAGTTCTTCACGGGGCTCCGCCGCCGGGGGCCGAGGACGCCCGCGAGCGCCAGCATCCCCACCGCGAGGACGAGCGCAAAGCCGATCACGACGCCGATGGGGAAGTACGTCTGGAGGGGTGTCATGAGAGGTGGCCTGAAGGAGTTGGGGGCTCCTTAAGTGCCTGCGCCACAAGGCAAAGTCAACGGGATTCCCGCCCTTGACAACCCGACCCCCTCGAGTAGACTCCCGCCGCCTCTTTCCCCAGTTTTGGCGACAGGATAGGTCCACAAAAAGGTTCCCGCCATGGGCTTCGATTTCGGCGCCGTCCTCGTCTTCGCCCTGGTGGCGATCGGCTTCGCTCTCGGTGGAATCACGCTGTCGCGGATCGTGGGTCCGCGCATCCCGGATCCCGAGAAGGCTACCATCTACGAGTGCGGCGAGCGCCCCATCGGGGCGGCGTGGTTCAACTTCAACCCGCGCTTCTACCTCGTGGCCCTCGTCTTCCTGATCTTCGAGGTGGACCTCGCCCTCACCTTCCCCGTCGTCGCGGTCTTCCGGGAGTGGGCCACGGCGGCGCCGGGCTTCGGCCCCGATCTCGCCTGGGTCGCCTTCGTCGAGCTCTTCCTCTTCACCCTCATCCTCGTCGTCGCGCTCGTCTGGGTCTGGGCGAACGGCGACCTCGAGTGGGTGAAGAAGCTCTCCACCGCCCCCCACGGCGCCCCCGAGCCCGGCCCGGACGGCGAGGCGCGGAAGGCCGCCTAGCGGCCGGACCGGACGTCGAAACCACCAGCGAGAAGAGGGAGCCCAGAGAATGCCGGCGCAGAAGATGGACGCGGGGGCGGGGGGTGACGTCACGCTGTTCCACACGAGCCAGCTCGACAAGCTCATCAACATGGCCCGCGAGAGCTCGCTCTGGTACCTGCTCTTCGGGCTCGCCTGCTGCGGGATCGAGCTCATCCAGACGGGCGGCCCGCGTGCCGACCTCATGCGGTTCGGCGCGATCCCCCGCGCCTCCCCCCGTCAGGCCGACTTCATGATCGTGGCGGGCACGCTCACCTACAAGATGGCCGAACGGGCGAAGCTCCTCTACGACCAGATGTCCGAGCCCAAGTACGTCATCTCCATGGGCTCCTGCGCGAACTGCGGCGGCCTCTTCCAGCCGGCCTACTCGGTCTGCAAGGGCGTGGACAAGGTCGTCCCGGTGGACGTCTACGTCCCGGGCTGCCCTCCCCGCCCCGAGGCGCTCACCGAGGGGCTCATCCGGCTCCAGGAGATCGTGCGCGGGGAGCGGTGGTCGGCGAAGCGGCGGAGGCCGGCCGGCGGAAAGGCGGGGGCGGCCTAGGCGCAACCGGGCGGGCGACCGCCCCGCAGCACGAAACGAGCACGGACCGGGGCGAGCGCGGCGCGAGGGTGCGGCCGGCTCGCCTCGCTCCCTCTCCGAGGGAAGAATGACGACTCAAGAGATCCACGAGCGGCTCCAGGCCCGGTTCGGCGACGACGTGGGACCGCTCTCCGAGGCGAAGATCGATCCCTTCGCCGTCGTGAAGCGGGAGCGGATCGTCGAGGTCTGCGAGTTCCTGAAGGCCGAGGCCGGCCTCGAGATGGACTTCCTCGAGGATCTCACGGCGCTCGACTGGCCGAAGCGGAACGTGATCGAGGTGGTCTACCACCTCCTCTCCTACCGCCACCGCCACGGCATCGTCCTCAAGGTGGAGACGGATCGCGCCGCCGCCTCGGTGCCCACGGTCGAGTGCGTCTGGAAGACCGCGAACTGGTTCGAGCGCGAGGTCTACGACCTCTTCGGCGTGGACTTCCCCGGCCACCCGGACCTCCGGCGGATCATGCTGCCGGACGACTGGGTCGGCCACCCGCTCCGCAAGGACTACCAGGAGGCGGGGGGCTGGCACGGGATCGGGAACACCCGCGAGAACCCGCTCGTGGAGCTCCGCCGCCTCGACGAGGCCCGGAAGGCCGAGAAGGCCCCCCCGCCCGCCGCCGCCCCGGCGGCCGCACCCGCCGCGCCGGTGGCCCCGGCGGCCCCCGCCCCGGACGCGAAGACCTAGGGAGAGAGGAAGCCCATGGAGAAGCTCATCCTCCGCCGCGTGGACCGGAACTCCGAGGAGATGATCCTCAACTTCGGTCCGCAGCACCCCTCCACCCACGGCGTCATCAACTTCATCGTCGAGACCGACGGCGAGGTGATGAAGAAGGCCGTCCCCGACGTCGGCTACCTCCACCGGTCCCTCGAGAAGATCGGCGAGACGGTGACCTACCCGGGCTACATGCCCTACACGGACCGGATCGACTACGTCGCGGCGATGTTCGCGAACGAGGGGTACGCGATCGCGGTCGAGCGGCTGCTGAAGCTCGAGGTGCCGGCCCGCGCGCAGTGGCTCCGCGCCATCTCCTGCGAGCTCTGCCGGATCGCCTCTCACCTCATCTCCATCGGGACGATGACGATGGACATCGGCGCCTTCACGCCGATGCTCCACGGCGTCCGCGAGCGCGAGACGATCAACGATCTCATCGAGGCGCTCTGCGGCGCGCGGCTCACCTACAACTACCACCGGATCGGCGGCGTCGCGTACGACCTGCCCGAGGGCTGGCGCGACCGGACGCTCGCCTTCCTCGACCACTTCGACAAGTTCCTGGGCGAGTTCGACCGGCTCATCTCCTTCAACGAGATCTACGTGAAGCGGCTCGCGAACGTGGCGGTGATCGGGGGCGCGCAGGCGATCGACTACGGCCTCGTCGGGCCGAACCTCCGCGGCTCCGGGGTGGACTGGGACCTCCGGCGCGACATGCCCTACGGCGCCTACCCGAGCTTCGAGTTCGCGATCCCGGTCGGCCGGGGGTTCGTCGGCACTTCCGGAGACTCGTTCGACCGCTATTACGTGCGGGTCCTCGAGATGGCGGAGTCCTCGAAGATCGTCCGCCAGGCCCTGGAGACGATCCCCGAGGGCGAGATCCTCGCCAAGGTGCCCCGCAACCTGAAGCCGGAGGCGGGGGAGGCCCTCTCCCGCGTCGAGTCCGCCCGCGGGGAGATGGCCTACTACGTGGTCTCGGACGGCACGAACAAGCCCTACCGGGTCCGCGCCCGCACCGGCTCCTTCACCGCGATGGGGATCATCGAGGACGTCTCGCCCGGCCTCATGGTCGCGGACCTCGTCGCCCTCATCGCCAGCCTCGACGTGGTCGCCCCGGAGATCGATCGATGACCGCGAACGCACCGAAGCCGTACGCGCCCCGGCGCAGCCCGAAGACCGTCGTCCTCCTCACCCTCGCGGTGGGGCTCGGGCTCCCCTCGGCCCTCTTCGCGGCGATCCTCTTCCTCTCTCCCCTCACGAAGCCGGAGATGCTCGGGGCGGCCCTCGGGCTCCTCGGCGCCGACTTCGCCTCCTGGAGCCCGGCGGGACAGCACCTCGCCTACGGCGCCGCCATCGCGCTCCTCGCCTTCGTCCTCCTCAACTTCGGCGCGATCGTCTCGGGCATGACGGTCTGGTGGGAGATGCGCGTCTCCTCCCGCATGCAGAGCCGCGTCGGCTACAACCGCGTGGGGGCCGGCGGCTTCTTCCAGTGGGTCGCGGACGCGGTGAAGCTCCTCTTCAAGGAGGACCTCGTCCCGGCCGACGCCGACTCGCTCCTCTTCCGCGCCTCCCCCTACTTCGTGCTCACCGGCTTCGCGCTCATGTTCGTGGTGCTGCCGTTCGGGGAGAGCCTCATCGCGGTCGACCTCGACGTCGGCATCTACTACCTCGTCTCGGTGACCGCCCTCGTGGTCGTCGGCATCCTCCTCGCCGGCTGGTCCTCGAACTCGAAGTGGGCGCTCTTCGGCGGGATGCGCGCGGCGGCCCAGGTCGTCGCCTACGAGATCCCCGCGGGGCTCTCCATCATGGTCCCGGTCCTCATGGCCGGCACCCTGTCGATGCAGGGGATCATCCGGGAGCAGGGGGCCTGGCCCTGGGAGTGGTTCGTCTTCACGAACCCCTTCGCGCTCGTCGCGTTCGTCATCTTCTTCATCTCCCAGCTCGCCGAGGGGAACCGGACGCCCTTCGACCTCCCCGAGGCCGAGTCGGAGCTCGTCGCCGGCTACCTCTCCGAGTACTCCTCCTTCCGGTTCGCCCTCTACTTCCTCGTGGAGTTCGGGAACCTCTGGGTGATGTCGGCCGTCGCGGTCACGCTCTTCTTCGGCGGCTGGCAAGTCCCCTTCGTCGACGCGGAGGCCTTCGCCGCCGCGCGCGGCGCGGGCCCGCTCCCGGGCGCGGGCTGGTGGGGGCTGCAGGCCCTCTCCATGGCCGTCTTCGTGCTGAAGACGCTCGCCGTGCTGAACCTCATCGTCTGGATCCGCTGGACGCTCCCCCGCATCCGCGTGGACCAGATGATGACGCTCTGCTGGAAGTACCTCGTCCCGTTCGCGTTCGCGTCCTTCGTCGCGACGCTCCTCTGGCAGATCCTCGTGGCGCGGGTCCCCCACGTCGAGCTCGTCACCGGGCTCGTCCTCACCGGGGCCTTCCTCCTCGTCGCCGCGCTGTTCCTCCGCCGGACCCTGGCGAACGTCGCAGCCGCGGGCGACCGCGTGGACCTCACCAACTGGTAGCGGGGACCGGAAACCACCATGGCTGAAACGACCGTCCGCGAGTACGCCGGCTCCATCGGGAGCACCGTGAAGTCCTTCTGGCACGGGCTCTCGATCACGCTCTCCCATCTCCTCCGACGCCCGATGACGGTCCAGTACCCCGACCGGACGCCGCTCCACGTGCGCGACATGCTCCCGCCGCGCTACCGGGGCTTCCTCGAGGTGGACCCCGACATCTGCACGGGCTGCCAGGCCTGCGAGCGCGCCTGCCCCATCGCCTGCATCGCGATCGTCCTCGAGAAGGACCCGGCGAACCCGAAGCAGCGCGTCGTCTCCCAGTTCGACATCGACGAGGCGAAGTGCATGTTCTGCGGGCTCTGCGTGGAGCCCTGCCCCACCGGCTCCATCCAGCACACGCGCGAGTTCGAGGCGTCGCAGCGGGACATCCGGAACCTCGTCTTCCGCTGGGCCGATCCGGAGAAGCCGTTCCCCGTCTACAAGGTGGACAAGACCGCGGAGTACTACCCGCGGGTCCCGCTCGGCTCGCTCGTCCGGGCCAAGCTCGCGGAGCGCGCCTGGGACGCTCCGGGGCCGAAGTACCTGCCGCCCGAGCCCCCCAGGCCGCCCGCGGAGAAGCCCGCCGCCCCGGCGGCCGCGAAGCCGGCGCCCCCCGCCGCGCCCGGCGGCCAGACCCCCGAGTCCAAGTGAGGCCGCCCCGATGAAATCCACCGCAGCGAAGATCGGTCTCTGGTTCCTCGCCACCGCCCTCGTCGGCGCGTTCCTCGTCTACATGTCCACCCAGGTGATCCGGCCCGCGATGCTGGAGAGCCCGGTCCCCGAGGGCGGGGCGGGCGGCGTGGCCGGGATCCTCTTCTACGCCGTCGCCGGGATCACCGTGGCGGGGGCCGCCGGGGTGGCCCTCTCCCGGAACATCCTCTACTCGGCCCTCGGCCTCCTCATGGCCCTCCTCGGCACCGGGGCGCTCTACGTCTACCTCTCCGCCGACTACGTCGCGGTGACCCAGCTCCTCATCTACGTCGGCGGCGTCCTCGTCCTCATCCTCTTCGCGGTGATGCTGACGAACCGGATCACCGAGGTGAACGTCTCGAACACGAGCATCGGGCTCTTCGGGGGCTTCCTCCTCTTCGTCGCCGCGGCCCCCGTGCTCCTCGCCGTCGCGGTGCTCACGCCCTGGGGCGTGGCGCCGCCCGGCCCCGCCGCACCCTCCACCGCCGACATCGGCCACGGCTTCCTCACGACCTGGCTCCTCCCGTTCGAGGTCGCCTCGCTCGTCCTGCTCTCCGCGCTCGTCGGCGCCGTCGTCATCGCCCGCAAGGAGATCAAGGCCGACTAATATGGCGACCCCCACTCGCATTGAGCTGCTGCGGCGCACGATCCCGGCCGATCTCGGGCGGACTCGTCGCTGCGATGCTCGACGTAGCCACCGGCTACGCCTCCGCTTCTCGCTCCTCGTGCGCCCGACCTCGGCTCGGGCTCGTGCACCTCGCTACGCTCAACGCGAGCGGGTGGCGCCATAGGCCGGAGACCCCAATGATCTCGCTCAACCACTTCCTCGTCGTCGGCGCGCTCCTCTTCACGTTCGGCCTCATCACGGTCGCGACGCGGCGGAACGCGGTCGGCGTCCTCATGGGCGTCGAGCTCATCCTGAACGGCGCCAACGTGAACTTCGTGGCCTTCGGCCGCTACGTCGCCGGCGACCCGTCCGGACAGGTCTTCTCGCTGTTCGTCATCGTCCTCGCGGCGGCGGAGGCCGCGGTCGGCCTCGCGATCGTCCTCGCCATCTTCCAGACGTTCAAGACCATCGACGTCCGCTTCGCGGACCTCATGCGAGAGTAGCCGATGGAACACGCGACCTCCGAGCTCGGCCGCCAGGCCTTCCACGCCGCCCCGTACCTCTGGGTCATCCCGGCCCTCCCGATCGTCGGCGCCTTCGTCAACGCGGCCTTCGGCTGGAAGCTCCAGCAGCTCTTCGGGAAGAAGATCGTCCACCGGATCGCGGTGACGGCGATGTTCGCCGCCTTCGGGGTGGCGCTCTACTACTTCTCCGTGATGCTGGCGCTCCCGGCGGAGGAGCGGTTCCTCCAGAACACGCTCTGGAACCTGCTCACGGCCGGCCGGCTCACCGTGGACCTCGGGTTCGCGCTCGACCCGCTCTCCATGGTGATGGTCCTCGTCATCACGGGGATCGGCGCGCTCATCCACGTCTTCTCCATCGGCTACATGGCCGACGAGCCCGCCTACTGGCGGTTCTTCTCGTACCTGAACCTCTTCGTCTTCGCGATGCTGCTCCTCGTCATGGGGGACAACTTCGCGATGATGTTCTTCGGCTGGGAGGGCGTCGGCCTCGCCTCCTACCTCCTCATCGCCTTCTGGTACACGGACCCCGAGAAGGCCGCCGCCGGCATGAAGGCCTTCGTCGTGAACCGCTTCGGCGACTTCGGCTTCCTCGCCGGCCTCCTCCTCCTGTTCTGGGGGCTCGGCGGCGCCTGGGCGCCCCGCGAGGGCGCGGTCCGGAACCTCGACTACGTCCCGGCCGCGGAGCTCCGGGCGACCGCGGGCGCGGCGACCGCGGCCGAGGCCATGGCCCTCGCGCCGGAGATCGACGGCGTGAAGCTCGGGCCGACGATGAGCTTCCGCGAGCTCCGCGACCAGGTCGTGGTCGATGGGACCGGCGTGAAGGAGCGGCTCCTCGGCGCGACGGTCTGGGGCGTCCCGCTCCTCATGCTCGTCGGGATCCTCCTCTTCGTCGGCGCGATGGGGAAGAGCGCCCAGCTCCCGCTCTACGTCTGGCTCCCCGACGCGATGGCCGGCCCGACGCCCGTCTCCGCCCTCATCCACGCGGCGACGATGGTCACCGCCGGCGTCTACATGGTGGCGCGGCTCAACTTCCTCTACGCCCTCGACGCCTCGGCGATGGGCTGGGTCGCGCTCATCGGCGCCGTCACCGCCCTCTTCTCGGCGTCGATCGGCTTCTTCCAGTACGACATCAAGAAGGTCCTCGCCTACTCCACCGTCTCCCAGCTCGGCTTCATGTTCATCGGGGTGGGCGTGGGGGCCTTCTGGGCGGGCACCTACCACCTCCTCACCCACGCATTCTTCAAGGCGACGCTCTTCCTCGGGTCCGGCTCCGTGATCCTCGGCTGCCACCACGAGCAGGACATGCGGAAGATGGGCGGCCTGAAGAAGCACATGCCCTACACCCGGTGGACCTACCTCCTCGCCACGATGGCGATCGCCGGCTTCCCCTGGATGAACGGCTTCTACTCGAAGGACGAGATCCTCTGGAAGGCGTTCTCCTCCAACCACCTCGCCCTCTTCGGCACGCCGGTCCCCTGGCTCGGGCCCTTCATCTACGTGATCGGCATCGTCGCGGCGACCGGTACGGCCTTCTACATGTACCGGAGCTACTACATGACCTTCACCGGCGAGTACCGCGGGGGCGAGGGTCACCACGACGAGCACAACGAGGATCCGCACTCCGCCGCGGCCACTGCGATGTCCGCCACCTCCGTGTCGATCCACGCCTCGAACGGCGCGGTCCACGCGGACGGCCACGCCCACGGCCACCCGGCCCCGGCGCACGACGCCGGGCACGGGCACGACGACGCCCGCGGCGGACACCACGGCGGGACGCCGCACGAGTCGCCCTGGACGATCACCCTCGTCCTCTCCCTCCTCGCGGCGGGCTCCTTCCTCACCCTCTTCATCGGCATCCCCTACGCCTGGACCCACAGGCACCCGATCCTCGAGCGCTGGCTCGAGCCGGTGATGGTGGGCAAGGTCGCCTTCACCCAGCACCCGCACGTGCTCGAGTACGTGTTCCAGGGGCTCGGGGTCCTCGCCGCGACGGCCGGCTTCCTCGCCGCGCGCGCCCTCTACAAGGACGCGAAGAGCGACCTCCCCGGGCGGCTGAAGGCGCGGTTCCACGGAGCGTGGAACGTCGTCTACAACAAATACTTCGTGGACGAGCTCTACGCGGTCATCGTCGTCAAGCCGTCCCTCGCCGTCGCCCGGGCGTTCAGCGGGTTCGACGGCGCCGTCATCGACGGGCTCGTGAACTTCGCCGGCGCCGTCGGCCGCTTCCTCGGGCGCCTCGACGCCTGGATCGACCGGGTGTTCGTGGACGGCGCGGTGAACGCGGTCGCCTGGGCGACGATCGGCCTCGGCCGGTCCTTCCGGACGATCCAGACCGGCCGCATCCAGACCTACCTCTACGGCGCGCTCGGAGGGGCGCTCGTGGTGGTCCTGCTCAACTTCCTCATCCAGTAGCCTCGAAGGAGCGTCGAATGTTCTTCTTCAACGAAGGGAACGTCCTCAGCTGGGCCACCTTCTTCCCGCTCGTCGGCGCGACGGCGATCGTCGTGCTGCTGGCGGTGAAGTACCTCGCCAACCTGTCGAAGCGGGCGATGGACGAGGCGTCGCGCTGGATCGCCCTCGTCACGAGCGGGCTCTCCTTCGCCGCCGCCATCGCGGCCTGGACGATGTTCGACTCGGGCAAGGCGACCGTCCAGCTCGAGCAGCACTTCGTCTGGATCAGGGCCTTCAACATCGAGTACTACGTCGGCGTCGATGGGCTCTCGATCTCGATGGTCCTGCTCTCCGGGCTCATCTCCTTCGTGGCCACGATCGCCTCGATGCCCTGGTGGTCCGGGACGAAGGCCGCCGAGATGGCCGGGATGCACGACGACGGCCACGACGACCCGCACCACCCGAAGCACTTCTCCATCCGGATGGTGCCCGGCTACATGGTCATGCTCCTGCTGCTGCAGACCGGCATGATGGGCACGTTCGTCGCCCTGGACATGTTCCTCTTCTACGTGTTCTGGGAGGTCATGCTCCTGCCGATGTACTTCCTCATCGGCATCTGGGGCGGGCCGCGCAAGGAGTACGCGGCGATCAAGTTCTTCCTCTACACCCTCGCCGGCTCGGTGCTGATGCTCCTCGCGATCATCGGCCTCTACTACAACAGCGCCCCCTTCGCGCTCGTCGACGGCACGGCGACGGCGCACACCTTCAACCTCGTCGAGCTCGCCCGCCAGGGGCAGGCCGGCCAGTTCGGCCGCGCCGGCGCCATCCTCGGCTTCGACTTCGGGAAGCTCGCCTTCGTCTGTCTCTTCATCGGGTTCGCCATCAAGATCCCGATGTTCCCCTTCCACACCTGGCTGCCCGACGCCCACGTCGAGGCCCCGACGCCCATCTCGGTCATCCTGGCCGGCGTCCTCCTGAAGATGGGCATCTACGGCATCCTCCGGTTCAACTACCCGATCCTCCCCGAGGCGACGGAGTGGGCGGCCGGCGCGCTCGCCGTCTTCGGCGTGATCAACATCGTCTACGCCGCCTTCGTCTGCCTCGGCCAGACCGACCTCAAGAAGCTCATCGCGTACTCCTCCGTCTCCCACATGGGCTTCTCGCTCCTCGGGATGGCGGCGATGACGCCGGCCGGCATCTCCGGGGCGGTGCTGAACCTCTTCACCCACGGCATCATCAGCCCGATGCTGTTCCTCATCGTGGGCGTGATCTACGACCGCGCCCACCACCGCGACATCGGCAAGTTCGGCGGCCTCGCCCAGGAGCTCCCCGAGTACTCGGCGATGATGGGGCTCGCCTTCTTCGCCTCCCTCGGCCTCCCCGGCCTCGCCGGCTTCATCTCCGAGTTCATGGTCTTCTCCGGCGCGTTCCCCGTGTTCACGACCTACACGATCATCTCGGCGATGAGCGTGATCATCACGGCCGCCTACTACCTCTGGGCGATCCACCGGATGTTCCTCGGCAAGCTCAACCCCGCCTACAAGGGCTACCCGGACCTCAACTGGCGCGAGCGGCTCTCCCTCTACCCGCTCGGCGCCCTCGCCATCGTCCTCGGCTTCTACCCGCAGGCGATCCTGGGCGTCATCAACACGACCCTGCACGCGCTCATCCAGAACCTCCGGCCGCTCTAGCGGGGACCGGGAGAGACCTCGATGGAATCGTTCATCCCCCTCGTCCAGGACAACCTGGACTCCGTCCTCTGGTTCCAGCCGGAGATGGCGCTCACCTTCGGGACCCTGCTCCTGTTCGTGATCGATCTCTTCTGGCGGAAGAGCCCTGCGCGGGTCGCCTACCTCACGACGGGCGCGGCCGCGGTGCTCGGCCTCACCGCCGTGCTCCTCGCCCGCCAGCCCTCCGACGCGACCCCGCTCTTCAACTCGCTCCTCGCGAACGACGCCTTCGCGAACTTCTTCAAGTGGATCTTCCTCGGCGCCGGCGGCCTCACCATCTTCGTCGCGGCGCAGGGGAAGGACTTCCCGCCCTCCCGGATCGGGCAGTTCTACGCCCTCCTCATGGCGATCGTGCTCGGGATGTTCATGATGGCGAGCGCGATCGACCTCATCATGATCTACCTCTCCCTCGAGCTCGTCTCGGTGGTGAGCTACGTCCTCGCGGGCTACCGCAAGGGCGACCGGAAGGCCGCGGAGGGGTCGCTGAAGTACGTGATCTACGGCGGCGTGGCCTCCGGGGTCATGCTCTTCGGCATGAGCTACCTCTACGGCCTCACCGGCACGACGAACATCGTGGAGATGGCCGCGCGGGTCGAGGCGCTCCAGACGACGGGCGCCTCGCTCGCCGCGACGAAGATCGCCCTCGTCGTGGCGATCGTCTTCGTCACCGCCGGCATCGGCTACAAGGTCGCGGCGGTCCCCTGGCACATGTGGTGCCCGGACGTGTACGAGGGCGCCCCGACGCCGTTCACCGCCTTCCTCTCGGTCGGCCCCAAGGCGGCCGGCTTCGCCCTCGCGCTCCGCTTCTTCCACTCCGCGTTCGCCGGCCCGCCCGCGCCGGAGACCGGCTTCGCGGAGGCGCTCGGCGGCATCCCGTGGCCCGCCGTGATCGGCGTCGTCGCGGCGGTGACGATGACCCTCGGCAACCTCACCGCCCTCGGGCAGACCAACCTGAAGCGGCTCCTCGCCTACTCCTCCATCGCGCACGCGGGCTACACGCTCATGGGCGTCTCCGCCATGTCCGACCTCGGGACGAAGGCGGTGATGATCTACATGCTCGTGTACCTCGTGATGAACGTCGGCGCCTTCGTCGTCGTCATCCTCGTGGCGGAGGCGACGGGCTCCGAGTCGATCCTCGACTACAAGGGGCTCGCCCGCCGCCACCCCGTCGCGGCGATCGCCTTCACGATCTTCCTCTTCTCCCTCACCGGCCTCCCGCCCTTCGCCGGGTTCGTGGGGAAGTGGTACCTCTTCTACGCGGTCTGGGAGCGGGTCTACACGCCGGGCGGCGGCTGGTACGCCGTCCTCCTCCTCATCGGCGCGCTCAACACGGCGATCTCGCTCTACTACTACGTGCGGATCGTCCGGGCGATGTTCATCGACGAGCCGAACGTGGCGCACCCTCCCGCGATCACCGCCCGCGCCGGCTACGAGATCCTCCTCGGCCTCTCCTCCGCCGCGACCATCGTCTTCGGCCTCTGGTGGCCCTACGTGGACTGGGCGCAGGCCTCCGTCCGGATCTTCCGCGGCTGAGCGGCGAGCGGAGACGTTCCAGGCCGAAGGGCCTCGGGCCACGGGAGAGGCGCCGCGCTTCTCCCGAAGTCCGGAGCCGGTAGCCCGCGAAGTCGCCGGATCGTCTCGAGCCGCGGGGCTCGCTCACGGCCGTCGCGCCTCGAGCCGGGCGAACGCCTCGGCCGGCATCGTCACCCCGCCGAGGTGGCGATCGGGCGAGATCGTCTCCCCGTGGAAGTCCGAGCCCGCGGTCGGAACGAGGCCGATCCGGTTCGCGAGCCGGAGGAGCCACTCGCGGTCGCCGGGCTCGTGATCGGGGTGGTAGACCTCGAGGCCGTCCACCCCCGCCTCGCGGAGCCGCTCCACCTCCCGCTCCTCGAGCCCGGAGACGACCGGGTGGGCGATCGTGGCCGTCCCGCCGGCGCCCCGCACGAGCGCCACCGCCTCCGGCACCTCGAGCCGGAAGCGCCCCACGTAGGCGGGCCGCCCCTCCCCGAGGTACCGGTCGAAGGCCTCCCTCACCGTCGCGACCGCGCCCGCCGCCACGACCGCGCGCGCGACGTGCGGCCGCCCCAGCGTCTTCCCCCCGCTCCAGCGCTCCACGTCCTCGATCCGGATCCGGACGCCGAGTCCGTCCAGCTTCGCGACGATCTGCCGCATGCGATCCCTTCGGTGGCCGGCGAGGAAGTCCTCGAACCGGCGGAGCGAGACGTGGTCCGGATCGACGAAGTGGCCGAGGACGTGGATCTCCTTCGCGCCGAGGAAGGTGGAGAGCTCGATCCCCGGGACGAGCCGGATCCCCAGCGCCGAGGCGGCCCTGCCCGCCTCCGCGAGCCCCGCCACGGTGTCGTGATCCGTGAGGGCCCAGGCGGCGAGCCCCGCCTTCTTCGCCCGCGCCGCGACCTCTGCGGCGGGGAGCTCCCCGTCCGACGCGATGCTGTGCGAGTGGAGATCGATTCTCGCGTCGATCGCTGCGGGGGGGCCCATGTCTCGCCGTCTCGACCGTGCTAGGATAGCCGCCTTTTCGTCGGCGGCGCGGCGAACCTTCGGGGCCGTCGTGCGGGGAAGGCAAGATGCAGCACGTACTCCGGATCTCGAGAAAGATCGATTACGGCCTCAGGGCCATGATCTACCTGGCTTCCATCTCCCAGGAGGCGGTCGTCCCCTTCCGGGAGATCGCCCGCCAGATGGACGTACCGGAGGACTTCCTCGCGAAGATCCTGAAGACCCTCGTCGATCAGGGGCTCGTCCGCTCCACCCGGGGACCCCACGGCGGCTACGCCCTCGCCCGCCCGCCCGCCGCGATCAGCTTCCTCGACGTGATCGAGGCGGTGGAGGGGCCGGTGGCCCTGAACGTCTGCCTCGACGGCGAGGACGCCTGCGGCCACTCCACCTCCTGCACGATGGTCTCCGTCTGGCGGCAGGGGCAGGAGCGGATGCTCGACGTCTACCGGCAGGCGAAGCTCTCCGAGCTCGCCTTCAAGCCTGCGGACGACGGCCAGATCGGGCTCGTGCAGCTCCAGATCCAGGCCGCGGCGCGGACGCAGCCAGCCTGACGGCCTCGTCCCGACCCCCGCCGTTCGCCCCGAGCCTGCCGAAGGGCGACCGGAACCGCGGCCGCCACCCGCCTGTTGACGGTCCCTCCGGCGGCGACTAACTTCCGCGGCCGCCATGGCCCGATCTCCCAAGGAACTGCGCAGGCGCTACCTCTCCCGTCCTCCCGTGGAGCCGATGCGGCTCCGCCCGAAGATGACGGTCGAGGAGCTCGTGGACGTCTACCGGCGCGCCGGCGCCTTCAACGGCGGCCGCCTCGCCGAGGGGTGCGACCTCTTCGGCCGGATGATCGACTCCGAGGCGACGATCGCCCTCACCGTGACGGGCGCGATGGCCCCCGCCGGGATGGGCGGCGCGATCCAGGCGATGATCGAGGCAGGCTTCGTGGACCTCGTCATCGCGACGGGCGCGAACCTCTACCACGACCTCCACTTCGCGCTGAAGCTCCCCGTCGTCCAGGGCCACTTCCAGGTGGACGACAGGGAGCTCTACCGGGCGGGGATCGAGCGGATCTACGACATCTTCATCACCGAGGACTCCCTCCTCGACACGGACGCCTTCGTGCGCGAGGCGCTCGAGAGGGCCCCGCCCGCCCTCCGCGGCAACGTCTCGACCCCCGAGCTCCACCACTACCTCGGCCACCTCGTCCTGCAGCAGGCGCCGATGCCGGAGAAGAGCTGGGTCGCCACGGCCGCGAAGTACGACGTGCCGGTCTTCACCTCCTCGCCGGGCGACTCCTCCATCGGCATGAACGTCGCGGCGATGAAGCTCCGCGGCGGCCGGACGACGGTGGATCCCGACCTCGACGTCCTCCAGTCCACGGCCATCGTCTACGACGCGAAGGTGAACGGCGTCGTGATCCTCGGCGGCGGCTCGCCGAAGAACTTCTACCTCCAGACCCAGCCGACCCTCTGGCAGATCCTGGACCTCAACCGCGGCGGCCACGAGTACGTCCTCCAGATCTCCACCGACTCGCCGCAGTGGGGCGGCCTCTCCGGCGCGACCCCCTCCGAGGCGATCAGCTGGGGCAAGGTCCAGGCGGAGATGCTGAAGAACCACGTCGTCGTCTACTCCGACGCGACCGTGGCCGCCCCGCTCGTCTTCGCCCACGCGCTCTCCACCCGGAAGCCCCGGAAGCCGAAGCGGCTCTACCAGCGCCTCCCCGCGCTCCACGAGGCGCTCCGCAAGGCGCACGCGAAGCGGCACCCCGGCTCCGGCGCGATGCCCGAGATGAAGGCCGAGGGGAAGACGGCGAAGGCCGGGAAGAGGCGGCGGTAGGCGCGCGGCGCCGCTCCCCTCGCGGACCCGAACGCTGGCCGCCCGGGCCGCCGTTCCCCTTGCGGTGCCGCACGCTGGCCGCCGTTCCTCCTGCCTGACCGGCCGCTGGCTCGCCCGGATCCTCCAGCGGCCCCGCATCCAGCCGTTCGCCCTGAACCTGTCGAAGGGCGAGCCCCTGCTCCATTGGCGAAGCCGGCCGCTGGCCGCCCGGGCCGCCGTTCCGCTCGCTTCGCTTCGCGGCGGCGGAAGCTCGGACAACGGACCGCCCCCTTCGACAGGCTCAGGGCGAACGGCCGCGGGGTGCGCGGAGGCGGCTCGTCGCGGCGGGCGCGCCTCACGAACACGGCCTCACGGCGGCGCCGGGCGTCTCGCGCTGTTTCTCGGGGAGAGCGTCCCAAGTGGCAACTCTGGGGAATCCTGAAGCCTCCCCTCCACCCCCACGGCGACGCAACGCGCCGGCTTCGGGGCTCCGCAGCGACCGGCGTGACTGCGCGTCTTCTGCAGACGCCTCCCCCACGGACCGCACTGCAACGGGCGGGACACCGCGCTTCCGGAACTTCCTGAAGCCCCCGCGCGGTGGCCCGCACGGCGTTGCCGCCCTTCGACAGGCTCAGGGCGAACGGCCGATCATCGGCTCTGGCGCGCGGAGCGCCGGGAGTCGCGGAGCCCCGAAGGCCGGCACGCGGCGACGCCTCCCCTCTAGCGCTGCCCGGGCCGCTCCTCGCTCGCCCTCCCCGCCCCCCGCTCGCGCGCGACGAGCCGCTCGACGAGCGCGCGGACCTCGGGGTCCGAGAGGAGCCGCTCGAGCTCCGCGGCGTCCGCGCCGGAGTCCCCTGCCCGGTCGAGGAGCGCCTTCACCGAGGGATGGGCGAGGAGCCGCTCGCTCTCCGGGTCCGCGGCCGCGCCCGCCTTCCGGGCGCTCCGGGCCGCCGCGATCACGCGCTCCAGGGTCCCGGCCGCGTCCGGGTCGAGCCGGACGAGCAGGTTGTGCTTCCGCGCGATCGCGAGGAGGTCGCTCCCCTCCGACCAGCGCCCCACGCGCCCGGGCCCCGGAGGTCCCGCCAGGGCGAGCGCAGAGAGGATCACCCAGGCGGCGAGCCCGCCCTTGAGACCGCCGAGGAGCGCGCCGATCCCGCGGTCGGCCGGCTGCCGGACGATCCGGGAGAGGCCGGTCGCGCGGAGGAGGAGACCGCCCGCGAGGGAGCCGATCGCGAACGCACCGAGGAAGAGGAGGGCCGGCGCGAGGACGCGGGCGAGGCCGCCCGGGATCGTCCGCGCGAACCCCGCGGCCACGTCCGCGCCGAGCTGCCGGGCGGCGATCCAGCCGAGGACCGCGGCGAGGAGGGAGACGAGCTGCCGGAGGGCGCCGGAGGAGGCGCCGGCGATGGCGGCGGAGGCGAGGACGGCGAGGACGGCGAGGTCGAGCGCCAAGGCGTCCGCTCACTTGATGCGGAACTGGTCGCCCTTGTTCCGGTTCTTCTCGAGCTCCTTCTCGACCTGGGCGAGCGCCTCCTTGAACCTGCCGTTCGAGGGCTCGTACATGAGCGCGCTCTTCAGGGCGCGCTGCGCTCCCTCCCAGCGCTCCGCCTCGAGCTCGATGAGGGCGGCCGCGTAGAACTTCCGGCCGTTCGGCGTCATCCCGAGCTGCTCCTCGAGCTTCCGCTTCTGCTCCTCCTTCACCTGCGCCTCGCCGGCCTCGGTGAACCGGAGCTTCTGCGCCCGCTCGGGGCCGGTCACGTCCTGCACGTACTTCGCCCGCTTCTTGTCGTCGCGCAGGACCGTGTAGGCCTCGTTCACGCGCCGGTAGATCCGCCCCACGAGCTCGCGGAAGGCCTCGTCCGGGTAGGCGGCGAAGCGGTCCGGGTGGTAGGCGCGCGACTCCCGGTAGTAGGCGGCCTTGATCTCCGGCGGAGTGGCCGTCTGGGGGATCTTCAGGACGCCGAAGTAGTCGAGCTGGTCGAGCGCGGCGGCCAGGGACTCGACCTCGATCTGGAACTGCGAGTCCATGTCGCTCCGGGAGCCCGGCCGCGCGCGGGGGCCGGACTAGGCGGCCCGCCCCCCGCGGGCGAGCTCGATGTCGGCGTTGTGGATCATCGCGGTCTGGATGTCGTCCTCGGAGAGGCCCGACGACAGGTTGATCGTCGTCGACGTCTTCTGGCCCGTCTCGACGTCGGTCGCCGAGACGTTCACGATGCCGTTCGAGTCGATCTCGAAGGTCACCTGGATCTGGACCTCGCCCCGGTAGCCGATCCGGAAGCCGGTGAACTCGAACTCCCCGAGGAGCTCGCAGGCGTCGGCCCTGTTCGACTCCCCCTGGTAGACGCGGATCTTCACGCGGTCCTGGCCGTCTCGGCTCGTCGTGAAGGTCTTCGACTTCTCGATGGGGATGGGCGTGTTCTTGTCGATGATCTTCTCGGTGAAGCCGCCCACGGTCCCGACGCGGAGGGAGAGCGGCGTCACGTCGAGGAGGTAGCTCGCCTGGCCGTACTCGGCCGCCTGCGTGTTGAGGAGCGCGTGGGCCTGGATCGCGGCGCCGAGCGAGACGACCTCGTCGGGGTCGATGCCCGTCATCGGCTCCCGCTGGAAGTAGTGCCGGACGCTGTTCCGGACGATGGGGAGCCGGGTCGGCCCGCCCACGAGGATCACCGCGTCCACGTCCCCGGCGGTGAGGCGGGCGGACTGGAGCGCCTCGTCGCACACCTTGAAGGTGCGCTGGACGAGATCCATCACCATCCGGTTGAACTGATCCTGGACGAGCTTCTGGCGGAGGTCGATGACCTCGCCCTCGGGGGACTGGCAGATCCCCGGGACGAGGATCTCCGCGACCCCGTCGCGCCCCACCTCGATCTTCGCCCGCTCGCCCGCCTCCTTCAGCATCTGGAGGCAGAACTTGTTCTGGCGGAGGTCGAGGCCGTACTTCGCGAGGAAGTCGTCGGCGAGCCAGGTCATGATCCGGTCGTCGAAGTCGTCGCCGCCGAGGTAGGTGTCGCCGGCGGTGGAGAGCACCTCGAAGACGTCCTTGCCAATCTCCAGGATGGAGACGTCGAAGGTCCCGCCGCCGAGGTCGTAGACGCAGATCTTCTGGCTGATGTCCTTGCCGAAGCCGTAGGCGAGCGCCGCCGCCGTCGGCTCGTTGATGATCCGGAGGACGTCGAGCCCCGCGATCCGCCCGGCGTCCTTCGTCGCCTGCCGCTGGTTGTCGTTGAAGTAGGCGGGGCAGGTGACGACCGCCTTCCGCACCTCGCGGCCGAGGGCGGTCTCGGCGATCGCCTTCATCTCCTTGAGGACGAGGGCGGAGACCTCGGGGACGGCGAGGACCTTCTCCTTCACCTGGAGCCGGACGGAGTTGTTCGGCCCCTCCACGATCCGGTAGGGCATCACCGCCTGGGCCTTCTTCACCTCGTCGGAGAAGTAGAACCGGCCGATGAGCCGCTTCGCCGAGTAGATCGTGTTCTCGGCGTTCGTGATGATGTTCTTCTTCGCGTTGTTCCCGACGAGGACCGAGCCGTCGTCGAGGAAGGAGACGCAGGAGGCGTGGGTCCGCTCCCCCCATTCGTTGGGGAGCACCTGGGGCGAGCCCCCCGCCTCCGCCACGGCGGCGACGGCGCTGTAGCTCGTTCCGAGGTCGATTCCGACGGCGATGTCGTCGCTCATGGGATGTTGACCAGCGGTTTCGCTGGGTTAGGGCATCCTAGCGGCGCCCCCGCGAGGCTGTCAAACGACGGCGCCGGGACGGGGGATGTGGGGCGCGGCGGACGCGGTTATGGGTGGAGAGACCGGGCGAGGGGTCCGGCCCCGGGGGAGAGGAGCCGAGATGGGGTCCATCGTCGCGATCCTGCAGACCGACCCGAACCTCATGCGGTGCCAGATCCGGCGCCTCGAGCCGGTCGTCTCGCTCCAGGAAGGCGACCTGGAGCCCGACGCCTACGGCTTCGGCCACTATGGAGACGGGCGCGTCCTCGTCGGCAAGCGCCCCGCCGGAGCGCCCGCGGCGCTCGGGCTCGCCGACCTCGTCGGCCGCGTGACCTCGGAGGCGCTCGTCGTCCACGCCCGGAGGTCCTCGGTCGGGCGGGCGAAGGACGAGAACACGCCGCCCTTCCGGTTCCGGAGCTGGATCTTCGCGCACGCCGGTCCCATCCAGGGGTTCGCGAAGGTGAAGGGGCGGCTCCTCGAGGAGCTCCCCGACTTCCTGCGCCGGAGCGTCCTCGGCGACACCGACTCCGAGCACGCCTTCATGTGGTTCCTGAAGCTCCTCCGGGACGCGAACCGCCTCGACGACCCCGACCTCGACGCGCCAACCGCCGGCCGGGCCCTCGCCGCGACGATCCGGCGGATCGAGTCCTGGCGGCGCGATGCGGGAGAGCCCGCGCCCTCGCGGCTCGCCTTCCTCGCGACGAACGGCCGGATCCTCGTGGCCGCCCGCCGGGGCGCGCCCCTCCACTACGCCCTCCTCGAGGGGATCGTCCCCTGCGCCCTCGACGCAATCGAGGCGGGCACGCCGGAGAGCGACCCCCGGGTCCGGCCTCACCGCCGGGTGAAGGCGGTCGCGTTCGCCTCGCGCCTCCGCCAGCAGGCCGGCTTCCAGGAGGTCCCCGACGGGAGCGTCGTCGCCGTGAGCCGCGGCCTCGAGGTGTCGGTGACGCCGATCGGGAACGGGGAATAGCTCCCCCGCCCAGCGCACATCCTGCCACTCCGAGTCACGCGCCCAGGTTCCTCGTCGCGCGGTGCCCCGCGTCACGGAACGTCCCTGCACGACGAGCGGATTCCCCATTGCATTCCTCGTGCTTGACGGCCTGCTCCGAAACCGACAGTCTCATCTGCTCAGGCGGCACGACAAGAGCGACCTCGACCGCAAGGCGGGGAAGCCACATCGGCGCCCCGGCGCAGCTCGCCGAGCCGACGGGGGTCTCGCCGGCTGGCGCGCCCGGCGGCGGCGCCACGGTGGGCTGGAACCCGGTGCCGGGCGCGTCGAGCTACCGCGTGCGCGCCTTCGACGCGGCGACCTACTACGAAACGGCGGCGGGCTGGTCGAGCACCAACTCGTACACCTTCCCGCCGAGCACGTTCACGCCGGGGCGGAGCTACGACGTGTACGTGCTCGCGACGGACGCCGTGATGATCGGTGGAGCGGCGCCGCTGCAGGTGGGGGCCACCGAGACCTCGTTCCCGGTCCGCTTCACCTCGCCCTGAGGCGACGCCCATGACTTCATCCAACCCCCC
>JBBIPT010000018.1:0-26327 GCA_037442705.1 Anaeromyxobacter sp.
TCGCGACGGAGGGCTTCGCCTTCCGCGGCCGGGGCGGCTTCGCGGCCGGCGGCGCAGCCACGCCCGCCGCGACCCAGCGGTCTACCGCGGCGTCCTCCCGCGTCCCGAGGGCGTTCACGTAGACCATTCCCCGCAGCGGACGGCCCGTGAAGTCCATCGGCCGGACGTGGGGCTCGCCGAGCGCGGCCTCGTACCGCTCCGTCCCGACCCGGACCATGAGGTCCCTGTTCACGATGCCGCACGCCATGCTGCCGCGGACGAGGAAGCAGAGCCCGCCGAACATCTTCCGCTCCTCGAAGATCGTCCGGCGGCCCAGCGCCTCCCTCACCCGCTCCGCCAGCTGCTCGTCGTACGCCACGCGCCACCTCCATCCCCGACGGGAGACCGAAGGAAGCCCCGCGGCGGGCCGTGCGTCAAGGCCGGCGGGGGACCCGGTTCCCCGGGCCTTCCCTTCCGGGTAGCTTCTCCCTCGTGCCGAAGGACTACCTCCGTGGGCTCGCCGACCTGCTCGTCCAGGCCCAGAAGCCGATCCGCGTCCTCCGCGCGATCAACTGGGACCCGCACGTCCACGCCCGCTTCTTCAAGGCGGGGGCGAAGGAGCTGCCGCGGCCCGAGTACGCGCCGCTCGGCTTCTCCACGGCGGACAAGGTGCGGGAGCTCCGGGCCCTGAAGGCGAGGATCCGCGGCCGGAACCCGGTGGAGGAGCTCCTCCGCCGCCGCTGCGACGAGTCCATCCAGGTCGTGGAGATGCTCCGCGCCCGCGGGACGCGGCGGTTCTACGAGATCTCCCGCCGCGTCTACGGCGACCCGCGCGACCGCTTCCCCGACCACAACGCGGACAACCTCTCCATCGCGCGGCTCTGGGCCTCGCGCCCGCGGGCCCGGGACGAGGAGCTCGTCCACTCCGCCGAGGAGGCGGCCGCGAAGGTGGCGGAGATCTGCAACCCCTACCTGGGCGGTCACGTGAAGGTCGCCGTCCGGGTGCGGCTCACCGCGAACGCGGCGGCCGGCGCGACGCGGGTGACGCTCCGGAAGGGAGCGCGCTTCTCGGAGCGACAGGTCCGCGCCCTCGCCCACCACGAGGGGCTCTGGCACGTCCTCACCTCGATGAACGGGCAGCGGCAGCCGGTGCTCACGGTGCTCGGCGTCGGCCTCCCGCGCGCGCTCGAGTCGCAGGAGGGGGGCGGGATCGTCTCCGAGTACCTCACCGGGAACATCACCGACGAGCGGTACATCGAGCTCGGGGAGCGGACGATCGCGATCGACATGGCGGCGCGCGGGGCCGACTTCCTCGAGGTCTACCGGTACCTCCTCGCCCGCTTCCCGCCGGAGAAGGCGGCGCTCATGAGCGAGCGGGTCTTCCGCGGAGGGGTGGTGGAGGGCGGGGCGCCCTTCACGAAGGACGCCGCCTACCAGCGCGGCTACTGCCGGACGTTCAACTTCCTCCGGTCGGCGCTGGAGCAGCGGGACCTGGACCTCGTCCGCGCCTTCCTCTGCGGGAAGATGAGCGTGGACGACGCGGAGCTCGTGCGGGACCTCGTCGAGGAGGGGCTCGTCGTCGGGCCGGTCTACCTGCCGGAGTGGTTCATCGACGTGGACCGGCTGAACGCGATCGCCACCCACTCGGTGACGATGAACCGGTTCAGCCTGCCGAGCGTCGCCCGCTACTACGAGCGGCGCCGCGCCGGGCGCCCGGCCGGGGAGGTCGTGGGGCGCGCGCGGGCGCCGGACAACGAGGAGCGGCCGGCGGTGCTCGGGGAGGACGAGGGGGATCGGGAGTAGCGGTCCGTGGCCCCCGGGCTCGCCGGTCCTGCACCTTTCCGGTGAATCGGCGCGGGTCGCGCCGAGGGTCCCGCTCGGGGAAACCCGCATTGGACACTTCCGCGCGCGTCACGTCGCGCGCGAGAGCTAGTCCTTACGTACACCAACAATCCCTGCCCGGAGGAGCCCATGAGAAAGCTGGTCATGCCGGTCTTCCTGTCGCTCGCAGGCGTCGTCGGCTGCGGGGGTGGTGACGACGGCGGTGGTGGAGGGCAACAGACGGTCGCCACGCCCACGTTCAGCCCGGCCGCAGGCACCTACGGCGCGCCGCAGTCCGTCGCGATCACCACCGCCACGGCCGGCGCGACGATCCGCTACACGACGGACGGCTCGACGCCGACGGCCTCGTCCACCGTCTACTCCGGCCCGATCGGAGTGAGCGCGCCCACGATCCTCGAGGCCGTCGCGACCCTGAGCGGGTACACGGACAGCGCCGTCGCCACGGCGGCCTACTCGTTCCAGGCGGCCACGCCGGCCTTCTCGCCGTCTGCGGGCAGCTACGCCTCGGCGCAGGCGGTGACCATCACGAGCACGACGCCGGGCGCGGCCATCCACTACACCACGGACGGCTCGACGCCGACGGCCGCCTCCACGCTCTACGGGGGGCCCGTCGACGTCTCCGCCACGACGACGCTCCGGGCGATCGCGACCGCGGCCGGCTACGCGGACAGCGCGGTCGGGACCGCCGCCTACACCATCGGCGCCGCGTGCAGCCCTCCCGCCTACGTGATGACCGGCACCTGGAAGCTCGACTGGACGAACATCTCGAACACCTGCGGCGACCCCACCGGGACGACGGCCTCCGCCACCGTGACGATCACCCAGAGCGGCAACGACGTCACCGTGGCGGGTCTGGGGAGCGGCACGCTCTGCGGGAGCGTGCTGCGGCTCGACTTCCAGTACGTGGAGGCCGGCGGAGCGGTGACCGAGACGGTGGACGCCACGCTGTCGTCGGCCGACGCCCTCGCCGGGACGAGCGCCTGGACGTGGACCTCGGGCGGCTTCTCCTGCGGAGGGACGGAGTCGATCGTCGGGCTGCGGCAATAGGGCGGAGGGCCCGGGGCGCACCGGCCCCCCGGCGTCACGGCAGCGGATGGACCACGATCCGCTCGTCCCCGCCGAGGAAGAGGATCCGGTCGTCGGCGGAGAGCGCGAGGACGACGCCGCCTCCCGGATCCGCCACCGGGGCCTCCCCGCCCGGCGTGCCGAGCTCCGGGAAGAGGCCGGTGCCCGGGTCGGGCGGCGCGGAGAGGTCGAACGTGCGGACGGTGCGCGAGACGCCGTCGAAGGCGACGGCGCGGGAACCGTCCTGCGTGAGCGCGGCGTTGGCGATCGTGTCCGGGAGCTTGCCGGGGACGGTCACGGCGCGATCGGGCCAGCGCTCGATCAGTGCCGAATCGCCCGGCGAGGAGGTGCCGTCGCGCAGCGCGAGCTGTCGAAGGCCGGTCCGGTCGAGCGCGACGCGATCCACGAAGAATGGCGCGGAGGCACCCCCTGCTGTGGACGGGTGATCGGATGCATATTCGTAATAGCCTCTCCGGAACCACCGGGTGAGATTCGTGTACGTGCTCCCGGTCACCCGCGGATCGATGGCCGCGACGAACGACTCCCCCACGCGGGTCCACGCGAGCGCGCGCACCGAGCGGGCCGTCCAGAGCGCGCCGCGGGCGAGAGTCGGCCCCGAGGGGTCGAGGGTGTAGTACGGGACGTTGCAGCCCGGGCAGCCGAGCGCGTCCTCGCCCAGGAGGACGGCCCACCCGTCGATGAGCGGACCCACGAAGCCGGATGCGTCGGGCCAGTTCGTGCCGGTCGAGTCCGCCGGCGAGCCGGTCGGAACGAGCGTCGCCGGATCCACGAACCGCACGCCTGAGTCGGACCAGGAGAGGATGCTGGCATCGGGCATGGGCGCCGCGTCCTCGACTCCGGGCAGCGAAAGTGCCACCCTCGTCCAGCCGGTCGAGGCGCTGTGCCGCTCGAGCGCGCCCGAGCCTGCGTTCACCGACCAGAGCGTCGCCGCCGCGTCGTCGAACCAGACTCGTATCTTCGAGCCGGGCGCGTCGACCGCCGCCCGGTCCGCGGAGAGCGGCGCCGAGACGCGGTAGGTGCCGGCGCCGGTCGGGACTCCGAGGGCGTTCGGGATGGTCACGGCGTAGGTCCCAGGGCCGAGCGTGGGCGCCCGCACGACGATCTTGTCCCCCCCCACCGAGACGATCCCGTCGGCAGGAACGCTCCCGAAGACCGGAACGGGGGCACCGTAAGGTGACTGGCAGACGAGGAGGACGTCCCGCTGGATCCCCGCCACGTCCTGGGTGGGTCCCACGCCCATCAGCCTCGGCAGGTAGAGGGAGAGAGAGACGGGCACGCGGACGACGAACGGGCCGGCGGTGTCGGCCCCGGCCACCTCGACGGCCCCGGAGTGCGCGCCATTCGAGAGCGAGCCGAGCGCCTGGGGCACGAGGCTCACCTGGAGCCGGGCCGGCGCTCCGGGTCCGGCCGTTCCGGCCGCAGGCGACACGGCGAGCCAGGGGACCGTGGCAGCGGCGGACCACGCGAGCGTAGGGCCGGTCGTCGACAGGACCACGTCGGCGGTCGCCTCGGCCGGCGTCGTGGCGGAGCGGACCGAGAAAGCGAGGGCGCCCGGTGAGGGTGCGAGGAGCGGAGGGGTGACTTCGAGCGTGACGGGGAGGAGCCGGTCGCCCAGGTAGTCGCCCCAGATTCGGAGGCTCGCGCCGTAGGTCCCGACCGAGAGGCCGATCGGATCGATCCCCACGGAGAACGACGACGGCGTCATCCCGCTTCCGACCACGGACAGCCAGCGCGGCGTGTCGATGGTCGGGTAGCGAGGCTCGACGACGTAGCGGAGGGCGGCGTCCTGCTCGGTCGCGATGTTCACGATCGGAAGAGCGCCGCGGAAGACCTCACCCTCTCGAACAGTGAAGACGAGGGGGTCGGAAGTGATGGTCACTTCCGGGGCGCGAACTGTCCGCTGCACCGCCACGAAGGCGGACATCCCCTTCCGAACGAACCTGATCTGACCCGACTCCACGCCGAAGAAAGTGAAGTTGCGGCTGACGCCGATGGCGGCCGTCGCCGGGGCCGAGTCCCCCATCGAAGGATCCACCCAGGCCCACGCTCCCCCGAACCCCACCACGCCAATCTGAGAGCCGCTCCAGGGCCCGTCGTCCGCAGGTCCGTCGATGGCGACCATCTGCGCCGGCGGTGGGGCTGCCCCGGCCACCTGGTCGAAGACGAACCGGTCCGGTGAGACCGAAATCGGATAGGGCTTCACCACGTACCGGACCGTGATCGTCCCCGCCCCGCCGCCGAGTGGCTGGCAGGCGCGAGCGCCATAGGTGGTGCACGCCTCGAGTCGGACGGCTCCCTCGTACGTTCCGGGGCCGAGGGTCTCGGGCGCCACGGGCCGGATGCCGAGGTGGTTGTTCCCCCAGATCCCCACCGAATCGACGGGGCTGGTTGGCTCCCCGAGTACCCGCACCCAGACCCCTTCGCCGAGGCCAGTCACGTCCACGGTCTGCGGATCGGGCTGCTGGAAGCCGACCTGGCCCTCGAACGAGAGCGTCGTGGCGGAGAGCGCCACGCCGCGCGAAATCACGTCCCCCGGCGCAGAGCTCCACGGAGCCGTGAGGTCGCACGCCGTGGACACGAGAGCGGTGGCGAGGAGGGCGGCGCTGCGCGAGGCCAGGCTCATGGTGATACCGCCCCTCATCAGTAAGAGAACCCGGCGAACAGCCCCACGGCGGGGGCCGCGACCGTCCCGCCCCCCCGCGTCTTCAGCGTCTCCCAGAGGACGCGCGCGCCGAACGAGCTCTCGAGCCGGGAATCGGAGGCGCCTCGCACCCACTCGACCCGTCCCACGAGGCCGAGGGATCTCTCGAGATCGGCATGGAGACCACTCAGGGAGTCCGAGCCTCCAAGGGAGGGACGGAGCGCCAGCGAGACCCCGGCGCCGACCTGGACCGCCCCCCCGCGCCACGCTCCGAGCAACTCCACGGGGAAGGCGCGGTAGCGCAGATTCCCGCCGTCCGACACGAGCGCGCCCTGCTTGATCGCGATCGACGCTCGAACGAGCAGGCCACGGGGCGAGAGGTCGAACGAGAGCCCCAGCCCTCCTGCGAACCCTCCGTTCGGTCGGAAGCCAGCGGTGGTCCCATCCGCGAGGAGGACCTCGACTCGATCCCCCAGCGCGTAGTCGTACCCCACGGTGGCAAACCATCGGAGGCCGGAGTCACCCGCAGCGGTACGGTCGGACTCGCTCCCTCGCGCCGTCGAGGCGCCTGCGGGGCTCGTGGAGGCGAGCAGGAGCCCGAGGGTAAGTGAAATGAGCATTGGGCGGCAGCATACACGTCGCGGCGCTGGAGGTTCCACGGGGAGTTGATCGACCGGCGTCGGGTCGAGAGCGCCCCATCCCCGAACGGGGCCTCCGGCGGCATCGACGGAGCCGAGCGCGCGAGACGCGTTGACCGTCGACCCGAGCATACGTAACGTGAAGCGCCCATGAGACCCAGTGCCCTCGCGCTCCGGACGATGCTCATCGCGGCGTGCATCCACCCCGGGTTCGCGGCAGCGCAGGATGCGGCGTCGTCCACGGACGCTCGACCCGGCGTGCGCGTCCGGATGGGGCGCGGCGGAATCCGCCCCGTGTTCAACCATCCCAAGCCTGGTGAGCCGTTCACCGCGCCGAACCCTTCCTCGAGCGTGGACCTCGGAGACCTTGCCGTGAAGGCGTTCGAGCCGATCGCGAGGCGCATGCTTTCGGGGCCCGCGGAAGCTGAGATCCCTCTCGAGGTCCGGCTCTCGATCCAGGCGGCGAGCCTCGAGTTCGACGCGAGCGGTTGGATGGCAGTCGTCGAGCACGAGGTCGCCCTCCTCGCGGAGGCCGGCGGGGAGATCGAGACCTGGCGGTTGAGAGGCGAGGCCCCCGTGGTGGGGCTCGCGCGGGATGCGGTTCCGCGCGCCTTTGCGAGTGCAGCCGGGATCGCCGCCGCGCGGTGGGAGGGCGAGCTCGCCCGCTCCTCGCGCGTCGTCGCATGGCTGGCCGACAGGGGCATCGAGATGCCGCGAGCGCGGCCAGCTCCCGAGGTTCCACTCCGGTCCGCGGCCCTCGTGAGGCCCGGCGCGAAGCGCGCTCCACTACTAGTTCACGTCGATGCAGGCCTCGTGCTGAGCCAGGTGGGGGATTCCCGCCTGCGATCCCGTGTCGACGGTCTCGTGGGTCCCGTCCTGGCCGTCGGCGTCTCTGGCCGGTTCGCGAGGGCAGCGCTCGTCCTCTGGCGCGCGCCCGGGCTCGGCGGGGACGTGACGGCGCTCGGCGGGGAGATCGGCGCCGTCCTCAGGGTGAAGAGCGCGCTCGAGCTTCACGCCGGCGGAGGGTTCTACGCGACCGGCTCAGGCCTCGCCCCCGGGGTCCTCGCGGGCGTACGACTCGCGGGCCTCCGCGGCCCACGCTCGTCGAGCTGGCGCGTGGGCATGGAGATGCGCCGCACCGTTGGCACGGGGGAACCCGACGACCCACCGCGCGACGCGCTGGGGTTCACCCTCGGCCTCGAGTTCCCGCTGCGTTCTCCTTCCTCCCGGCCCGGCTCCGCTCCCTAGGAGCGCCGGGGGGGGAAAGGAGGGGGGACGCGACGGCCCCCTACAACCTCACCTGCACCTCGTAGCGCCGGTTCTTCGCCTTCTTCGCGGGCGTGTCGTCCGGCTTCACGAGCATCTTCTCGGACCCCATCCCGACCGCCTCGATCTCGCCCGCCGGGATCCCCTTCGCGACGAGCTCCCGGACGACGACCGCGGCGCGCTTCCCGGAGAGCTCCTTGTTCGCCTGGGCGCTGCCGGTGGAGTCGGTGTGGCCGGAGACGACGAACTTGAAGTTCTTCACCCCGGCGCCGTTCAGCTTCTTCTTCGCGCTCACGACCGCGTCGAAGAGCCGCTTCATCTTGCCGTCGCAGCCCGGCTCGAGCACGTCGGTGCCCGACTTGAAGCTGCACTGGTTCTTCTGGGCCTCCGCGAGGAGGCGGTCGTTCACCTCCTTCTCGAGCTTCCCCGTGGCGGAGCCTCCCACGGCCTTCTTCGCGAGCCCCCAGGCGTCCTGCGAGAGAGCTGCGGACGGGGCGAGGGCGAGGAGCACGGCGGCGGCGGCGGTGCGGAGCATGCGAGCCTCCCGAGAGTGACGGACGCGGGGCCAGCATCGGGGAGGTGCCGGGAGGCTGCAAGTGCTTCGGCAGGGCGTCCTGCCTCTCATGGCGGTGCCCGCTTCGACCGATCCACGCCCGTTCGTGGTTCGACGGGCTCACCACGAACGGCCTTGCTTGCGCGCGAGCGGCCCTGCAGCGGCCGTTCGCCCTGAGCCTGTCGAAGGGCGAACGTCGAGCCGAACGGGTACGGCCCTCACGGCCCCCCCGCCCGGGCGAGCTCCCCCTCCTCGTCCCCCGCGCGCAAAGCCGCGGCGATCGCGCCCCTCACGTGGCGCGCGAGCGCCGCGTGGCCGCGATCGTTCAGGTGGATCCGGTCGGCCGCGTGGCGCGGGAGCTGGCCCTCGGGGAACGCGTCGAGGCCCGGGACGAAGATCGCGCCGGCGGCGAGCGCCTCCCGCTCGAGCGCCGCGTCGTAGGGGGCGCGGACGCCGCGCAGGGACTCGGCCGGCTGGGGAGAGACGACGACGAGGAGCGCGGCGGGGAGGTCCGCCCGCAGCCGGGAGAGGAGCGTCCGCGCGGCGCGGTGGAAGGTCTCGGCCGCCTCGGGATCGCCGACCGGGATCCCCGCGGCGGCGTCGTTCGCGCCGTACATCACGACGACGACGTCCGGCGACTCGGCGAGGACCTCGTGGACGCGCTCCTCGCCGGCGGCGATCCGATCGCCGAGCGCGGCGAGCTTCGAGCCGGGGAGCCCGAGGTTCACCTCGATCCACCCGAGGTCGCGGGCGACGACCGCCGTCCAGCGCCGCGAGGGTCGGGAGGCGCCGGTGCCCGCGGTCGTGGAGGAGCCGAGGAAGACCGCGCGGGGGCCCGCGACCTCGGCCGCCGGCTCGGGTCCGTCCGTCCTCGCGCAGGCGGCGAGGACGAGCAGGGCGAGGGCGAGCGCGCGGCGCGTCACTCCGCGATGATGGAGGATCGGGAGGCCCGCGTCGACGGGGCCCGGGACCGGGCCCGCGCCGGCAGGCCGTCTCCGGAGGGCGGAGGGGACCGGCGTCCCACATGTGCGGGTGTCGTCCCGATGCCACGGGCCGGACGGAGGTGCACCCACGAACCCCGCGGAAACACGGGGGGGAGCCCTCCGGGACCGCCCGTTGCAGTGGACCCCGGCATGCGCCCGACCCGCTCCCTCCACCTCCTCGTGGCCCCGGTCCTCGCGCTCTCCGCCTGCGGGCCGGACGACCCGTCACCCGAGGTGGACGTCCCGAGCGCCCCGCTCGAAGGCACGTTCGCGGTCTCCTCTCGGTTCGAGGTCCCCGCGACCGTGGCCGCGCCGGGCCCGCTCGGAGACGCGCTCCGGCTCGTCCACTCCCTCGCGACCGATCCGGGCACGGCGCTGCTCGACCTCGCCGAGGACGCGGGCGTGCCCGCGGTGGGTGAGCTGCGGATGGTCCTCCCCGATTCCCTCGAGGCGAAGCTCGCCGGGTGGATGAACGCCCATCTCGAGGCGGCGACGGCCGGCGGCGTGTCGCCGCACGCGCGGATCGTCGAGCTCGATGGGCTCGTCCGGTCGGTGCTCCTCCGCTGGGAGCTGCGCTCGGAGCTCCGGATCGCGGAGGGCGCGGGCGGGAGGCACGAGCCGCTCGCGCTCGCCTTCGACTCTCCCGCGGGGCCCATCGTGGTGCCCGTGGACGCCACCGCGCCCGTGACCGCCGGGGTGGACGTGACCGGGACGGTGACCTGGCCCGGCGGGCCGCGCGGGGAGGCCGTCGCGACGGTGGGCGGACACGCGATGGGGATCCCCTTCGGCCGCTACGCGCTGGACGGGCTCGACCGGCTCCTCCTCTCGGAGCTCGGCGTCCCGGACGTCGCCGGCGCCCTCGCCGCGGCCGTCGACTGCGACGCCCTCGCCGCGAGCGTCGCCGCGCGGTGCGCCGGGCCGCTCTGCGTCGGCCACCGGGAGGCGCTCGTCGAGATCTGCCTCGGCGGGCTCGCCGAGGCGGCCGCGCGGATCGAGGACCGGGTGACGGCCCTCGACTTCGAGGCGATCCACTTCGAGCGCGGCACCGCCGCGGCGATCGGCGCGTCCCTCGACCCGCCGGCGGGGGCCACCGCCCTGCGCGACGGCGTCTGGACCGCGTCGATCGACCTCGGCAACGGCGCCGAGGCGGCGACGGCGACCTTCACCGCGGTTCGCTAGGGGGCTCGCCGGCCCATCCGGCCCGGATCGCCGCCACGAACCCGTCCGGGTCCTCGGGGGTCAGCGCGACTCGCCCCCTCCGCGTCTCGAGGAGCACCCAGGGGCCACAGCGCCAGGAGTAGAGCCGGAAGTCGCCGAGGGTCGAGGAGCGGAACCGGCCGTAGGCGACGCAGCCGGAGAACCCGGCGTAGCCGCTCACGCGCCGGAGCCGTCCGGCCTCCCCGCGCGCGAGGGGGCGGGCGCTCTCCACGTCCGCGAGCGGGACGACGACCGGAGGGGCCGCGTTCCGCTCGATCCGGAGCTCCCCGGCGTCCACCACGGCCCCCGCGGGCGCGAAGGCGTGCGCGGCGAGGAGGATCCCGCCGATCGCGAGGGCGACGAGCGCGAGCGCGCCGCCGAGCCCTCCCCAGGCGCGGGCCGGGAGGCTCGTCCGGGCGATCGGATCGGAGGGCGCGGCCCGCACGGCGGAGGGCGCGCGCCCGAGGAGCGCCTCCAGGAACCGCTCGGGGGGCTCCGGGGAGAGGACGATGCGGCCACTCCGGGTCTCCAGGCGGACGAGCCCCGTGGAGCGCGAGGCGTACATTCGGAAGCCTCCGAGCGTCCGGCTCCAGAACCAGCCGTAGAGCCCGAAGAGACCGCCCGATCCCCCGACCCGCAGCATCCCCCGCAGCGCGCCGTCGGGGAGGATCGCCGCCTCTCGGATCTCGGCGAGCCGGATCGAAAGGGGGCGGAGGGGCCGCTCCACGCGGAGCGTCGATCCCTCGAGCACGAAGCCGCGCGGCGCGAGCCCCCAGGCGGCCCAGAGAATGCCGGCGGCGAGGAGGCCCACACCCCAGACGAGGGCGCTCTCCACCGGTCCGGCGGAGTACGTCGCCGCGATCCCGGCCGCCACGACCACCGAGGTGAGCACGAGCGTGGTGAACCCCGTCACGAGCCAGACGGTTCGGTCCTTCGGGGCGGGGAAGCGCATCGCAGGCTCAGCTGATCGTCGCCCCGAAGAGGCGGCCGATCCCGTAGGTGACCCCGGCCGCGAGCGCGGCGAGCCCCGCCATCCGGAGCGCGGAGCGGGCGATGCTCGTCCCGGAGAGGAAGCCGACGAGGCCGCCCACGCCGGCGAGGACCGCGAAGGCGAGGGCGGCGGCGGTCGCGACCGCGGGGGTGCCGCTCGTCGCGAGGAAGGGGAGGATCGGGACGAGGGCGCCGACGGAGAACATCGCGAAGGAGGAGAGGGCCGCCCCCATCGGCGAGCCGAGGTCGTCCGGGTCGAGCCCGAGCTCCTCGCGGACGAGGGTGTCGGCGGCGCTCTCCGGGTTCTTCAGCAGCTCCGCGGCGGTCCGGCTCGCCTGCTCGGTGGAGAGCCCCTTCTGCTTGAAGATGAGGGCGAGCTCGGCCGCCTCCTCCTCGGGGGCCTCCTCGATCTCCCGCTTCTCGAGGGCCACCTGGCGGGCGAGGAGGTCCCGCTGGCTCGCGACGGAGGTGTACTCGCCCGCCGCCATGGAGAAGGCGCCGGCGAGGAGGCCGGCGAACCCGGTGACGAGCACGGTCCTCGGCTCCACCCCCGCGCCGGCGACCCCGGCGATGAGGGAGAGGTTCGAGACGAGGCCGTCGTTCATCCCGAAGATCGCCGCCCGGATCGAGCCCGAGGCGGAGGAGGACCGGTGCCAGCGCTCCCGGACGGCGATGAGCTCGCGGGCCTCGGTCGGGGCGCCCTCGCTCATCCCCAGGAGCGTCACGCGGTGGGCCCGCTCCTCGTCGGCGATGGCGGTCGCGTCGCCCCCTTGCGCGTCGTACTTGTGCGCGTCCCTCGCCTCCGCCTCGAGGACCATCGGGAGGACGGCCGCGGACCCGAGCCGGCGCGCGAGCCAGACGAGGGCGCGGATACGGGGGGACGGGCGGTCGGCGGGGAGGAGCATCCCCTCCCTCTCCAGCTTCCGCTCCCAGATCGCGGCGTGGCGCCGCTCGGCCTCCGCGATCTCCCGGAAGCTCGCCGCCCGCTCCGGGTCCTTCTCGTGGCGGGCGAGCCCCTCGTAGAGGGCCGCCCCGTCCCGCTCGTCGGCGAGGTTCTCGAGCCAGAGGTCGGTGCGCGGGTTCATGGGACGGCAATCTAGCAGGGGGACTCGCCGCTCGCGCGCCGGGTGCGCATCGTCTATAAGGACAGGCTCCCCGAGAGGTTCCCCTTGCAGAGGCTCGACACCCGCGATCCCGCGTTCCGCTTCGCCTGGACGAGGATCTGCGCCCGCGGCTCCGACGAGGACGAGGCTCCGGTCCGGGAGGCGGCGGCCCGGATCGTGGACGACGTCCGCGCCCGGGGCGACGTCGCCCTCCTCGAGCAGACCCGGCGGCTCGACGGCTGGGACCCGGGCACGGCCGGGGCCCTCGCGCTCGGGCCGGCGGAGATGGAGGCGGCCTTCGGGCGGCTCCCGGCCGAGGGGCGGAAGGCGCTCGCCCTCGCCGCGCGGCGGATCGCCGACTTCCACCGCCGGGAGCGGGACGCCGAGGTCCCGCGCTGGCGCGACGCCACCGGGGCGGCCCTCGCCCAGGTCGTCCGCCCCCTCGCCCGCGTGGGGCTCTACGCGCCGGGCGGGACGGCCCGCTACCCGTCCTCCGTCCTCATGACCGCGATCCCGGCGAAGGTGGCCGGGGTGAAGGAGGTCGTCGTCTGCTCCCCCGGGGTCCGGGGCACGGGCGCGATGGACGACTGGACCCTCGCCGCCTGCCACGTCTCCGGCGTCTCGCGCCTCTTCCGGATCGGCGGGGCCCAGGCCGTCGCGGCGATGGCCTTCGGCACGGAGACGGTCCCCGCGGTGGACAAGATCGCCGGCCCCGGGAACGCCTACGTGGCCGCTGCGAAGCGGATCGTCTTCGGCCGCGTGGACATCGACATGATCGCCGGCCCGAGCGAGATCCTCGTCGTCGCGGACCGCGAGGCGGAGCCCGCCGAGGTCACGGCCGACCTCCTCGCCCAGGCGGAGCACGACGAGCGGGCGGTGTCGGTGCTCGTCACGCCCTCCGAGGCGCTCGCGCGCGCCGCGAGCGCGGAGGCGGAGCGGCAGCTCGCGGAGCTCCCCCGCCGGGAGATCGCGGCGGCCTCGCTCCGCGACCGGGGGGCGGTCGTCGTGACGAGGGACCTCGCCGAGGCGGTCCGGCTCGCGGAGGAGTTCGCCCCCGAGCACCTCGCCCTCCACGTTCGGAACGCGCCGGCGCTCGTCGGGAAGATCTCCCGGGCGGGCGCGGTCTTCGTCGGGCGCCACACCCCGGAGGCGGTGGGCGACTACGTCGCCGGCCCCTCGCACGTCCTGCCCACCGCGGGGACGGCGCGCTTCGCCTCGCCCCTCTCCGTCGCCACGTTCCGGCGGCGGATGAGCGTCCTCGAGCTCGGGCCGAAGGCCCTCGCCGCGGTCGCCCCCGCGGTGGAGACGCTCGCCCGCGCGGAGGGGCTCCTCGCCCACTGGAGGGCGGTGGAGGTCCGGATGGCCGCGACCGGGACCGGCGCCGGGCGGAAGGGCGGGAGCCGGCGGAGGCCCGCGAGGCCGGCGGCGAAGCGGAAGGGGAGGGGAAGGCGATGAAGCGGAAGGCGCCGGCGCGCCGGGGGAAGGTGGCCCGGAAGACGAAGGAGACGAGCGTCGAGGTGGACCTCCGGCTCTCGCCGGGAGATCCGTCCGTCTCGACCGGCATCCCCTTCTTCGACCACATGCTCGAGCAGATCGGCCGGCACGGGGGGATGGCGCTCCGGGTCCGCGCGAAGGGCGACCTCGAGGTGGACGCCCACCACACCGTGGAGGACGTGGGGATCGGCCTCGGGGAGGCGCTCCGCCAGGCGGTCGCCGACAAGGCGGGGCTCGCCCGGTACGGCCACGCGCTCGTCCCGCTCGACGAGGCGCTCGTCGAGGCGGTGGTGGACCTCTCCGGCCGGCCGCACCTCACCTTCGACGCGAAGCTCCCGTCGGGGAAGCGCTTCATCGGCGACTACGACGTGGACCTCACCGAGGACTTCTTCCAGGCCCTGGTGAACCACGCCCGGATGACCCTCCACGTGACCGTCCGGAGGGGCCGGAACCTCCACCACGTCGTCGAGGCGATCTTCAAGGCGACCGCCAGGGCGCTCCGGGCCGCGACCGCCCGGGAGGGCGGGGCGATCCCGTCCACGAAAGGGGTCCTGTGAGGTCCCGAGCGGGAACGGGGTCTCCTCCATTCGCCCTTCGACAGGCTCAGGGCGAACGGAATTCCCCGTTCGTGGTGCCCCCCCTGCAGGTTCAGGGCGAACGGATGGGGACAATTCCGTTCGTGGTGAGCCTGTCGAACCACGAGCTTGGACAGCCGCCCCTCGCCCTTCGGCAGGCTCAGGGCGAACGGAAGCCCGCAGGTCCACGAGCGGAGACGCTCGCGTGACCCGTCCCGGCCGGATCGCCCTCGTGGACTACGGGGCGGGGAACCTCCGCTCCGTGGAGAACGCGCTCCGGAAGGTGGGCGCGGACGTGGTCGTGACCCATGACCCGGACGCCGTCCGCAAGGCCGATCGCGTGGTCGTCCCGGGACAGGGTTCGATGCCGGAGTGCGCCGAGGCGATGCGCAGGAGCGGGGTCGCCGGCGCGCTCGTGGAGACGATCCGGAAGGGGACGCCCGTCCTCGGCATCTGCGTCGGCCTCCAGATCCTGTTCGAGCGAGGGGAGGAGGCGGGCGGCGCGAAGGGGCTCGGGATCCTGCCGGGGACGGTCGCGCGGCTCCCCGAGGGGCAGAAGCTCCCCCACATCGGCTGGTCGCCCCTGCGCGCCAAGGGGACCGCGCCGCCGCTCTTCGCCCCCATGGACGGAGAGTACGTCTACTTCGCCCACTCCTACGCCGCGCCGGCCGGCGCGCCCGGCGTCGCCCTCACGGCGACGCACGGGATCCCCTACTGCGCCGCGCTCGCGAGGGAGAACCTCTTCGCGGTCCAGTTCCACCCGGAGAAGAGCCAGCGGGTCGGGCTCGCGCTCCTCGAGCGGTTCGTGGAGGTGTAGGCCATGCTCGTCATCCCGGCGATCGACATCATGGGGGGCGAGGCCGTCCGGCTCGAGAAGGGCGACTTCGCCACGAAGAAGGTCTACGCGCGGAACCCCGCCGACAAGGCGGAGGAGTTCCGGGCGGCCGGCGCGACCCTCCTCCACGTCGTGGACCTCGACGGCGCGAAGGCCGGCTGGCCGGTGAACCTCGACACGGTCGCCCGCATCTGCCGGGTGAAGGGGATCGAGGTGGAGCTCGGCGGGGGGATCCGGACCCTCCTCGACGTGGAGAAGGTCCTCGGGCTCGGCGTCTCCTACGTCGTGCTCGGCACCGCGGCGGTCGAGCGGCTCGGGCTCGTGGAGGAGGCGTGCCGGAAGTTCCCCGGCCGGATCCGGTGCGGCATCGACGCCCGGAACGGCGAGGTGAAGGTCGCCGGCTGGACCGAGGGCACGGGGCTCCGCGCCGCGGACGTGGCCCGCCGGGTGAAGGGGGCGGGGGTCTCGCTCGTGGAGTACACCGACGTCGGCCGGGACGGGATGTTCACGGGCGTCGACGCCGCCGGCGCGGCCCGGCTCCAGGAGGAGGCGGGCGTGGAGGTCGTCGCCTCCGGGGGGGCGGCGAGCGTCGCCGACGTGGAGGCCTGCAAGGCGGCGGGGCTCGCCGGCGTCATCGTGGGCAAGGCGATCTACGAGGGGCGGCTCAACCTCGGGAAGGCGATCCGGATCGCGGCGGGACCGCTCGCCTCGGTGCCGCCGCCGGGGACCGGAGGACGGTAGCGTGCCGGCGAAGCGGATCATCCCCTGCCTGGACGTGAAGGCCGGGCGCGTCGTGAAGGGCGTGAGGTTCGAGAACCTCCGGGACGCGGGCGATCCCGTGGAGGCGGCCGCGCGCTACGACGAGCAGGGCGCGGACGAGGTGACCTACCTCGACATCGCCGCGACCCAGGAGAACCGCGGGACCCTCCTCGACCTCGTGACGCGCACGGCGGAGCGGGTCTTCGCGCCGCTCACGGTCGGGGGCGGGGTCCGCAGCGAGGAGGACTTCGTCGCACTCCTCCACGCCGGGGCGGACAAGGTCTCGGTGAACTCCTCGGCGGTGAAGGACCCGTCCCTCGTGGATCGGCTCGCCCGGATCGCCGGCGCGCAGGCGCTCGTCGTGGCGATCGACGTGAAGCGCCGTCCGGAGCCGGGCGCCTGGGAGGTCCACGTCGCGGGCGGGACGAGGGCGACCGGCGTCGAGGGGATCGCCTGGGCCCGCGAGGTGGCCCGGAGGGGCGCCGGCGAGATCCTCCTCACGAGCATGGACCGGGACGGCACCCAGGCGGGCTACGACCTCGAGCTCCTCGAGCGGGTCTGCGAGGCGGTGACGATCCCGGTGATCGCCTCGGGCGGGGTGGGGACCCTGGAGCACCTGGCGGAGGGGCTCCGGATCGCCGACGCCGCGCTTGCGGCGTCGATCTTCCACGACGGGAAGCATACCGTTCGAGAGGCGAAGGCCTATCTCGGGTCGCGCGGCATCGACGTGCGGCCCTGATCGGGTGACGAGGACCGGCGAGGCCGGAAGGAGACCCCCATGGCAGACGAGCGCTTCCTCGCCCAGCTCTGGGCCACGATCGAGTCGCGCCGGGCCGATCCCGGCGGCGGGGAGAGCTACACCCGCAAGCTCCTCTCCGAGCCGCCCCGGATCCGGCGGAAGATCATCGAGGAGGCCTACGAGGTGAACGAGGCCCACCAGGCCCTCCTCGCCGGGCACGACTCGAAGGACCACCTCGCCCACGAGGCGGCCGATCTCGTCTACCACCTGCTCGTCCTGCTCGCCTCGGCGGACGTGACCCCCACGGAGGTCTGGGCCGTGCTCCAGCGCCGGCACGACCCCAGGGCGCCCGGCCGCCCGGCGGGAGGCGGAACCCCTTGACCCGGTGAGGGTTTTCCGCTAAGAGCGCCCTTTCAACCGCGAGGAAGCCGGGCGCCGGCGCGCCCGGCTCCTTTTGCGTTTCGAGTCCCTCACCCAAGAGCAGGAAGAAAGCCCGAGGAACGAATGACCGGCGTGCGCGTCAAGGATGGCGAGTCCTTCGAGAATGCGATGAAGCGCTTCAAGAAGCAGTGCGAGAAGGCGGGGATCCTCTCGGAGATCCGCAAGCGCGAGCACTACGAGAAGCCGTCCGTGAAGCGCAAGAAGAAGTCGATCGCCGCGAAGAAGCGGGCGATGAAGAAGTCGCGGAAGTCCTTCTAGGACCGCGCAGGCGGGGACCTCCATGGGCCTCAAGGAACGGCTCGACCAGGATCTCAAGGCCGCGATGCGGGACAAGGACACGCTCAGGCTGAGCGTGGTCCGGATGCTGAAGAGCGCGGTGAAGTACAAGGAGATCGAGCTCCTGAAGCCGCTCGACGACGCAGGCGTCCAGGCGGTCATCGGCTCCGAGGTGAAGCGGCGCCGGGACGCCGTGGAGCAGTACCGCGCCGGGAACCGGCAGGACCTCGCCGAGAAGGAGGAGGCGGAGATCCGGATCCTCCAGGGCTGGCTCCCCCAGCAGCTCTCCGCCGAGGAGCTCCGCGCGAAGGTGGAGGAGGCCGTGAAGAAGGTGGGCGCCCAGGGGCCGAAGGACATGGGCGCCGTGATGAAGGCGCTCCTGCCCGAGGTGCAGGGGCGCGCGGAAGGGAAGGCCGTGAGCGACCTGGTGAAGGAGCGCCTGTCGGGGAAGTAGCCTCCGCCCGGCCGCGCGGGCGGGGCTCCCGGCGAGGGGACCGAGAGGACGTGATTCCCGAGGCGGTCATCGACGAGATCAGGGACCGCGTGGACGTCGTGGCGGTGATCGGCCGCCACATGGAGCTCAAGAGATCGGGACGGACCTGGAAGGGCAACTGCGTCTTCCACGGAGAGAAGACGCCGAGCTTCCACGTCTACCCCGAGGACAAGCACTTCAAGTGCTACGGCTGCGGGGCATACGGCGACGTGTTCGGATTCCTGCAGAAGCTCGAGGGGAAGGAGTTCCCGGAGGTGGTGAGGGAGCTCGCTCGCGAGGTCGGGGTGGAGATCCCCGAGGCGCAGGAGGAGTCCGCCGAGCAGCGCCGGCGGCGGAAGGAGCGGGCCGAGGCCCTCGCGGCCTGCGACGCCGCGGCCCGCTACTGGGCGGCCCGGCTCGCCTCGCGCTTCGGCGAGGGGGCGCGGCGCTACCTCGAGGGGCGCGGCGTCGGGGAGGAGTCGGTCCGGAAGTTCCGGCTGGGCGTCGCGGCGGACGAGTGGAACGACCTGCCCCGGCGGCTCGAGGAGAAGGGCGTCGGCCTCGACGCGGCGAAGCGGGCGGGGCTCGTGATCGAGAAGGAGAGGGGTGGCGGCTACGACCGCTTCCGGAACCGGCTCATGTTCCCCATCGCCGCCATGGACGGGCAGGTCATCGGCTTCGGCGGCCGGGTCATGCCCGGCGGCGGGGACGAGAAGGGGGCGAAGTACATCAACACCCCCGAGACCCTCCTCTACAAGAAGTCGAAGGTCCTCTACGGCCTCGACGCGGCCCGCGAGGCGGTGCGCAGGACGCGGAGCGCCGTCCTCGTGGAGGGCTACTTCGACGTGATCGGCCTCCACCAGGCGGGCGTCGCGAACGCGGTCGCGGTCTGCGGCACGGCCCTCACCGACGAGCACGTCGAGCTCCTCCGCCGCTGCGACTGCCGGGAGGTCACGATCCTCTTCGACGGCGACGTCGCCGGGCTCGCCGCCCCCGCGAAGGCGGCGGCCGCCCTCTTCCCGGCGGGGATGGCGGGCAAGGTCGCCGTCCTCCCGGCGGAGGGGGGAAAGACCGATCCCGACGAGTTCGCGCGGGCGCACGGCCGGGCCGCCGTCGAGGCGCTCCTCGCCTCCGCGCGCCCCCTCTCCGAGTTCCTCGTGGACCGGGCGGTGGAGCGGACGTGCGGCGGGAAGCCCGCCGAGGCCGCCCTCGAGGCGAAGCTCGCGGCGGTCCGCGAGCTCCAGCCGTTCGTCCGGATGATGCCGGAGGGGCTCCCGCGCTCCGTCTTCGAGGACGCGATCGCCCGGCGGCTCGACCTCGATCCCGCCGCGCTCCGCGCCGAGCTCTCGGGGGAGGGCCGGAGGGCCCATCGCCCCGGGCCCCGCGGCGCGCCCCCCGTCCGGACCGGGCCCCCCCTGCGCGTGAAGCTCCTCCTGCCCGGCCCCGCCGCCGACGCCCTCGCCATCCTCGCCGCCCACCCCGGCCTCGCCTCCGTGGCCGAGGAGGAGGGGCTCGCCGGCTTCTTCCCGCCCGGGCCGCTCGCCGACCTCGTCCGCGACCTCGTCCGGGAGGCGGTCCCGGCCGACGGCGTCCTCGTCCGGCTCGAGGCCGCGGCCGACGAGCCGACCGTCCGCCGGGTGCGGGAGATCGTCCGGGCCGGCGGGCCGAAGCGGGAGGACGCGGAGCGGGAGCTCCGCCGCGCGGCGGTGAAGGCGTCGATCGAGGCGGTCCGGACGGAGCAGGACCGCCTCCTCGCGCTCGTGGCCCGGGCCGGGGCGCCGGTCCCGGAGGACCTCGCCGTGGCCGCCCAGGTCGCGGCGCGCCGCCGCTCCGACCTCGAGCGGCGCCTGCGAACCCTGGAGAGGCCCGCATGAAGGGGAAGCTGGGGAAGTTCCTGGGCAAGTTGACCGGGCTCGCCCGCGGGCGGGCCGTTAAGGAATATCACCGGCGGGGAGCCGGGTCGTCGAAGGAGCCGAGCGAGATGACATCCAAGGGCCGCGCCGCGAAGAAGCCGCTCCAGAAGAGGGCCGCCACGGCGGGGAAGAAGGCCGCCGCGAAGGGCGCGCCCCGCGCGGCGCCCGCCACGAAGGCCGAGAAGGCGAAGCTCGCGAAGGCGGCGCGGGAGGCGGAGAAGGCGAAGAAGAAGGGGGCCGTCCCCGCGAAGGAAGCCCGGTCGGACAAGCCCGCGAAGGCGGAGAAGCCGGGGAAGAAGGAGAAGGGGCCGAAGCTCCGCCGCGCCGCGCGCCCCGTGGACGAGGAACTCGAGGCCGACGGGGCCGACGACGGCGAGGGCGACGAGGGCGACGACGGCGACGAGGTCGATCCGCTCGCCCACGACGACATGAGCGACATCACCGAGCGCCCGGAGGTGAAGGGGCTCATGGCGCGCGGGCGGGAGAAGGGCTTCCTCACCTTCGACGAGGTGAACGACGCCCTCCCGCAGGACATCGGCTCGGACCAGATCGACGACGTGATGTCGATGTTCGGGGAGCACGACATCGAGGTCGTGGACGGCGCCGAGAAGAAGATGAAGCTCCCGGACAAGCCCCCGGAGGCGGACGCGGAGAAGGAGAAGGAGGAGGAGGAGGAGAAGGAGGAGGATCCCGGCTACGGGAAGTCGAACGACCCCGTCCGGATGTACCTCCGGAAGATGGGATCGGTCTCCCTCCTCACCCGCGAGGGCGAGGTCGAGATCGCGAAGCGGATCGAGCAGGGGGAGAAGGAGGTCCTCGCGGCCGTCCTCGCCTCGTCCATCGCGATCCGCGAGATCCTCGAGCTCGGAGATCGGCTCCGGAAGGGGAAGATCCGGGTCCGGGAGATCGTGAAGGACGCGGGCGAGGAGCAGCAGGCCGAGCGCGAGGAGGAGGAGGTCGAGGAGGAGGGCCCCGAGGTCGAGGCGGAGGCCGCCGAGGGGGCCGAGGGGGCCGAGGGCGCCGCGGAGGGCGAACCGGAGAAGCCGAAGATCCCGAAGGAGGAGGAGCGGAAGGTCGAGCACGTCCTGAAGCACATCGACCGGATCCGCAAGCTCGAGCGGGACGTCGCGAAGGCCCGGGAGACGCTCGGCGCGAAGAAGATCTCCGAGACGAAGAAGCGGGACCTCAAGGCGGAGATCAAGGCCATCGAGGCCGAGATGATGGAGAACCTCGAGGCGATCCAGCTCAACAAGAAGCAGATCGACCGGATCGTCCTGAAGCTGAAGGGCTTCATCAAGCGCGTGGAGGAGGCGGAGCGCGAGTACCACGACTGCGAGCGGCAGACCGGCGTCCCGTTCCGGGACCTGCGCAAGGCGCTCCGCGAGGTCCGCGAGGACGACGGGGCCCGCAAGAAGCTCGCGAGGAAGCTCGGCGTCTCGCTCGACGAGCTCGAGGAGCTCGACCGGACGGTCCGCTCCGCGGGGAAGAAGATCCTGCGCGTCCAGGAGGAGGCGGAGGTCCCGGTGGAGGAACTCCGGCGGACCTACCGGGAGATCGGCGACGGGGAGCGGAAGGCGGAGCGGGCGAAGACGGAGCTCGTGGAGGCGAACCTCCGGCTCGTGGTCTCCATCGCGAAGAAGTACACGAACCGCGGCCTGCAGTTCCTCGACCTGATCCAGGAGGGGAACATCGGCCTCATGAAGGCGGTGGACAAGTTCGAGTACAAGCGCGGCTACAAGTTCTCGACCTACGCCACCTGGTGGATCCGGCAGGCGATCACCCGGGCCATCGCCGACCAGGCGCGGACCATCCGGATCCCGGTCCACATGATCGAGACGATCAACAAGCTCATCCGGACGAGCCGCTACCTCGTGCAGGAGCTCGGGCGCGAGCCGACCCCGGAGGAGATCGCCGAGAAGATGGAGCTGCCGCTCGACAAGGTCCGCAAGGTCCTCAAGATCGCGAAGGAGCCGATCAGCCTCGAGACCCCCATCGGCGAGGAGGAGGACAGCCACCTCGGCGACTTCATCGAGGACAAGTCGCTCGTCTCCCCCTCGGACGCGGTGATCAACATGAACCTCGCCGAGCAGACGCGGAAGGTCCTCGCCACCCTCACGCCGCGCGAGGAGAAGGTCCTCCGGATGCGCTTCGGCATCGGGGAGAAGAGCGACCACACCCTCGAGGAGGTCGGCCAGGACTTCGAGGTGACCCGCGAGCGCATCCGGCAGATCGAGGCGAAGGCCCTGCGCAAGCTCCGCCACCCGTCCCGGTCGAAGCGCCTGAAGAGCTTCGTGGAGAGCTAGCCGTGAGCCGGCCGGCGGGGAAACGTGATAAAGGGAGCCCGCCAGAAGTCGAAGGGGCCCATAGCTCAACGGTCAGAGCTGTCGGCTCATAACCGATCGGATCCAGGTTCGAATCCTGGTGGGCCCATCGGAGCGAGGGAGCGAAAGCCTTGTCGTTGCGCGAGAAGCTGAAGGCGCTGGAGGAGCTGCAGCAGATCGACCTCGAGGCGAACGAGGTCGCGAAGGAGCGGTCGGTGTTCCCGGCGCGCCGGGCGGCGGTGGACCAGGCGGTCGCGTCCGCGCGCCGCGCCTGGGAGGACGCGAAGGGTCGCCTCGAGGCGAACGAGAAGGAGCGGCGCCAGATCGAGTCCCTGCTCGGGATGGAGCGGGACAAGGTGAAGAAGTGGGAGGGGCGGCTCGGCGAGATCCGCACCCCGCGCGAGTACGCCGCGCTCTCCCGCGAGATCGACATCGCGAAGAAGTCGAACGACTCCCAGTCGGAGCAGAACAGGGCCCTCGCCGCGGCCGCGGCGGAGCTCCAGGCCGCGGTGGACGCGGCCGAGGAGGCGCTCACCGACCGCGAGGCGGCGGCCCAGGCGGAGATCGAGGAGCTCGAACGGCGCGGCGCGGCGCTCGACGAGCGGACGGCCGGGCTCGACGCCCGCCGCGCGGCGGCGGTCCAGCTCGTGGAACCGGCGCTCCTCGCGAAGTACGAGAACATCAAGCGCCGGCGGGCGGGGGTGGCCATCGCCCCGGTCTCGAGCGGCATTTGCCGCGGGTGTCACCGGAACATCCCGCCCATGCTCGTGATCACGCTCCAGCGGGCGAACTCCATCGAGACCTGCCCGAACTGCCACCGGATCATCTACTCGGCCGAGGCGGTGAACCCGCCCGCGCCGAACGCCGCCTAGGTCCCGCCGTGGCGAAGCCCGTCCTCGTCGAGCTCCTCCGCTTCATCGCCGCGAACGAGCAGCTCCCCCGCACCCTCGCCCGCTACTCCGGCTACGACCGCGACACCCTCGGCCGGATCATCGACGCCGCCGCCGACCGGGTGGAGGAGCTGGAGAAGGCGAAGGAGCAGGCCGCGGGGGGCGCGAAGAGCGTGAAGGTCCGCCGGCAGAGCGAGGTGGAGAAGGCCGCCGCCCGCGCCGCCGAGGAGCTCGACGAGGCGATGGAGCTCTCCAAGGTCGAGCGCGAGCGGCGGAAGAAGGAGCGGGCCGCCGAGGCGGAGCGGGAGCGCCAGGAGGCCCTCGCGCGCGAGGAGGCGGAGCAGGCGAAGCGCACCCGCCTCTACTCGGACGGCGCCGCCCGCGGGAACCCGGGGCCGGCCGGCGCCGGGGCCGTGATCGTGAACGCGGACGGCCACATCGTCGCGCGGATCGGCAAGTTCCTCGGCGACAACACGAACAACTTCGCCGAGTACATGGGGCTCATCCTGGGCCTGAAGCGCGCGAAGGCGATGGGCATCAGGGAGCTCGACGTCTTCAGCGACTCGGAGCTCGTCGTGAAGCAGCTCTCCGGCGACTACGCGGTGAAGGCCGAGAACCTCCGGCCGCTCCACGCGGAGGCGAAGGCGCTCCTCGAGGGCTTCGGCGACGTGAAGGTGCGCCACGTCCCGCGCGAGGAGAACGCGGACGCCGACCTCATGTCGAACCGGGCGATCGACGAGCGGCTGTAGGGACGGACCCGGCGCTAGAGCGCCGACTCGTGGCGCGGCGCGCGGCGGATCACGGCCGCGGCCTCCTCGGCCCGCTCCGCCTTGAGCTTGCTCATCCGGCGGCGGATGAGCTCGCGCTTCAGGCTGGAGAGGTGGTCCACGAAGACCGTCCCGTCGAGGTGGTCGATCTCGTGCTGGAGGGCGATGGCGAGGAGCCCGCCCACTCTCTCGAGCTCGAACGGCTCGCCGTCGCGGCCGAGCGCCCGGACCCAGACCCGCTCCGCCCGCTCCACGTCCTCGGCCTCCCCGGGGACGGAGAGGCACCCCTCGGTGAAGCTCGTCTTCCCCTCGGTCTTCACGATCTCCGGGTTCACGAGGTGGAGGAGCTTCTGCTCGGGGTCCCGCGGGGAGGTGTCGATGACCACGATCCGCTTCGACACCCCGACCTGGGGGGCGGCGAGCCCCACGCCGTCGGCCGCGTACATCGTCTCGGCCATGTCGTCGAGGAGACCGCGGATCTCGTCGTCCACGGCCTCCACGGGGGAGGCCTTCTCCTTCAGGACGGGGTCGGGCCAGATGACGATTTCTCGGACCATCGCTGGGGCTCCCTCGGGGTCCCAGGGCTTCTAACACCCGCGGCCGGACCGCGCACCCCGGAGTTTGGACGGTGTCTAATCGCCGAGCCCGCGGAGGTACTCGTCGCGGAGCCGGTCGTCCACGAGGATCTCCCGCGCGTCGGTCACGACCCCGAGGATCTCCCTGAGCCTCTCCTCGAGGCCGTCCTCCCGGACGCCGTCGTACCGGCGCGGGTCGAACTCGGCCTCGAGCCGCCGCGCCGCCTCCCGGACCTCGTGCGGGGTGCAGAGCCGCCCCACCCCGAGGATGGCGAAGTAGTCGGCCCGCCGGACCTGGTCGAGCTTCTCCCGCACCCGGGCGAGGTCGATGGCGGCGGTGGCCGCGGCCGCGGGGCGGCCCCCCTGGAAGACCCGCACCGCGAGCCCCCCCACGAGGACGAGGGCCGCGAGCACCTGGCGGGTGGAGAGCGGGTCGAGCGGGCTCGCCGCGAGGACCTCGTCGAGGGTCCGGAGCCCGTCGGCGAGGGAGAGCGCGCGGCGCTCCTGCGGGGAGAGGGCGAGGTCCGCGGAGGACGGGCCGGTGGCGATCGGGGAGAGGAGGGTCCCGGGACCGCCGAGGACGGCGTCCACCTGGGGGGCGAGCCAGCGGCGCCGCACCCCCTCCACCGCGAGGGCGAGGGTGCCCCGCTCGAGGGCCGTCCGCTCGTCGGGGGGGACCTCCGCGGGGGTCCAGCGGAAGCGGGCCCCGGGGTCGGCGAAGAGGCCGGAGAGGACGTCCTCCGTCCGCCGCCGGACGAGGGGGGTGAGCTCGGTCGGCTTCAGGAAGCCGCGCTCGACGAGGAGCACCGCGGCGCGCCGGGATCCCAGGGCGGCGGAGTGGGCGGAGATCTGGCGGTGCTGGTCGCGCGTGACGAGGCCGAGCCGGAGGGCGACCTCCTCGACCCGGTCGGCGGGATCGGCGCTCGCCGCGCCGACGACCCGTCCGTCCTCGAACCAGATCGACCGGGCCGTCTCGCTCTCGAAGTCGAGGCGGCCGGAGAGCTCCGCGCGGGCGGCGAGGGCGAGGAGCCGCGGGGCGGGGAGCTCGGCGAGGCTGCCGGAGCGGAGCTCGGGCGGGGGCGAGCGGATGGGCCGCGGGGCCTCCGGCTCGGTGGGCTCCGGCTCGGTGGCTGCAGGCCGCGGGGCCTCGGTCCGCCCCCGCAGCGCGGCCACGCGCCTGCGCGCCGCGTCCTCCGCGGGATCGGCCGCCGGTTCCTCGTGGGGCGGGCGGTAGATCGGGAAGTCGAACGGGGCTGGCTGCGCGGCCTCCTCCGCGACCCGCCGCTCCGCCTCGCGGGCGAGCCTCGCGATCTCCGCCTCGGCCTCCGCGCGCTTCCGCGCCTCGTCCTCGCCCCGCCGCCGGAGAGACTCCATCTCCGCGCGCGCGCTCGCGATCGCCTGGCGGAGCCCCTCCTCCTCGGCCACGCGGGCGCGGGCGTCGTCCTCGCTCCGCTTCCGGAGCGCCTCCATCTCGGAGCGGGCGCTCGCGATCGCCTGCCGGAGCTTCTCCTCCTCGGCGTCCCGGCGGCGAGTCTCGCCGGCCGCGGCCTCCCGGGACTCCTCCTCGGCGAGCTGCCGGAGGTCCTCTTCCGCACGGCGCTCGGCCTCGGCGCGCTCGAGGACGGCACGCGCCTTCTCGTCGCCGCTGCGCCGCTCCTCCTCGACGAGGCCGCGGAGCTCGTCGAGCTCCCCCTCGAGCCGCTGGCGCTCCTCCTCCTCGGCGCGCTCCCGCTCCGCCTCCGCTTCCGCGCGGGCCCGCTCGCCCTCCTCGGCGCGGGCGCGGGCCTCCTCGTCGGCGCGGGTGCGGGCCTCCGCCTGGGCCCGGGGACCGCGGGAGTCGTACCCTTCGCCCGGCTGGGTCTGGGGGCATCGTCAAGGACGAGGCGGAGGCGTCGCTCAACTACGGGAAGTTCATCGCGGAGCCCTTCGAGGCCGGCTACGGCCGCACGATCGGCAACTCGCTCCGCCGGGTGCTGCTCTCCTCGCTGGAAG
>JBBIPT010000019.1:0-26234 GCA_037442705.1 Anaeromyxobacter sp.
CGGGCGGCTGGCCGCTCCCGGCGACGACGAGCGCCCGCCCGGCGGCGCGGGCGAGGTCCGCCGCCACCGCCGCGGCGAGCTGCCTCCGCTCGCCCTCCGCCGGGGCGCCGAGCGGCGCGAGCTGCGGGAGGCCGTGGCTCCGCGCGAGCTCCGCCGCGATCGCGCGGGCGAAGGGGAGCACCTCCTGGGAGCGCATCCGGAAGCGGTGATCGGCCGCGCCGCCCGTGACCGTGTAGCCGGCCTCGGCGACGTAGAGCCGGTTCAGCCTTCCCGGCTCGCGCCGGCCGGCGAACTCGCGGGCGTGGCGCAGGTGGCCGGCCTCGCGGGCGAGGAAGTCGGACTCGAGGGACAGGATCACGTCGGCGTCGCCCACGGCGAGCGTCGCGTCGAGCGGCCGGCCGAAGGCGATCCGCGCCCCCTCGCGCGCCGGGTCGCCGCCCTGGGCGCTCCAGGCGTCGATCCGGGCCCGGGGGAACCGGGAGAGGATCCGCGCGCGGAGGTCGGCGAGCGACGGGGACGACGTCGGCTCGACGAGGAAGCGGAGCCGCGCGCCGCCGTCCTGCTCGTGCGCCCTCGCGAGGGCGTCGATCTCCGCGAGCGCGCCCGCCCAGGAGAGGTCCCGGCCTCCCCGCCGGAACCCGGCGAGGCGCGCCGGATCGTAGAGGTCGAGGATCGAGGCCTGGAGGACCGCGTCGGCCCCCCCGAGGCTCTCGGGGTGATCGCGGTTCCCCTCGATCTTCGTCGGCCGGCCCGCGAAGCTCGTGACGACGACGCCCACGGCGTGGCCGCGGTCGGAGAGCGCGGTCGCGTAGGCGTTCGGCAGGCTCGGCACGACGCCGGCGGGCGGGCGGACGTAGGAGACGACCTTCTCCCGCGGCGGCTGGCAGGCCTGGAGCCCCGCGAGCGCCGCGGAGGCCCCGAGGACCTGGAGGAAGCCGCGCCGGCCGATCCCGTCCGGCGCCTCCTGCGCGCCCTCCGGGAACTCGCCCGGCTCGGCGGGCGTCTCGCCGTCCCGCTCCTCGAGCGTCCGCCAGCGGCGCTCGTCGAGGCCGCTCCGCTGTCCGTAGATGGGGAGACCTAGCGATGGCATGCGTAGCAGCTCGTCCGGGGTTTCACGTCGTACTTCTTCGCGAGGGCCCGCCCGGCCTCGGCCGGGTCTCCCTCGGGCTTCCACGTCATGCTCGTGATCTCCTCGAGCGGGCGGAGGCGCGGGTAGGGATCGGCGTGGCAGTCGAGGCAGAAGCCCATGTTGAGGGGCTTCACCTGCTCGATCGCCGCCATCCGGTCCACGCGGCCGTGGCACTCCACGCACCCGACCCCCTTGTTCACGTGGGCCGAGTGGTCGAAGTAGACGAACCCCGGCATCCGGTGGACGCGCACCCAGGGGATCGGCTGCCCGGAGAACCAGCTCGCCCGTACGGAGTCGAGGAGCGGGCTCTTGTTCCAGACCTGGGAGTGGCAGTTCAGGCAGAGCTCCGTGGAGGGGATCCCCGCGCTCGGTGCGCGCTCGACCGTCGTGTGGCAGTACCGGCAGTCGATGAGGTCGTCCTGCACGTGGTGCCGGTGGTCGAACTTCACCGGCTGCTCGATCTGCTCCTGCTGCTGGGTGCCGTAGGGGATGCGCTGGTAGCCCATGAGCGCGAGCACGGTTCCGCCGGCGCCGGCGGCGAGCAGGACGAGGACTGCCTTGAAGATCGCGTCGGCCTTGGGACTGAACGGTGCGCTCATCGTTCGCCACGGGCCCGGCGGGGCTCGTCCGGGTTCGCTCTCCAGGGTTCGTTGGCTCGCTGAATTGTTCGGAACGATCGCTTGGCGGTAGGTCTCGGAAGGGTCGCGGCGCGAATTCTGCGCGGACGGCGGCCCGGCGGGTCCCGCTTGTCCCAAGGGCCCGGATGCACTAAGGAAGGCCCCTCGGATGGAACCCAGCGACGCGGATCTCCTCGATCGCGCCCGGGCCGGAGAGCGCCCGGCCCTCGAGGCGCTCCTCTCCCGCCATCAACGCAGGGTGTACCGCTTCGGGCTGAAGATGTGCCGCGATCCCGAGGACGCGAAGGACGTCCTCCAGGAGACGCTCCTCGCCGTCGCCCGGACCGTGAAGGACTTCCGCGGGGCCTCCTCGGTCTCGACCTGGCTCTACACGATCGCCCGGAGCTTCTGCATCAAGCAGCGGCGCCGCTCCAAGTTCGCGCCGGAGCAGGAGGAGTCGCTCGACGCTCGCGCCCCGGGGCTCGAGGCGCGGCAGATCCCCGACCGCGCCCGCGGCCCGGAGGACGACCTCGCCGGCCGGCAGATCGAGGGCGCCCTCGAGGAGGCGATCTCGGGGCTCGAGCCGATGTACCGCGAGGTCCTCGTGCTCCGGGACGTGGAGGGGCTCACCGCACCCGAGGTCGCCGAGGTCATGGAACTCAGCGTCGAGGCGGTGAAGAGCCGGCTCCACCGGGCCCGCGTGGCGGTCCGGGAGGCGGTCGCGCCCCTCCTCGGGGTGCCCGAGCCGGCCGCCGCGGCGGCGGCCCCCGCCAACGGCTGCCCGGACATCGTCCGGCTCTTCTCCGAGCACCTCGAGGGGGAGATCAGCGCGTCCGTCTGCGCCGACATGGAGCGCCACCTCTCCTCCTGCCCCGCCTGCCAGTCGAAGTGCGACTCCCTCCAGCGGACGCTCGCCCTCTGCCGGGCCGCGCCGCTGCCCGAGGTCCCGCAGAAGGTCCAGGCCGACGTCCGCCGCGCCGTGCAGAAGTTCATCGAGCTCCACCGGTAGACGGGGCGCGCGCCCCTGGCGTTAGACTCGCCCCGTGGCCATCTACCGCCTCGGCCGGGACGTCGCGTTCCCGGATCCGGCGCTCGCGGAGCCGGACGGCCTCCTCGCCGTGGGAGGCGACCTCTCCCCGGAGCGGCTCCTCGCCGCCTACGCCGAGGGGATCTTCCCCTGGTTCGACGAGCAGAGCCCGATCCTCTGGTGGTCCCCCGATCCTCGCCTCGTCCTCGAGCCGGACCGGCTCCACGTCTCGCGCTCCCTGCGCCGGACGATCCGGCGGGGCCTCTACCGCGTGACCGCGGACACCGCCTTCCACGAGGTGATCCGGCGGTGCGCGGGGAGCCCGCGCCCGGGCCAGCGGGGCACCTGGATCGGGCGCGAGATGGTCTCCGCCTACGTGCGGCTCCACCGGCTCGGCCTCGCCCACTCCTTCGAGGCCTGGGAGGGGGAGGAGCTCGCGGGCGGCCTCTACGGCGTCTCGCTCGGCGGGGCGTTCTTCGGGGAGTCGATGTTCGCGGACCGCGCCGACGCCTCCAAGGTGGCCTTCGTCCGGGCGGTGGAGTGGCTCGCCGCCCGGGGGATCCGGCTCGTGGACTGCCAGGTGCGGACGGAGCACCTCGTCTCCCTCGGGGCGAGGGAGATCCGCCGGTCCGAGTTCCTCGTCCGGCTCGCCGCCGCGCTCGACGCGGAGACGGCCCTCGGCAGGTGGGAGCTCGAGCCCGCGGCGGGCTGACGCCCGGGGCTCTAGGCCGGGGACCGATCACGAATCGCGCGCGGCCGTTCAGGGACGGGCAACCCAGGCCCAGGCCACCCCGGCCGCCACGACGAGCGGGAAGACGACCGGCATCACCAGCGTCGCCAGGAGCGGCGTCCCGATCACGACCACCGCCATCGCCACCGCTCCCGCCCTCGCCGTCGTCGTCCACCCGCGCATCCCGGTCCTCGCCTCGCTCCCGGGTCGCCCGCTCGCGCGGGGGGCCGGCGGGGAGCTCCGGGCGCCGGCCTCTCTCGCCCGCCATCCTGCCCCCGCGCGCTCCGGGCCGCCTCGCGCGAGATCGGATGCTCCATCGGTTTTCCTGATAGTGGCGCGACGACTCCCACATCTCCTCTGATATGCTCCCGGCGTGCCCGCCATCGATCCGCGCAAGCTCGAGACCTTCCGCGTCGTCGCGCAGACCGGGAAGATCTCCCACGCCGCGAAGCTCCTCCACCTCTCGCAGCCGGCCGTCACCGCCCAGGTCCGGGCGCTCGAGGAGGAGTGCGGGCGCGCGCTCCTCCAGCGGAGCTCGAAGGGCGTGACCCCCAACCGGTGGGGCGCCCTCCTCCTCGAGACGGCGAAGCGGGTCCACGACCTCCTCGGCGAGGCGGAGGGGGCGATCCGCGAGGACGCCGGGGAGGACGGGGAGATCGTCCTCGGCGCGAGCATGACCGGCTCCGCCTACGTGGCGCCGCCCCTCGTCGCCGGCTTCCGGGCGCTCCGCGGGGCCGTCCCCGTCCGCGTCCAGGTGGCGAACACGGCCCGGGTCCTCGAGTGGGTGGCGGAGGGGCGGGTCCCGCTCGGCCTCGTCGAGGGCCGTGCCCGATCCTCCCGCGTCCACCTCGAGCGCTTCGTCGAGGACGAGCTCGTCGCCGTGGTGTCCGGCACGTCGCCCGGCTTCCGCGGCCTCGCGCGCGCGGCCGATCTCGCGGGGGAGACCCTGCTCCTCCGCGAGCCGGGGTCGGGCACCCGCGCGCTCGTGGAGCAGGCGCTCGAGCGGGCCCTCGGCCGCCGGCTCGGGAGCCGCTCCGAGCTCCAGTTCGGGTCGAACCAGTCGGTGAAGATGGCGGCGGTCGCGGGGCTCGGCGTGGCCTTCGTCTCCCGCTGGAGCGTCCGGCTCGAGGTCGCCGCCGGCACGCTGCGGATCCTGCCGCTCCGCGACCTCCGGCTCGTCCGCTCCTTCTCCTTCGCCACCGCGTCCCGCAAGCTCCACGGCCCCGCCGGCCGGTTCCTCGAGTGGGCCCGCAGGAACCCGCCTCCGCCGCCCTGAGCGGCCGGAGGCGGGTACTCCGCGAGTGCGACCGCACCCGGATCGGGGATAGGATGCGCCATGATCGAGAGCCCGCCCGCGACGTCGAACCCTCCCCCCGTCCTCGACACCCAGCCCGCCGGCCCCGGCGCGGCCTTCCAGTCCCCGGATCGGGCCTTCAGCGTGGGGGGGCTCCTCTCCCGCACGATGCGGGTCTGGTGGCGGCACGTCCTCCCGTTCACCGTGATGTCGATCGGCGCCTACCTGCCGATGCTCGCCGCCATCGCGGCCGGGTTCGGGTCGATCGCTCTGGCTCCCGACGGACCACCGGCCCCTCCGGAGCCGGAGGCGTTCTGGAGGATCTTCGCCAGCGTCCTCGGCGGAGGCCTCGTGACGATGGTGCTCTCCATCGTGGTCCAGGGCGCGATCACCTACGGCACGTTCCGCTCCCTCCGCGGGGAGCGCGCGACCCTCGGCGGGATGCTCGGCATGGGCCTGCGCCGCGGGCTGCCGGTGGTGGGGACGGGGTTCGTGGTCGGGATCCTGATCATGCTCGGCTCGTTCCTCCTGATCCTCCCGGGCATCCTCGTCGCCGTCGCCACCTGCGTCGCCGTCCCCGCCGCGGTGGTCGAGCGCGTGGGGGTCTTCTCCGCGATCAGCCGGAGCTTCGAGATCACCGAGGGGAGGCGCTGGCCGCTCTTCGCGGCCGGCTTCGTCGTCGTCGTCGTCGTCTGGATCCTCGGTGCGGTGGTGCAGACGGCCGGGATGGCGGCCGCGGGAACCCTCCTCCCCGCCTCGCTGGCCGGGATCGGCACGCTCGTCGTGGGCCTGCTCGGGAACGCCGCCTTCTACGCGATCCCGAGCGTGGCGCTCGCGGTCGCCTACCACGACCTCCGCGTCGAGAAGGAGGGCGTGGACACGGAGCAGCTCGCGAGGGTGTTCGAGTAGGGCTACCCCCTGTCGTGCTTGTCCGCGCGCCGCCTCCCGAAGAGGAGGCGGCGCTCGAGCCGTCCGCGGAGCGCCGCGTAGAAGACGTCGAGGAAGGCGGCGTCCGGCACGGCGGGTCCGGTCCACCCGATCTTCGTCCGCACCTTGTCCGCGACCGCCCGGAGCGCGTCCGCGTGGCCGGGCCTTCCCCTCCCCCGCAGGACGTCCTCGAGGACCTGCAGCTCGTAGACGCCGTACACGTCGAGCTGCTCCTCGGTGAAGGCGAGCTCCTCCCGCGCGCGCGTCACCGAGAGGTCCTCGAGGAGGACGGCGTCCGGCGTCCGGACCACGACCGTGCCGGCGATGAGGTCGCCCACCCGGAGCCGGTCCCGGTTGAAGAGCGGGAGGAGGCCGAAGAGGGCCATCCAGGCGAGCGCCGCGAGCGCCGCCCAGCCCGGCGCGCCGGGGAAGACCGCCTGCGGCGCCATGAGCGCCACCATCGGCAGGAAGATCTCCACCTCGCGGGTGAGGTTCCGGGTGATGATCGCCTCCGCGCCGAGCGGCCCGCCGCGCGCCTCCACCGCCCGGATCCGGAGCCGCCGCTTCCCCGGGGTCTGCCCCTGCCAGGAGAGCTCGAAGAGCGTGAAGTAGAAGGTGCGTACGACGAAGGTCGCGAGCAGCACCGCCGCGAAGACCACGTCCGGCTGGACGGCCGCGAGGAAGAGGAGCGGGAGGACGAGCGCGAGGACGATGAGGGTCATCGCGAGGAGATCGAGGAGGAAGGCGCCGAGCCGGTCGCCCGCGAGCGCGACGGCGAAGCGGACCGGGACGCCCTCGGGCGTCACGACCTCGCGGACCCGCCCGGACCCGCCGGCGCCCGGGCTCATGGCGGTGCCCGCTTCCACCGATCCACGTTCGTTCGGGGTTCCCCCGAGCCTGTCGAGGGGTCACCACGAACACGGACGGCCTCGCTCGCACGCGAGCGGCCCTGCACGCAGCCGTTCGCCCTGAGCCTGTCGAAGGACGAACGTCGAGGCTCGACGCGAGTGATCGCGGCCATCACGATCACTCCCGCTCCCTCCCCGAGGTGCCGAGCCAGGCGGCGAGGACGCCCGCGGTCCCGAGGGCGACGGCGTAGCGGACCGGCACCGCGTGGACGAGCTGCCGGAAGATCCCCTCGACCAGGGCCGCCACGAAGAAGAGCGCGACGGCGCCGACCGCCACGACCCCCGCCTCGCGGCCACGGCGGGCGAGCCCGGCGAGCCGCTCCTCCCGCCCGGGGAAGAGGAGGGCCTGGCCGAGGGCCAGGCCGGCCGCGCCGCAGAGGGCGACGGCGGTGAGCTCGGTGACCCCGTGCGGGAGCACCCACGCCCAGAACTCCAGCGAGAGCCCGCGCCCGGCGTAGAGCCCGCCGAAGGCGCCGAGGACGAGGCCGTTCGTGAAGAGGAGGAGCGCGGTCGGCACGGCGCCCGCGAACCCGACCGCGAAGGCGGCGAGGCCGATCCGGGCGTTGTGCTGGAAGAGGAACATCGCGAAGGTCTGGAGGAGGCCGGCGGCCCCCTTCTCGTCGTAGAGGACCTTCCGGAGCGACTCGGTGGACGAGGCGGGCCCCCGCCCCTGCGCGTAGGCGGGGTCGACGAAGGCGTGGAAGCGCTCGGGATCGGCCGCGGTGAGGGCGAGCCCGGTGGCCGCGCCGAGGAGGAGGAGGGCGAAGGAGACGGCGAGGTGCCACCGGTGCTCGCGGACGGCCCGCGGGAAGCGCCGCACGAAGAAGTCCGCGAGCGCCTCGCGCAGATGGCGGCGCGTCCCGTGGACGCAGAGGTAGGCGCGCCCGGAGAGGGCCTCGAGGTAGTCGAGGACGTTCCGGTCGAGGGAGATGGCCCGCGCGACGGAGAGCGAGGAGAGCGCGGCGCGGTAGAGGGACGGGAGCCGCGCGAGCTCGCGGGCGGAGAGGGCCCCGGCCCCGGAGCGCTCCATCCGGCCCACGAGCCCCTCGAGCTCGCGCCAGGAGGCCTCCCGCTCGGCCCGGAAGGTCGCGCTCTTCAGCGAGGCGCCCGCCGGCGCCGCCGTGCCCGCGCCCGTCACGCGACGAGCTCCCGCCGCTTCACGTCGAGGTACCGGCTCACGAGCTTCGAGGAGAGGTCGCCGGGGGCCGCGTCCACGCAGAGGACCCCCATCCTGCGCAGCCGCGCGAGGACGCGCTCCCGCTCGCGGACGAAGTCCGAGGCGACGACCGACCGGTGGACGTCGGAGAGGCGACGGGGCGCCCGGAGCGCCACCTCGTCGAGGACGGGATCGCGGAGCGCCACGAAGAGGACGAGCTGGCGGCGCGCGAGCCGGCCGAGGTTCTCCACCATGAGCTCCGCCGTCACCGTGTCCACGAACTCGGTGAAGACGACGACGAGCGACCGCCGGCGGAGCCGGGTGGAGAGCTCGGTGAGGCCGAGGGTGAAGTTCGTCTCGTCGGTGGAGTAGTCGAGCTGCGCGGAGAGCTTCTTCAGCCGGGGGAAGGCGCCCACGCCGCCCTGCGGCTCCGCCCAGGCGCGGGCGGCCCGGTCGAACCCGTAGAGCCCCACCCGGTCGCCGAGCCGGAGGCTCACGTAGGCGAGGAGGAGCGCGGAGGTCACCGCGTGGTCGAGCCGGGGGAGCCCCTGGAGCGGCTCCGCCATGAGGTGGCCCGTGTCGAGGGCCAGGATCACCTGGTGGTTCCGCTCCGCCCGGAACTCCTGGCAGAGGAGCTTCCGGTGGCGCGCGGAGGCCTTCCACGAGATCGCGCGCGGATCGAGCCCCGGCACCCACTCCACGAGCGCGTCGAACTCGGAGCCGTCGCCCACGAAGCGCTCCACCTGGACCCCGGCGGTGAGCTCCCGCGAGCCGAAGAAGCGGAGGGCGGCGGCGCGCACGGGCTTCAGGTTGGGGACGACCGGCACCCGGCGCCCGAGCCGGACCCGCTTCCGGCGGCGGGCGAGGCCGAACGGCCCGGTCCACCGCAGCCAGGCCTCGTCGAGGGAGGCCGTTCCGCGCCGCCGCGCGACGAGGGGGAGCTCGACCCGCGTCTCCCCGGCGGCGAGGTCCACCCGCCGGGCCTCCCGGGGCACGAGGTCCCGGTGGAGGTCCACGAGCACCTCGACCCCGCGCACGCGGCGCGGCGCCTGGAGCACGAGCGTCGCCGCCCCCGGCTCCCCGACCGACAGGCTCTCCGGCGCCTCGACCGCGAGCCGGATGCGGCCGGGCGCCGGCGCGAGGATCGCGTCGAGGCCGAGCGCGGCGGCGAGGAGCACCCCCGCCACGAGCCAGAGCCCCACGAGGCGCGGGTGGACGAGCACGGGCAGGAGCGCGAGCGGGAAGAGGGCCGCGGCGAGCGCGAGGGCCCTGGGCGTCGGGGAGATCACCGCGGGGCCTCCACCTCCTCGACCACGCGCCGGACGGCGGCGTCGGCCGTGCCGCCCTCGACCTCGGCGGCGGGGGCGAGCACCACCCGGTGGCGCAGGACGGGGAGCGCGAGCGCCTTCACGTCGTCGGGGATGACGAACCCGCGCCCCTGGACGGCGGCGTGCGCGCGGGCCGCCGTCGCGAGCATGTTCGCGGCCCGGGGTGAGGCGCCGGCGAGGAGCGCCGGGCGGTTGCGCGTGGCCCGGACGAGGTCCACGACGTAGTCCACGATCGGCTCCTCGAGCCGGATCCCGGCCACGGCCCGGCGCATCGCGAGGAGGTCCTCGAGCCCGGCCACCGGCCGGAGCCCGAACTCCGCGATCGGGGGGGTGGCGGTCCGGTGCCCGTGGACCCGGACCATCTCCCGCTCCTCGTCGCGCGACGGGTAGGCGACGTCCACCTTGAAGAGGAAGCGGTCGAGCTGCGCCTCGGGGAGCGGGTAGGTCCCCTCCTGCTCGATGGGGTTCTGGGTCGCGATCACCATGAACCCGGGCGAGAGCGGGTGGGTCTTGCCGTCGATGGTCACGGCCCGCTCCTGCATCGCCTGGAGGAGCGCGGCCTGCGTCTTCGGCGGCGTGCGGTTGATCTCGTCCGCCACGAGCACGTCGGCGAAGATCGGCCCCTTCGTGAGGACGAAGGCGTTCGTCTGGAAGTTGAAGAGGTTCGTGCCGAGGACGTCCCCGGGCATGAGGTCCGGGGTGAACTGGATCCGGTTGAACCCGATCCCGAGCGCCGTCGCGAACGCCCTCGCGAGGAGCGTCTTCGCCACGCCCGGCACCCCCTCGACGAGGACGTGTCCGTCGGACAGGAGCGCCACGAGCAGCAGGTCGAGGGCCCGATCCTGGCCGACGACCACCTTGTGCACCTCAGCCCGCAGCGCCTCGGTCGTGGCGCGGATCCGCTCGAGCTCCATCCGTCATCTCCTCTCTCCACTGGTGAACGGCCTGGGCCGCCCTCACGGCCTCCTCTTCCCCGCCGCGGCGCCGGCCGGCGAGCCGCCGGACCCGCTCCTCGATCCCGGCGAGGGCCCCGGCGGTCCCGCGCGCGGCCGCGACCCGCTCGAGCCAGCCCTCCTCGTGCTCCGCCGCGCCTGGCGGCCGCAGGCGCCGCGCCACCTCCTCCTTCGCCGCGCGCAGGTAGGCCCCTGCCGCCTCCGGGCCGTGGCCGCCGTGGCGGAGGAGCCCCGCGGTCGCCTCGACGAGGAAGAGCTTCCCGGTCGAGAGGACCGGATCCGGAGGGCGGGGGCGGCCGAAGCGGACGGCGGCCGCCCATGCGAGGAGGACGGCGGCGAGGAGGGCGGAGATCGTGGCGAGGACGAGGGGGAACCGGAGCAGGGCCCGGACGAGGGACGGCTGCTCCTCGAAGCCGTGCAGGGTCTCGTCCACGATCACGGTCCGGCCGTGCGCGCCGAGCCGCTCGAGGATCCGGACGAGGAGCTCCGCGTTCGCCCCCCGGCCGAGGCCGTGGGACGCTAGGACGTCCGGATCGGCGAGCACGATCGTGTGCCACCCGCTCTCCTCGTCGGCGAGCTCCCCGACTAGGATCCCCTCCTCCGTCTCGAGGAGCGGCGTCATGCCGTCCGAGGCGACGAGCTGCGGCGCGTCGAGCTCGGGCGCGGGGAGCTCCCCTCGCCAGGGGCCGATCCGCTCGGGGCGGACCACCTTGCCGGCGATCTCCAGGGCGCCGAGGATCCGCTCCGCGCCGGCGGCCGGCAGGAGCCCCGCCGCCCCCGCGAACCTCGGCCTCGCGCCGTCGGGGATCGCGAACCGCTTCGGCAGGACGAGGAGGAGGCGGAGGGTGCCGCGGTCGATCTCGACGAGCTTCTCCCCGCGGGCGTCGTCCTCCTCTCCCACGCGCGGCTCGAGGAGCGCGATCACCGCCTCCTCGCCGCCGCGAAGCTCCGTGCGGTGGCGAGAGACCGCGACGTCGAAGCCGAGCCCCCGGAGGAGCTCGACCGCGGCGTGGTGGCCCACGGCCGAGCGGCTGAAGGAGTCCGGCGCGGCGCTCGGGGGGTCGAAGAGGACGTCGCCGAACGCGCCGAGGAAGCCGGCCGCGGCGAGCGACCCCGCCGCCACGCCCGCGAGGATCCCCGCCCCCCGCCGCCCGAACGCGCCGTCGCTCACGCCGCGCCCCGGTAGGTGTCGAGGAAGGCGTGGAACCGGCCGAGGCACTCCCGGTAGTCGCGCTCCTCCGCCGCCGCCCCCCCGAAGCGTGACACCTCCACGGCGAGGACGAGCCCGGAGAGCGCCTCCCGGGCGCGGACCGGCAGCCGGACCCGCGCCACGATCTCGCGGGAGGTGAGCGAGGGGGCGAGGCGCGCGGCCCGCGAGAGCGCCTCGAGCGTCTCGAGGAGGAGCGCGTGGATCGCCTCCGCCCAGCGCCCCTCGGCGGCGAGCGCCTCGGCGCTCGCGATGGGGATGGCGACCGGAGCCGCCGCTCCCAGCGGGACGACCTCCGGGTCGGCCGGGGGACCCGAGAGGCGCCGGACGAGCCAGGAGACCACCAGGAAGAACAGGACCGCGAGCCCCGCCCAGAAGAGGATCCGCAGGAGGACCTCGAGCGGGCCGAGGGGGAGATCGAGGTCGAGCTTGAACGGGACCCGGGCGCGTGGGAGGTCGGTCTGGTAGTCGCCCGAGGCGAGGAGCTCGGCCGCCCGGCGGCGGATCTCGTCCGCCGCGAGCGGGCCGGCCCCCCCGGCGATCTCGGCCCCCGGCCCCTCCATCCCGCGGAGGGTAGAACGCGGCGTGACGGGCGAACAAGGGGCAAGGGCTGCCTCGCGCGCGGCGGCGGGCCTCGAAGAGCCCTTCCCTTGCCCCCCGGAACGGGATGAGATAACGACTCGACCCCCTGGAGCGACCGACCATGCCCGACCCGAAGACCGCGGCCGCCCCCCGCGTCGGAATCATCATGGGGAGCAAGAGCGACTGGGCGACGATGCAGCACGCGTCGGAGCTGCTCACCGAGCTCGGGGTGCCCCACGAGTCGAAGGTCGTCTCGGCCCACCGCACCCCCGACCTCCTCTTCGCCTACGCCGAGGGGGCGAGGGCCCGCGGGATCCAGGTGATCATCGCGGGGGCCGGCGGCGCCGCCCACCTCCCCGGCATGACCGCCTCGAAGACCTCGCTCCCCGTCCTCGGCGTGCCGGTCCAGTCGCGGGCGCTGAACGGGCTCGACTCCCTCCTCTCGATCGTCCAGATGCCGAAGGGGATCCCCGTCGGCACGGTCGCGATCGGCGAGGCCGGGGCCGCGAACGCCGCCCTCCTCGCGGCCTCCATCCTCGCCCTCTCCGACCCGCCGCTCCGGGAGCGGCTCGACGCCTTCCGCGCCCGGCAGACGGCGAAGGTGCTGGAGGAGACCCTGTGATGGCGCCCCGCCGGCTCGACGCCCCACCGAACCGGGTGCCGCCATGACCGAGGCCGTGCCGGCGACGGCGATCGGCTTCCTCGGCGGAGGCCAGCTCGCCCGGATGATGGCGTTCGAGGCGCGCCGGATGGGGCTGCGCACGTTCGTCCTCGACCCGGCCCCGGACGCGCCCGCCGCCCAGGTCGCCGACGGCGCCTTCCACGGCCCGCTCGACGACGTGGAGGCGGCGGAGTCCCTCGCCGGCGCCTGCGACGTCCTCACGATCGACACCGAGCTCATCCCGGCGGACCTCCTCGTCCGGCTCGAGCGGATCCGCCCGGTGCGCCCCGGCTCCGCCGTGCTGCGCCGGATCCAGGACCGGCAGGAGCAGCGGACCTTCCTCGACGAGCACGGGCTCCCCCACACGCGGTGGGCGCCGCTCTCCTCCCCGGAGGAGCTCGCGGCGGCGCCGTCCCGCGTCCGCTTCCCCGCGGTCCTGAAGACCCGGCGCGCCGGCTACGACGGGAAGGGGCAGGTGAAGGTGGAGCGCCCGGCGGACCTCGCGGCTGCCTGGGAGACCGTCGGCCGGGTCCCCTGCGTCGTCGAGTCCTTCGTCCGGTTCCAGAAGGAGATCTCGGTCATCCTCGTCCGGGCGCTCGACGGCGAGGTCCGGTTCTACCCGGTCGCCGAGAACGAGCACCGGCGCCACATCCTCCACACGACCCGGGCACCGGCGGCCATCCCCGCCGCGCTCGCGGAGCAGGCGAGGGCGCTCGGCGCGCGGATCGCCGAGGCCCTCGGCCACGCCGGGGTCATGGCCGTCGAGATGTTCGTCGAGGACGGGCGGCTCCTCGTGAACGAGATCGCGCCCCGCGTCCACAACAGCGGCCACTACACCTACGGTGGCTGCGTGACCTCGCAGTTCGAGCAGCACGTCCGGGCGATCTGCGGGCTCCCGCTCGGCGACACGGACCTCCTCCGGCCCACCGTGATGGTGAACCTCCTCGGCGACCTCTGGCGGAGGGGGACGCCGCGCTGGCAGAAGGTGCTCGCCCACCCGTGCGCCCAGCTCCACCTCTACGGGAAGGGGCGCGCCCTCCCCGGCCGGAAGATGGGGCACGTGCTCCTCCTCGACGAGGACGCGGAGCGCGCGATGGAGACGGCCGACCGGATCGTGCGGGAGCTCGAGGCGGACGCGGGGGGGTAGGTCCGTCACCGCCCGGCGAGCGGGTCGCTCGCATTCTACTCCACGCCCCAGGGTTCTACTGGCCTCGCTCGGGCGTCCGCTCCTCCCGGTCCGGCGTCGGAGGGGGCGGGTCCGGGATCGGCGGCCTGAACGTGCCGTCGTCCCTCGCGCCGCGCTCGAAGTCCTTGGGGTCGATGCCGAACGCGCCATGCTCGTCGAAGCCGCTGCCGGCTCCCTCTCGCTGCTGCTCGGGGGAGCCCTTCGGGTCGAGCGGAGTGACCCGGACCTCCACCTCGTCGTCGGCGATCGCGACGCCGCCGGCGAACGCGGCGGCGGCCGCGAGAGCAAGCCACTTCACCATGAAGTCCCCTCCATCTCGCTTTGCGCGCCGCGTACGCGAACACGGCCGCGGGCTCGCTTCACCGGACGACATCGTGAAACGCCACGGACTCCAGGTCAACCCCGGCCTCGCCGGCGGGACGGTGCCCGCCGTCCCGCGACCGCGGGACGTTCCCGGGGACTTCAGGCCGGTTCGAATGGAATTGAAGGGGATCGGCGACCCGAGCGACACTCGGTCGCGCGGGGCGGGAGCGGCGGGCGCCGAAGCGGTTCGAGGATCCCCGACCCCCACGACTGGAGGCGAGCGGATGGAGTTCTCGGCGGCGACGATGCGGAGCGCCTTCGCGCTGGTCTCCCTCCTCCTCTTCACGACGGCCCTGGCCGGACCCGAGTGGGCGAAGGAGGGGGCCGTCCGCAGGATCGAGATCAGCGGCCCCATCACCGGGCCCTTCCGAACCGTCTCCCAGCGGAAGGATCTCGACGTGCTCGCCAGGGCGTTCGCCGCGTCCCGGCGGGTCGACGGGCGCTGCGGCGCGGGCTGGACGTTCAGGCTCGAGATCGACGCCCCCGGGGCGGGCTCGTGGCGCTACGATCCCGGGGCCGACGAGCTCATCTCCGCCAAGGGACACCTCGTCTACCGGCTGAAGCCGGCGGACGCCCTGGTCTTCGAGCTGCAGGTCCACGGCTTCACGGGGCCCGTCCCGGTGATCCCGGCGGGATCCCTCGCGGCGAGGAAGGACTGCGACCTCGTGCCGCCCCGCCCACCGGAGGGGATCCCCGAGCCTTCGAGCTGCAAGGAGCCCGTCCTGAGGCTCGACTGCGGCACCCGGCTGCACTGCGAGGATGGGCCGAAGGGCGTCGTCTGCACCGAGGTCGGCGAGCCCTGCGAGCCGATCGACGTCGTCTGCGAGTGACTCACGCCGGCTGGACGCGCGTACCACACCCATGGTACTTTCACGGCGGGAGTACATGAATCACCATGTAGACACGAATCGTGAATGCACGCGGGCGTCCGCGGGCGCGACGGGGGGGGAACATGCGTAGACTCGCGATCTCGTTCGTCCTGGCCTCGGTGCTGGCATCCTGCGGCCCCTACGACGACGAATCGGGCGGTGGGGGTAGCGGCTGCACTCCCACGGGCTGCTCCGCGAGGCGCCCTGGTACGGCTGCGGCTCGTGCTGGAGCACGTCGAGCTCCTGCACGTCTCGGGGGACGTCGAACACCTCGGACGACTGCTCCATCTGCCGCAAGTGCCCGTGACGACGACGGCGGGAGCTCGCGCGGCGCGATCTCCGCGAGCTCCCACGCCTCCGGGTCACGCGTCCGCTCCCAGGCGCGAGCGAGCCCCCCCACCTCTCCCGCCCCGGGCGCCCGGCGCGTCGGGTCCGCCCTTCGTGCCTTCGGTCATCGTCTCGGCCGCGCGCCGGGCGAGGGTGGCAACCCTCGGAGCTGCTCCAGCAGCGCGAGGCCGTCCCATTCGCCCCAGCGCTCGACGATCCTGCCGCGCTCGACACGGATGATCTCGATTCCGCCGAGCCGCACGCGCCGGCCGCTGCCGGCGACGCCGAGGAACGTGCCGCGGTGCGTGCCCGTCGCGCTCCAGCGAACGGTGACCTTCCCGCTCGCGGCGTCCACGAGCAGCTCGATCTCGGTCGCCTCGAAGTCGGGAAACGCCAGCCGGAAGTCGCGGAGGCCCTCCCGGAACGCCGCGCGGTCCGGAGGCCTGTCCGCGGCGCTCCTGTCCACGAAGCTCGCCGCGTGAAGCTCGTCGAACGACGAGAGATCTCCGGTCTCCCACAGCTCGAGCCACCGCCGTGCGATCGCGCGAAGCGCCGCCGGGGACTCGCCGGCGCTCCCGGCGAGCGGGCGTGCCAGGACGACGACGTTCCCGTCGGGGTCGGCGAAGTAGGCCGCCTCGTCGCCCCATTCGCGCGCCGCAAGCTCGCTCAGCTTGCGCGCACCCGCGGCCGCGGCGCGCGGGAGCGCTGCCTCGAAGTCGTCCGGGTAGAAGTACAGCTCGGTCGCCGTGAGCTCGCCGCGCGCCGGCCGGGCCGGAACGCGTCCCGTGTGGCGCCCGAAGCTCTCGCGGTGGTACAGGCCGAGCCGCATCCCACCCGGCAGGGCGAACTCGGCGTAGACCGGCGTGCTCACCGTCTGGGACCAGCCGAACGCCGCGGAGTAGAAGGCCACCGCCCGAGGAAGCTCCTCGACCGCGAGGATGGTGAGCGCATGTCTCGAGCTCATCCGAGACCATCGCACGGCCCGTCCGGCCCGTACAAGCGGCGCGAGTTCCCGGTGCGGTCCGCCCCGGGCCCGAGAGCGGGGCACCGCGAGGTCGGGCCCGTCCGGCGGCTCCGTCCTCACAGGGCGTAGTCGCGGCGGAGGCGCGCCTGGAGCGCGCTCGCCTGCCGGAACGACTCCCTCAGGAGGCTTCGCTCGATGTCGTTCAGGGTCCTCGGGTCCACGTGGTTCTGCCCCGGGTCCGTGATGTCGGCGGCGACCTGGCGCCGCAGCCGGAGCAGGTGGACGAAGTAGAAGCCGTCGACGAGGGCGGTCACGCGGGCCCCGCCGAAGGGAGCCACCTCGTCGATGCCGCGCAGCCGCTCCGCGGTGCTCGTGTGGGGCACCCGGTGGGCGAGGGCCAGCACCCGGGCCGCGTCGACGAACGGGCGGGAGCCCTGGTTCTTGAGGTTCATGGTGCGGGGGAACTCCTTCGACCGGCCGGTGACGAAGCGCCCGAACATCCCCAGGGCGGGCGGACAGGTCAGCGCGTACTCGGCGAGCATCCGCAGGAACAGGTCCTTCTCCGCGGCGGCGTCGAGGAGCCAGGACCGGAGGCGCTGCGCGAGGGACTCGCGGCCGTAGACGGGGCGCAGGTCGAAGAAGATGGCGGAGTGGAGGAGCGCCGGCGGCGCGGGCGTGTGGAGCCAGCGGGAGAACTTCTCCTGCCATTCGCCAAGGGTGAGGCACCACTCGGGATTGGAGGCCATCACGCCGCCGCGGCAGAGCGGGAAGCCGCAGCCGTCGAGCCTCTCGTTCACCGCCCGCGCGAACGGCGCGAACCCCGTCCGCACGCGCTCCACCTCCCCGGGGGGAGCGTCGAAGACGAGGCCGTTGTCCTGGTCCGTGTGGAAGGTCTGCTCCAGCCGCCCCTCGGACCCGAGCGCGATCCAGCAGTAGGGGACGGGCGGCGGCTCGATCTCGTCCGCCGTCGTCTCGATGACCCGGATGGTGAGGAGATCGTTCAGGGTCGAGACGAACTGGGTGAGCGTCTCCGGTCCGACCCCCTGGGCGAGCAGGCCCCGGGCGAGCCGCCGGATGCCGTCCGCCGCCCTGCGCAGGGCCGGGGCGTCGCGCGCCGCCTGGATCTCCATGTGGATGTCGCGCACGCCCACCTGCTGGAGCCCGAACAGGTCGGCCTGAGTGACGAGGCCCGCCAGGCGGCCGTCCTCCTCTACCACGACCACCCGGCTCACGGCGTTGCGCGCCATGAGGAGGGCGGCCTGGTGGGCGGAGGCACGGGGGGTCAGGGTGATGAGGCCGCTCGTCATCACCGAGGCGACCGGCTGGCCCAGGTCTCCGCCCGGGAGCGTCACCCGCCGGACGTGGTCGCGCAGGGTGAAGATCCCGACCGGGAAGCGCCCCTCCCGGTCGGTCACGACCACGCTGCCCACCCGCGCCCGCTCCATCTTCTCCAGGGCCGTGCGGACGGAGGCGTCGAGGGCGACCGTCAGCGGCTCACGGCCGACGATGGCCGAGAGCGGGCTGTGCATCGTCAGGGACGGCGGTCTCCCCCCGCCCGGAGCGCCCTCCCCAGGTCCACCGGCGGCCGTCATGGCGGGCTCCGCCCCTTCTCGCCGAGCAGCCGGCGCACGTGGTCCACGAGTTCCTTCGTCGAGAACGGCTTCGTCACGTAGGCGTCCGCGCCGGCGCGCATGCCGCGTGCCACCTCGGCCTCGCGTCCCTTGGCGGTGAGCATCAGGATGCGCACGTGGCGCCAGCGCGGGTCGGCGCGGACGCGCTCGCAGACGTCGAAGCCGCTCATCCGGGGGAGCATCACGTCCAGGATCACGAGGTCCGGACTCTGCCCCGCGAGCGCCTCGAGGGCCGCCTCGCCGTCCTGCGCGACGGAGGTCTCCCACCCCTGGTGCTGCATGAGGAACTCGAGGGAGAGCACGATGTTCGGCTCGTCGTCCACGATGAGGATCTTCGCGGCCATCTCTCCCCTCTCAGCTCGTTCCGGCGCCCCGCGCGGCGGCGGGGGCCTCGAGCGGAAGCACGAAGCAGAAGGTGGCGCCCTTGCCCAGGTCGCTCTCCACCCAGAGCCGTCCGCCGAAGTGCTCGACGATCCGGCGGCTGATGGCGAGCCCGAGACCGGTCCCGCGCGGCCCCCCGGCCAGGGCGTCGTTCAGCTGGCGGAAGCGCACGAAGATCTTCTCGTGGTCGGCCGGCGCGATCCCCGGGCCGTTGTCCTGCACCTCCACCCGGACCGCTCCGTCCGCCGCGGCGAGCCGGACCTCCACGCGCCCCCGCCCCGGCGGGCAGTGGCGCACGGCGTTGGAGAGCAGGTTGAGCACCACCTGCGTGAGCCGGTCGCGGTCCACGGAGACCGGCGGCAGCGGGCCCGCCGCCGGCACCGAGAGCTCGACCCCCCGCTCCCGGAAGAGCTGGGTCGTGGCCTCGGCCGCCTCCCGGACGACCTCGGAGACGTCCAGCTCGGCCGGGCGCCAGTCCGCCTGGCCCGCCTCGATCTTGGCCATGTCCAGGGTCTGGTTGATGAGCCGGGTGAGCCGCTCCGTCTCCTTCACGATGATGCCCAGGAACCGCCTGCGCTCCTCCGGGGAGAGGCCGGGGTGGTCGAGCAGGATCTCGGAGAAGGAGCGGATCGACGTGAGCGGAGTCCGCAGCTCGTGGGTGACCGTCGACATGAAGTCGTCCTTCATGCGGTCGAGCTCCTGGAGGCGGAGGTTCGCGGCGCGGAGCTCGGCGGTGGCCGCCTCCAGCTCGCGCGACTTCTGCTCCAGCTCGCGGCTGTAGGAGCGGACCTGCGAGGCCTCGTCGAGGATGTCCATCACCTCGGCGATCCCGGGCGGCTCCTCCTGGACCGTCGACGCGATCAGGACCCGGGCCGAGGCGCTCCCGATCGCTCCGGCCAGGTGGGTCTCGGTGAAGTGGACGAGGTCCGCGTCACCGGGCAGGTCCTCCAGGGCGAGTCCCCGCCGGCGGGCATGGGCGAGGAACGCCTCCCGCGCCCGCTCCGGCCCCAGGAACCGCCCGAGCAGCCGGAGCAGGTCGTCGACGGAGGCGGAGCCGCGCCAGAGCCGGGCCCGCTCCCAGGTCTCGGTGTGGCGGAACACGTCCACGAACAGCCCCGCCTGGCTCGTCTCCTCGACGCTCCGCCGGCCGGAGACCGACACCCCCACGTACAGGCCGACGTTGGCGAGCATCGACCAGAAGAGCGAGTGGGAGATCTCGTCGAAGCCGGTGAGGCCGAAGAGCTGCTGCGGCCGGAGGAGGCCGACGCCGAACGGCCCTTCCTCCAGGAAGGCCGCCGGGAGCCAGCCCGACTTCGCCAGCGAGGGGAGGGCGAGCGTGTAGACCCACACCGCGAAGCCGGCCAGGAGCCCGGCCGCGGCGCCCGCCTTGGTGCCGCCTCTCCAGTAGATGCCGCCGAGGATGGAGGGGGCGAACTGCGCCACCGCGGCGAAGGAGATGAGGCCGATGGCCACCAGCGCGTAGGCCTCCCCCGCCACCCGGAAGTAGATGTACGCGAAGATCAGGATGGCCGCGATCGCGAGCCGCCGCACGAGCAGGAGCACGCCGGAGAGGTCCGCCCAGGCGTCCAGGCGCAGCGCCTTCCAGCGGAGGAGCAACGGCATGACGAGATCGTTGCAGACCATGGTGGAGAGCGCGATCGCCTCCACGATCACCATGCCGGTGCCGGCGGAGAGCCCACCGAGGTAGGCGAAGAGCGCGAGCCCCTCCCGCTGCCCCGCCATGGGCAGGGTGAGCACGAAGGTGTCGGCATCGACCGTTCCGCCGAAGTGCATCAGCCCGCCGAGGGCGATGGGGAGCACGAAGACGTTGATGAGCAGGAGGTAGAGGGGGAAGAGCCAGATGGCCTTGCGGAGATGGCTCTCGTCCACGTTCTCGACCACCGAGATCTGGAACTGGCGGGGCAGGAAGAGGATGGAGAGCATCGAGAGGAGCGTGAGGAAGGCCCACGTGCCGTACCCGCTCCCGGACACGGTCATGAGCCGCTCCAGCTCCGGCACGCGATGGGCGCGCTCGAAGATGTCGCCGAAGCCGTCGTACAGGCCGAAGGTGACGAAGGCCCCCACCGCCACGAAGGCGAAGAGCTTCACCAGGGACTCGAAGGCGATCGCCGTGACCATCCCCTCGTGCCGTTCGGTGGCGTCGAGGTGGCGCGTCCCGTAGAGGATGGTGAATACGGCGAGGGCGATGGCGATGTGGAAGGCGGTGTCCTGCGTGAAGGGACGAGCCGCCGCCTTGGCGGGCGCGAGGACGTCGGGGAAGTGGAGCAGCATCGTGAAGCTCGCGGAGATGGCCTTGAGCTGGAGCGCGACGTAGGGGATGACGCCCACCACCGCGATCACAGTGACGAGCCCCCCCAGGAGGTGGCTCTTCCCGTAGCGCGAGGCCACGAAGTCGGCGATCGAGGTGATCCGGTGGACCTTGCTGATGCGGATGATCTTCCGCATCACGTACCACCAGAGGGCCACCATCAGGGTGGGGCCCAGGTACACGGGGAGGAAGCCCACGCCGCTCGAGGACGCGCGCCCCACGCTCCCGTAGAAGGTCCAGGTGGTGCAGTAGACCGCCAGCGAGAGCGAGTAGATCCACGGGTTCGCGATGATCGACCGGCCGCGCTCCGCCCGCTTGTCACCGTAGTAGGCGATCCCGAACAGGACCCCCAGGTAGGCGAAGGAGAAGAGGACGATCACCCACTCCTGGAGCATGCGGCCTCAGGGACCGTGAGGGAATCCCCGGACCGAGCCGGGCGGTTGAGGTGCAAGCAGCGCAAGGCGCGCCGACCGAGCATATCCCGCTGATATGTGAGGGAGGCGCAACGCAGCGATGCGCAGCGCATCGGCCGACACGGCGAAGGGAGGGGATTTCTTCACGGTCCCTCAGTCCTTCGTCCGCTCGATCGCCAGCGCCATGAGGGCGATGAGCAGGACCCAGACGCCGAAGACGTAGGCGTAGAGCAGGGGGATCGCGGCGACGTCGGTCGGCCGGCTGAAGAGGGACAGGAGCGGGTAGTTGAGGAGCACCACGCCGGCCAGGAACGCGCCGAACAGTCGCTGCCCCGTCTTGCTCGCGCGTCTCATGCGCTCCTCCGGGGACGGTGGGCTCCGCCGGGGAATCGCGCCCAGTATAGGTGAAAGCAGGGGCCCGGTCCGGCTCCGGGGTCCCGCGTCCCGGCGCGGTCCCCCGGAGACCCGTGAGGGACACAAGGCATCGAAGGACACGTAGCCGCGCCCGGAGGCGCAGCCGCGACCGGAACGGCAAGCGCAGCCGGATCCGCAATCGCGACCGGACCCGTGACCGCAGCCGCTACCGCAACCGTGACCGCAGCCGGGCCCGCGACGGCAGCCGTGACCGCACCCTCACTCGAACACCGCGGCGAGCTGCGCCGTCTCGACGCCTTCCTTCGCGACCCGGAGGTCGTGGTAGACGACGCCCGGCAGGACCCAGAAGAGCGTCCCGAGCGACGCGTTCACGATCTGGCCGATCACGACGCCGGCGAGGGGCGAGAACGAGGCGGTGAGCATCGGGAAGATCGTCACGAGCGCGACGGTCACCATCATCACGAGGAAGAGGACCAGGAACACGACGAAGATCGAGAACCGCTTCCCCTTGGTGATGGCGAAGCTCCGCTTCAGCGCGCCGAAGATGCCGGGGCGCTCGACGACGACCGCGGGCATCGCGACCGCGAGGGCGCAGGCGAGCCAGATCCCCGGGATGACGAGCAGGAGGAACCCGAGGAGGACGGCCAGGTAGCAGAGCAGACCGACGACGAGCAGCGGCACCGCGCGCTTCACGCCGGCGGCGATCATGCCGCCGAGCGAGACCTTCTTCCCGGCGAGGTGCTGGATGACGCCGTAGGTGATGGCGCCCATCTCCACGAGGAACAGCAGCATCGTCGCGGCGTAGGCGAGCCAGAATCCCGCCGGAATCACCGGCTGCATCTGCTCGGCCGCGCCCTCGAGCGGGTTCGCGGGCGCGTTGACCCCCGCGATGGGGAACCCGCCGAGCAGCGCCACGGCCCAGAACGGCGCCATCGCGCCGACCGTGAGGATCGAGAAGGCGATGACGTGGCGCCACCAGGTCGAGAAGGTGCGCGCGATCGTGCGGCCGACGCTGAACTCGACCTGCGAGGACGGGATCGCTCGGGACATCGTGGACGGAGCCGGCGGACCGGCGGGGACGGGCTGCATGCGGGACCCCCCTTGAAGGAAGCCCCAGCCTAGCGCGAACCCGCACTCCCGGCGAGGATCACGACGCAGGCGGGATCCGCGGAGGGTCGCCCCGCAGCGGCGGCGCGTGGAGCCACGGGCACGGCAGGAGAAGAGCACGCCCGGCCAGCGGAGCTCGAGCGGGCGGGCGCCCGACGGGATCGTCGCCGGCCGCCTTCCGAGCCCCGGGCCGCGCTGGATGCCTCGCCCCCGCGGTGGCCCACGCCGGCGGCGGGTCGGCCGATCGGAATCGCCTCGTCTGCGATCAGACCCGGCCCCGAACCCCGCGTTCCGATTGGATTGTTTTCCGTTCCCCGATCGGATTGCGACCATTTCAGATCACGGAAGTCGATTGACGGTGGATTGACCTCCGGTGTCAGACCCCCGTGCGATCCTCCTCCCGATGGATCGCGTGCCCGACACCGGCCCGAAGAGCCCGCGGCCTCCTCTCGTGCTCCCGCTCGCTCCGCCGCGTGCGCAGCCTCCGGCCGCCGCGCCCGCCGATCCCGTCGCCCACGCCCTCCGCGGCCACCCCCCACCCCGGCTCGACCTCCCCTCCTTCTCCCCCGCCGAGCTCCGCCGGGCCTTCCGCGAGGGGCTCCTCGACGTGGGCGACCTCGATGCCCTCCTCGCCTTCGCCTCCCGCGCCCGCGGCGTCCTCGACGTCTCCCTCGCCGAGGGGCTCCACTCCCTCCGCAAGAGAGACCGGCTCGCCGCCCTCGGCTGCCACCTCGACGACTACGCCCGCGAGGTCCTCGACGTCGGACGCCGCGCCGCCATGGACCTCGCCCGGCTCGGCCGGGAGCTCCCCTCCCGCCCCCTCCTCCGCGAGGCCCTCCGCTCCGGTCGGGTCCGGCTCCGCGCCGCCCAGACCGTCCTCCCCGTCGCGACCGGGGAGAAGGAGGCGGAGTGGGTGGAGCGGGCCTCCCGCCTCTCCGTCCGCGCCCTCGAGGAGGCGGTCCGGGGAGCTCACCACGAGCGGGCGGGAACGGACCCGTTCGCCCTGAGCCTGTCGAAGGGCGAGCCCTGGCGGGGTCAACACGAGCGGGCGGGAATGGACCCGTTCGCCCTGAGCCTGGCGAAGGGCGAGCCCTGGCACAGGCTCGACCTCCGCCTCTCCCCCGACGACCGGATCCTCCTCGACGAGGCCCTCGACCTCGCCGGCGAGGCGATGCCCGACGCTCGCCCGCAAGCACGTGACCCCTCACGTGCTCCGCCACACCACCGCCGTCCAGCTCCTCGAGGCGGGCGTCGACCGCGCCGTCATCGCCCTCTGGCTCGGGCACGAGCAGGTGGAGACGACTCAGATGTACCTCGACGCCGACCTCGCGATGAAGGAGCGCGCCCTCGCGCGCGTCGCTCCGCCCGGCGCACGAGCCGCCCGCTTCCGGCCCAAGGACTCGCTGCTCGCCTTCCTGGAAGGGCTGTGATTATGCCGCGTCCCGGAGGCCACAACGCCACGCCCGCAACGATTCCACGCTCGCGCGCGGCATAATCCCGGACTCGGCATAATGCTCCTTCCACCACCTCCGCGGCATCCAACGAGGGCTGGCTCAGGGTCACCGGCCGCGCGCCCGACGGGCTCGGCTGGTTCCTCTGCGGGAAGCCCTGGACCGGGCCGCGGGGGTGACTTCCGATGGGCGCGGCCCTCCCGGGGGCGCGGGCGGCCGAAAGCCGGGCGCGGCGGCGCCGCCGCGGCAATCATCGAGACCGTCCTCACGGAGGCGACCCCATGGCCCGCTGGCACGATCTCGGCCCCGCCGCGTCCTTCACCCTCCCCGTCACGCCGCGGAAGGCGGGCAAGGTGCCGCTCGCCGTCACGCGGCAGGGAGAGCGGCTCTGCGTGCTCTCCGGTGTGTGCAACCACGCGGGCGGTCCGCTGGGCGAGGGGGCGCTGGAGGGCGAGTACCTCGTCTGCCCCTGGCACGCCTGGAAGTACCACGCGTGCACGGGCAAGGGAGAGCCCGGCTTCGAGGCGGACGCGGTCCCGGCGTACGCGTCGCGCGTCGAGGACGGCAGGCTCCTCGTCGACCTCGACTCGGCCACGCCCCGGACCCGCGCCCCCCACCCGAAGCACCCGCTCGCCCGGCCGGTGGAGCGTGCTCCCGGCCCGGTGCGCGTGCTCGGCCTCTCCACGACGGCGATGGATCTCGCCCACCCCCGCTACTCCACCTCCGACGCCCTCCTCGAGGTCGCCACCGGCTTCGCGGCTTCGAGCCTCGGCGCCGAGACCCGCACCCTCCGGCTCGCCGAGCTCCGCTTCCGCCACTGCGAGGGCTACTACTCCAAGAGCGCGCGCGCCTGCACCTGGCCCTGCTCCATCACGCAGATGGATCCCGAGGACCAGCTCGACCGGCTCTACGAGGGCTTCGTCCACTGGGCGGACGTCCTCCTCGTCGCGACCCCCATCCGCTGGGGCGCGGCGAGCTCGCTCTACTACAAGGCGATCGAGCGGATGAACTGCATCCAGAACCAGATCACGATCGCGAACCGCGTCCTCCTCAGGAACAAGATCGCCGCCTTCATCGTCACCGGCGGGCAGGACAACGTGCAGGCCGTGGTGGGCCAGATGATGACCTTCTTCGGGGAGATCGGCTGCCAGTTCCCCCAGTTCCCCTTCGTCGCCCACAGCCGCGGCTGGTCCGCCGAGGACATGGAGCGGAACGTGGAGCACGTGAGGGAGAGCGAGGAGCTCCGCGAGGGCGTGCGAATGCTCGCCGCCCGCGCCGTCCACGCCGCGCAGGTCCTCCTCGGGCACGAGGCGGAGGCGCCCCACTCCATCGCGCGGGGCGGGCGCAAGGCGCACCACCTCCTCGTCGAGGGAGGAGGACCCGGGGGCGATCCCCCGTGACGCCCCATCCCCGGCTCGGGCTCCCCTGACCGGATGGGGCCCTCGCTCGGCCGGCCGTAACGGCGCCCGCCGCCGGGAGACGCGAACGGATGGCCACCCCGCTCCGCCTCCGCCTTCCCCTCGCCGCCGTCCTCCTCGCCGCTCCCGCGCTCGCGCTCGCCGGGACGGGTCGCCACTCCCACACCCTCGACGCCTCCCTCGGCGCCGCCCCGGACCGGGCGACCGCGGCGGTCTCGTGGAACCACCTCTTCGCGGTCTTCCCGGGGCGGCTCGAGGCCGGCCTCGGGGGGCGGCTCACGTCGTTCCGGGCGCGGGGTCCGCTCGTCTTCCGGACCGGCGACCCCGACCTCGTCCGCGCGGGGCTCGGGAACCGGCTCGTCCTCTCCGATCCGTGGGTCACCTCCCTGAACGTCCAGCTCCTCGTGGTCCTCCGGATCGCCGGTCCGCTGGAGGCCGGGTTCGACATCGACCTCGCCGGCTTCTCCTTCGGCCCCGCGCGGACGGGCGACTACGAGGCGACGGATCCCGCCTTCGCCGGCCCGCGCCGGGCGGGCGTCTCCTCCTTCGACCTCCTCCTCGGCGACATCCGCGACCGGGGGCAGCTCAACTCCGAGTTCTTCCTCGGGTGGCGGCTCGACGAGCGCTGGACGGTGCGCGCGGGGCTCTCCCACGTCGCGACGGAGTACCGGACCGTCGAGCCGCTCGACGGGGGGAACCGGCGCTTCCGCCGGTTCACGAACCAGGCCTTCGTGGGCGTGAGCCGGCGGCTCTGAACCGTTGAACGACAGCGCGCGCGGTCCGCCCGACGGCCCTGCCGCCGCCCCGCCCGCGGCCGGAAACTTGCCCCCGCCCCCCGGCCCCCGGACGATATCGGGCGATGGCGCCGCGCTCCGCCCTCGCCGCCCTGCCGCTCGCGCTG